>CAZTIH010000055.1:0-15722 GCA_964613675.1 uncultured Candidatus Competibacteraceae bacterium
ATTTTCGCATCACTTGGGGTTCGCGCACAAGAATATTCATCTGGCCTAACGACCAAGCTTATCGGGGGTAATGTGGCGCAGCGAAATTGCCGTCCGGTGCAGCGCCTTGTTAGGGCTCATTGTAAGGCCCAAGAAAGCGCTCGCCATTAAAATGAATAAGGTGTGATGGTGTATCGGCCACCCAGACTTCGGTTTCCCATGCAATATCACCAAGGTATCGCCCCATGACGGCCCGATTAGGGAAGGCTGTGACATAGACCAGCCCGGCGGTCGCCCCTCTAAACAGCGCTGTTAACTCGGCGTGGCGCTTGCAATCGACCGGGCCGTGACTGGTGACGGACTCGACCAGCAGCAGCCAGTTCTTCGCGGTGAAGTGCAGCATCACGTCCGGCATCTTGCCGTGTGAATCCACATCTACGCCCAGACCAGCGAGCAAGGGCGCATCGAAGTAACCCCACTTGTCGCCCGTGTCTCCGACATATACCAGTACGCTGCCCGGCGCGAAGTCCTCGATTATTCGCCAATACTATTGAGAACCAGCAGACGCCAGACTAGGGGTGGCGGTCGCCGCCCACGCTATTCTTCCCCGCCCTGAACGGCGGGGTTGCCGCGCATCTGGATCATAATGTCATCCATTTCATGAGAAGTTTTTAAGAAAAATATCACTAAAATGGAAAACCTTTTTCCAATTTTTTGGTTGGCAAGCCCCTTCAAAACGATTAGCTTTATAGAGCCTTAAGTTAATTAAAAAAAGTTTTATATGATTTTTACTGATATTAAACGGCGTGTTTTCAATGCAGGGGCATTGGCACTGGGGGGACTGCTTGCTTTGCCGACGGTGCAAGCCCAATCCGCGATCACATTACTCAATGTCTCTTACTATCCCACTCGCGAGTTTTACCGAGATTTCAATGCGGCGTTTATCCGTCATTGGCGGGCGAAAACAGGACAAAATGTAACGGTTCGGCAGTCCCACGGCGGTTCCGGACGACAGGCGCGGGGGGTCATCGATGGTTTGGAAGCAGATGTGGTGACCCTTGCATTGGCATTCGATATCGACATTTTGCATGAACGCGGCAACTTGATTCCTGCGGATTGGCAGTCCCGTTTGCCTTACAATTCATCGCCTTACACCTCGACAATTGTGCTTCTGGTGCGTCAGGGCAATCCCAAAAACATCCGCGATTGGGATGATCTCATTCGTTCTGATGTGAGCGTGGTCACACCTAATCCGAAGACTTCAGGCGGCGCACGGTGGAATTATCTCGCCGCGTGGGGGTATGCGCTGCGGCAATCGGGTGGGAACGATGAGACGGCGCGGGAGTTTGTCCGAGAGATTTATCGGAATGCCCCGGTTCTCGACACGGCGGCGCGGGCGGCCCTTACGACCTTTACGCAGCGCAACATCGGCGATGTGTTGATTGCGTGGGAAAATGAAGCGTATTTAGGGCAGGAGGAATTGGGGAAAGGGCGGTTTGAAATTGTGACGCCTTCGGTGTCGATTTTGGCCGAACCGCCGATCACGGTGGTGGATCGGGTGGTGGATCGTCGCGGAACGCGGGAAGTCGCCACGGCGTATTTGGAATATCTCTACACCGAGGAGGGGCAACGATTGGCGGCCCGTCATTACTATCGTCCGCGTGATGAGATAATTGTGGCGGAACTCGCCGATAAGTTTGCTCAGGTTGATTTATTCACGATTGATGAAGTTTTCGGAGGTTGGGTGAAAGCGCAGCAGGTGCATTTCAATGATGGCGGTGAATTCGACAAGATTTATGCGCAGTAAACCGCTGATTCACGCCACTTTGTAGAGGATGACTCGCATGTCTCCACAACTCATTGTTGTCCCTGGGTATCACGGGAGTGGCCCAAACCACTGGCAGACATGGCTTGAACGACAGCGCCCCGCTGCGCAACGGGTGCGAGGCATTGATTGGGAACGGCCCAAATTAGCGACCTGGGCGCAGGCAGTTCGCAATGAAATTGATGGAGCATCGCGCCCTGTTTTGCTGGTGGCGCACAGTTTTGGTTGTTTGGCGACGGTCGTTGCGGCGGCGGATCAAGTAGAAAAAATCGCGGGCGTCATTTTTGTCGCACCCGCCGATCCAGAGCGGTTTCAGCAGGGATTAACGCAGACTTTGCCCGACTGTTTTCTTGGTTTTCAGAGTGTTCTGATCGCCAGTGAAAACGATCCGTAGATATCGCTTCCGATGGCGAAAGCGTTTGCGGAACGATGGGGCAGCGACTTCGTAAACCTCGGTCGTGCAGGACACATCAATGCAGAATCGGGATACGGTGCATGGCCAACCTTGTTGGCGGGATTGGAGAAATGGGCGTAATCAACCAATTATAGTTTGTTTTAAGATATTGTCATTTGCGAACAAATACCCTTGTATTTCTCGCGGCTGAAATGGCTATCGAACCAACGACCGTTCATCCGCCGCCGACAGCGAACCTATGCCTGCCCCTGCATCCAGCAGGCGGCAATCACCTGCTCCTTCAGGGAACAGGCTTGCCATAAATACAGCCGTCCTTTCAGGCGTGAGAAACTGACCGAACTGCGATTTCCTTGCCGCTTCGGTGCTCTTCGACAAAGACAATCTTTTTTGTTCAACCGCTGATAACAATTTCGGCGTCCCCTTCTTTGCACCCTCACTCGAATTACCCATCTCCCCCCTACAACACCAACGTTCCCTCAAAATCTATCGCCCGAAATTTGCCGTACTCCCTAACTTCACAGCCCCGTCCATCCGCCAAACGGTAAAGCCGTAAACAGTCCAAATCTTCTCGAATCTCATCCAAGAGAAGTTTTTCGAGTTCCGCAAGCTGTTTTGCGTTTACCTGACATTCAAAAACCGACTTCTGAACCCGTTGCCCAAAACGCAAGCAGATCTTCGCGACATGGCGTAAACGTCTTCTACCATCAAGCGTTTCCGTATTCACATCATAGCAGACAATAATCAACATACCGTTCACCGAATCAGAAAGGGAACATATTGGGGCATATCTCCCCGAATTACTCGCGCAATCAGTCGCGCTTGAATCAGAAAAGCAACGCCAATCGGAATTTTTTCTGAAAGCAACGGATGCACAATCAGCTCTCGCTTACGTTCTTGATACGCCATAATCGCCGTCTTCCGACCCTCTCCCTTCAGAAGAACCGCTCCCCCTTCGCAAAAATCAAAATCACCTTTCTTAAGCTGTCCGCGATTGATAAGCGAGAGCGTGAGTCTTTCGGCGATGTGGCGAAATTCCTCCATTAAATCAAGCGCTAAAGCCGCTTTCCCTGGGCGTAAAACATGGAGAAATCCTACCTGTGGATCCAATCCCGTCGCTTCAATCGCCGACCGACAATCATTCATCAGCATCGCGTAAAAAAACGACAACAACGCATTGGTTGGGTCGCGGGGTGGGCGACGATTGCGCCCCTCAAAAGTAAACACCTTGCGAGATTCACTGCGAATTAAGTGATTGAAACAGCTAAAATAAACCTGTGCGGCATCTCCCTCGACACCTCTCAACTGATCCAGCGTCTCCATAGCGCGAATGCGCCGAAGAGAACTTGCTAGATGATTTGATCCCGCAACTAACACCGTGCGATCTTCCAAATTCTGCGTTTCGCGGGCCGCCCGCAAAAGTAATTGACGCGTGTTTCTGATCTTTCCCGCCACAAATCCCTTCGCAATCTGCAATCCAAATGAGGCATTATCGAGTTGGCGAAATTGTGCTTTACGTAACAAGACGTTACCTGAAATCGGCCCCTCAATACGTGCCTTAAATCGTCCATTCTCATCGAGCATCACAAAACTAATTCCGACATCGGCTAAATGATGAATGAGCGGCGTTGAGAAATTAATCCGCCCAAAACAGACCACCGACTGCAAATGGTGCAGGGGCATTCGTGCGGCGGGCTTGTCTTCTAATCGCAGACAAAGCGTTTGATTATCCAGATGGAGATAACTATCGGGCGTCGTCACATACAGCGTATTGAGTAGCTCCATTCCTATTCCTCACAGTCGAATAACTGTTGGTGCAGACAATTTAAAGTGTCGCTTTGACGCAACATCTCCGGTTGGCAAATCGGACGCATCGCGCATTCGTCACACCGTTTCACAACTGGGGTCGGTGGCGGTAAATCTTCCTGTGAAAACAATGTATTAATCGCTGCCACTGCGTTGGTTAATTGCTGCCGTAATCCCTCGCTAATCTCAACTTCTCGACGTCGTTTACTCTTCGTATGGAAAATCGCTCCCTTACGGACGGGCTTCTGAAACATTTCCTCCAGACAGAGCGCTTGAGCAGCGAGTTGCAGATCATCATTGAGGTAGCGTCGCCGAGGACTGTGCTTGTATTCGACGGGAAAAATCGTGCCGTCTTTCCAAATCTCGACCACATCGCATCGCCCCACCAGATTGAGTTCGGTGTGCCAGACGGGGAGTGCATAAAGCACCCTCACGTCTGCATGTGTCATCTGACCGCTGTGATCCACGCGCTCATGTTCTGTTGTGCCCAAAAAAGTATGCAAATTTTCTGCGTACTGGTCTTCCAGAAACATCAACGCGCAGCGTCGTGGACAGTAGGTAAATTGGTTAATCGCAGATAAGTAAATCGGGTCGTTCATGATACTTGTGCAGCTTGACACCCTTCGGCAAATCCTTCTGATCCCAGTCGCAAATTATCTGATAGTCGCTAAAATTTTCTGGATAGCCTTTTTGTTGGGCTTCCTCCGTTAATTGGCACCGAATCCCATCAAACAACTTATGGGCGTGGGTACAGCCTAAACGGGCCTCTTTGCTGTTCTGTTTTGCATTATTTTCGTGTTGCGTGCCGACATGCTCAAAAACATACAGTCCGCGCATTTGCATTTCGCCTCGTGCTGCTGAGTGATCATGCTCAAATAAATCGAGTAATGCCTTGAAAACTAAGCATAAATCGCGTTTATCAAAGCCTGTTTTTTCCGCAAATGGTGGCGATACATAGCCTTTTGCCATGTAAAGCCCGTAGGGAACGATGTACTTGTGGCCCATTGTGCGCTCTTGAGCTTTTTGATCTTCTTGATCTTTTTTATCTTTGTCAGATTCTTTGGTGACTACGCAGCGCGTAATCGTGACCTCTAACGGATTGATCGGATGGAGCGACTGGGCAAATGTGAGCTGCACGGGACCGCGAATCTGTCCGAATGCGGAGCCTCTTAGCGGACCTCTGCCCGTTGAAACGACACTGCCAAAGGTTCTTACATCAAAAAATTCCTGACATAGCCAGTTCGCTGCTTTTTCAGCAATCACATCGTCTTTTGCACCTTTCGGTAATTTGCCCTTCGCAATGTCTTCCGCTTTTTTCTGTTCTGTTTCGATGACATTTCCCTGTTGAATCAAGATGTTAAACCCATTGTTTTCATCGTCTTTGCGCGTAGGCTTAAACAGCTCGATGTAGTTACGAATTTTGCGCTTCAGACAAACATCAGAAACCAAACCGCGATTGCTGTTGGGTTCGATACGGGGCATGTTCCCCGCATCAGGGTCGCCATTCGGATTGCCATTGGTGACATCGAACAACATCAGAAAATCATGGCGGTTGGTGAGATCAGTATTCATTTATGTGCTCCTAGTGTGATGAATTAAATGGAAAAATTAAGGTAAGGGGTCGTTAAAATCGGGGGCTTGATCTGAAGTATCTTCAGAGGGTTTGTTCTGCTTCGCTTGTCGGCGTCCAGAATCGTCTTCTGCCTTCTGTTGATAAAATCCTAAGGCAAACCGTCCTTGGGCTTGCAGATCAAAGGAACGGGGAAATTGTGGCGGTTGCCGAGGGCCAGAGGGTGGAAAGAGCGCGGCAATTTCAGCAATGCGCCGTTCCATAATGGCGGCATTACGTCGCCCTTTGTCGCCCATCCTTTCCAGTTTGTGCAGATGATGCTGATGAAGTCGCCAAAGAATTCCGAACGCACTATTGGGTGTTGCGGAAGCTGTTCCGTAGTAACGTGCCACGACGCTTGCTCCCTCTAGTTTATAGTCATGAGCTTTGGCCTGTAGATCATCGAAAAGCGCTAACAGACGACCGCAATTATAAGCAAAATCATCGGTTTCATGGACTTTTGGCCCAATAATGGGAGCATGAACAGTTTCAGACATCTTCTGGGCGTTCCTTTGATGGCGGTTAAGAATGAGACGAATTAGGGCAAAACGGGACTTCTTGTAGAGGGGATATTGCCAAGATTTGCTTGAATCTTTGGGCTTTGATAGATCGACCGCGAGGCGATGTAGAATCGGCGAGAGCAACGACAACATCGGCGCAGTGTTCTGCAACGCGGCGTTGTAGAGCTGGGTTAAGACTTCTGGACGCAAATCTTTTTCTTCGCGCACTGTCGTCAAGGCCAGTTCTTTCAATGCGAGCGGCGAAACTTTTGCCTTGTCTTGAATCATCGGATCGCCATAGTCGCAGATTTCCAGATCGCTGAACCACGCGACAAGATTGCCGATGGCGTCTTCAAAATTCATCTGCAACCACTGTCGAACGACGATCCGTCCCCCATTTCCCGATAGGGTCGTGCTGTAGAATTCATCGAATTTGAGTAACTCGCGATCCAACCCCGCCCACGGTGATTTCAGAAAGTCTTTAACGGTCTTTGGATCAGGCGCTAAAAATTTGCGCTTCAGAAATCCTCCAGCTTGACGATCCTTTTTCGCCCAAAAACAAATGATCGTTTCAGAACCCAAGCGACAGTGATGATCCTCGTTTTTCATGAGGAAATTCAAGGCTTTACAGTAACCCGTTGCCGCTTCTATCGAACAGGTTGCATTAATACTCTGCTCAAATCCGTAGGATCTGAATGACTTTTTATCGAAGGCTACAATCGATGCACCCGTCGCCTGAGCCGCAGGAACTCTCTTAATTTTGATGGGATGAATGCGTGCAAGCGGGCTTTCTTTACCCGTAATCAGACAAATTCCCTTCTCAGATTTTTCGCGAACTTCATCTACATGCACTTTATAAATCTGACGCCAGTGAGCGCGTAATCCCTCGTCGTTGAGCAAAATCATGTCGCCGACTTTGAAGGTAAATAGATGACTTGACTCACATTTTTCGACTTTGCCATCCAAGGTTGTGATCGAAAATTTGGGCTTTTTGGCATCTCCCCCCGTCTGCTTGAGAAACGGAGGATTTTGCCCAACAGCCTCATGAAACTTCAACATTGCTGATAGTTCGAGAGATTTCGTTTTATCGAAAGCATTCTGAATCTGTCGCCAAAAATCTTCGTATTTCTTCTGGCCGCTATTTTTATCAGATTTTTTAGACGATTTCGACTCGGTTTCAGAATCCGCGTTGTCTTCAGCATCTTCAGCATCTTCTTCTGCCCCCAAACCCAAGACCCCTACCATGCCTTCGTAGAGAAATTCGGCAATTCCCCCTTGGCTCTTGTTGAGTGGCGTAATTGGCGCTAGATACTCCTTTCCCAACCTGGCTCTACCCGATTTTTGCTCGGTATGGAATGCCATGGGGCCTTGTCCAATGAGTTGGCCGTCCGCATCGAGACAGATCAACCAATGGACTACTTTTTGATCGAAAGCGAGTTCATCTAATTCCAATAAATTCTGGGTTTTAGCCAACTCGTAAAGTTTTAACAGCATCATCTGCAATCGTCCTCCTTATTGAATTTTACGAAGCCATTTCACGCGTTCTGGGTGACAGTCCATGCGACCGTTATCAATCACGCCATTGAAGTAAATACTATCGGCTTCAACGGCTTGCCCCACATAGCCAATGTCGGAAGTCCTATCTTTATTCTTCTGGCGTTCGGGATGGGCACGCGGATCGGCTAAATGATCTCCATGCAACGACCAACGAAAGCCGTGGGCACGGGCTTCGGGCGCGAAAACATCGTAAAGCATGACGCCGAGATCTTCTGAAACGGCTTTCGATGGATGTTTCATCCGTTCCCGAAAAGTCGTCTGCACATCCTCGACATAATCAAAGTCTGCACTGAATTCCCGCATCCCCAGATAGGGTCGATGAAAGCATTTGCCACTCCGCAAACGGCGTTTAATTTCGCCCAGATACTTCTGCAACGGATTGTGGCCCGCCAATCTGGACAGGTGGACTTCCGCTTGGATCAGATATTCCACACCGGTGAGCGCCAGCATATTTCGCTGCGTACCGTCCTTTGCCCCGCCCCCGGCTTTGATGAAACCGACTTTTTTCGGGTCTTTCATCCAGTTTTTTACGCTACTCAGACTGACGGTTTCGGTCACTTCGTTGCGTTTGAACGAAAACCAATGGCCGCGCTGAATGACATAAATCGAGTCGATCAGATAGTAGATTTCGGGTTCCCAAAAAACGGCTTCCAAGACGCCCCGTGCGGCAGAAGGCGTCATCACGGAGTAGCTCACCCGTTCCACCTTCATTTCCGGGCGCGTAAAACAGGCATAATCGCCCCAAACCCGCATTGCGACTGTATTTTCACTTACCATATTGAATCCTCTAACGGTCGTTGATTGAGTAATAAACCCAGCTTCTGATGATAATCACCTTTATCTAAAACCCATAAATCCAAGTTCGGAAGCAATGGCGTAATGATCTCCTGTGCCTTCATCCGAATGAAGTCGGGTTTTCGGAGGTTCACCATAAAACGCTGAAACTTCCGTACATCATCTCGGGTTAATCGGGGTTTGAGAGAACCGGCAATCTTGTCGTCATAGACGGCGTTCCGATGCACTTCGATGAGATCGGCGGCCTTGCCGTAGGGAACAATCACGGCACAGGTCTCGTCTCGAATGACGCGGGCCAGTTCTGCAACCTCTCTAAAATGGAGTTTTTCGCGTCTGGCCTGAATGTCTCTATCGGTGTTGGCGAGATCGTAAAGCTGATCGAAATAACGTCCGAACAGTTGACTATCGACCCCTAAATCCACTTCGTTGAGTTGATCTAATAGCGCCGTCGTTAATTCGGTCGCCGTGCAGTAAATCCCTCTGGGGAGATTATGTTTTTCGGGGCGAAAGATAATAACTTTGCTTAATTCGATTTCCCCATTGGCAGCCCGCAATTTACCTTCCCGATTACAACGACCAGCGGCTTGCACGATAGAATCCAGTGGCCCTAATGCTCTGTACACACTGGGAAAATCCACATCCACACCCGCTTCGATAAGTTGAGTTGAGATTAACCAACAGGGCATCTGATTTTGCAGGCGAAACCGAATAGAATTAGTCATCGGCTTTTGCATTTCGCCGAGTAAATCAAAACGGTGTTGCGCACACATCGCCGACGACAAATGAAAGAGACCGTCTTGATCTTCTGGCGATAATCGTTTACGCACCGCCTCCCAAAATTCAAAGGCGTGTTGCCGAATATTGACGATGCACAGCGCCTGAGGTTGTTCGATGATCTGAGCGGCTAGATCGTCCCAGTTGAGCCGTTCTTCAGGCGTCGGAAACTGATAGGTGACCCGCTGAAGTTGCTGAAAATGGGCCGCTTTCTGATCGTTGATTTCTCGAATTTCGCTTGCCTTAAAGCCTTCTGTTAATGATTGAGGGCGTTCTGAAAAAGCGGGTTGAGTCGCCGTCGAGAATAAAAAACTGACGCCGTAAGATTTCTGTAGGGTGCGTAAGACATTTAAGAGTGGGTTGAGCAGATGGGTAGGGAGCGTCTGTACTTCATCAAAAATTACGACAGAACGGGCGATATTGTGCAGCTTTCGACAACGAGAAGTCTGACAAGCAAATAGCGATTCAATAAATTGCACCGCCGTCGTCACGATGATGGGGGCATCCCAATTTTCTGTCGCGTACTGCTCGGCATGGCGTTCTAAGGGCCGATCAGAACGAGTTTCCTCTGAATCATCGGGAGAATTCGTGGCCGAATGGTGCTCAATCACGATGCCTTCTCCCTTGGGATCCAGAATTCGTCGATATTCAGAAGCGTTCTGCTCGATAATCGACAGGTATGGAATGACAACAATGATGCGTCGTAAATCATGAATGGCAGCGTGTTTGAGCGCGAACGCCATCCCCGACAAGGTTTTTCCCCCACCTGTCGGCACGGTCAATGAGAAGAATCCCGGGGCTTGCTGGCCTGCTTGCAGACATTTTTCGTAAATCTGATGCCGTAATTCATTGAGTTCGCCCACTTGCGATTTTGCCGATTTCTCGTTCTGCAAGCGCTGTAGCAAAAACTCTGGATTGAGTCTTTGGGGATGACGCAGAGATGGGCGGTGATGGGCTTCCGTATCCAAAAAATCCGCATCGACCAACAGCGAAAATAGAAAGCGAATGTAAAATTCAATGGCGTAACCGTCTTCTTCGTCGATGAAACTCGGTAGCCCAAAAATATGCGGAATTTTGGGGCCAAATTTTTCAAATACTTCGACTAATTCAGCAGCCCGTTCTTGCGCTTGATATTTTTTACCTTCAATCGTGGTTTGTAAGTCGCCGCAATTGTGTAAACCGGCATGGTGTCCCGCAATGACAAAGGCTAAATCATGGCCTTCTCGGTCGTAGGCCAGGGCGGCACCGTAAATTGCGTGGTGAGTCTCTTCACTGCGTTGACGTTCTTGGCGAAGGTATTGTTGAAACGCTTTACGATACTTTCCCAAATCGTGTAATTGGCCGGCCCAATAGGCTTGGTGTGCTAATTCGGTTTCCCGATGAGGCGAGGCTTGTTCGGCAAACTGTTTGGCTAATTCAGCAACCCCATTCAGATGATCGGAGAGGACATGCCATTGCCCTTCAGGATTAGCGGTGTGGGCGAAGTAATCGGACATAAGGTGATACCTCGGAGTGGAGAAAGATCACCTTAAAGCTAATTTGTATTCAGATGTCTGCTCTCTTGCTTGCCATACCTCGCGGGGGCACCAATCAGATCACGCCCTCCGCATCCAACCAGCTTAAATACGACTGCACTCCCAGTTCTAACGGCATGAATTCCTGTTGATAACCCGCCTGTCGCAAACGGGTTAAATTCGCTTGGGTGTGACTCTGATATGCTCCTCGCAGATTGTCTGGAAATGGGATGTAACGACATTCGCCTTGGCCGTAATGGGCGAGAAGACAATTCGCTAACTCATTAAAAGTTCTACTGTTTCCCGTGCCAACATTAAAAATCCCGCTCAATCCGCTATTCAACGCCCACAGATTGACCGCCACCACATCGTTGACATGGATGAAATCCCGTCGCTGTTCGCCCGCCGCAAAGCCGTCGTATTCGCCAAATAGCTTAATCGTCCCTGTTTGCAGAAGTTGCCGACGCCATTGCAGAACCAGGCTTGCCATTTTTCCTTTGTGCGTTTCTCCAGGGCCGTACACATTAAAGTAGCGCAGCCCCACGACTGGACTCGACGGTTGGGGAAAATGCCGTTGCCAATAGCGATCGAAGAGCAGTTTTGAGTAACCATACACATTCAACGCTTGCGACTCTTGGTCTTCATGGGTGTGACGACTTAACCCGTACACCGCTGCCGATGACGCATAAATCAAGGGGATCCGATGGTGCAGACAGTAATTCAGCAGAAGTTTGCTGTATTCAAAATTGGTTTCCATCATCAATTTTCCATTCCATTCGGTCGTATCGGTACACGCGCCTTGGTGAAAAACTGCGGTCAATTTCGGCGAAAAAGCACGATTTTGTTCAATAAACCATCGAAATTTATCTTTATCCCAATAATCTGCGATCTCGCCCAGTTGCAAATTGCGGTATTTCTCGCCCTGAGAGAGATCATCGACCGCGACAATATCCCGTTCCCCTGCTCGATTGAGTCCCCAAATCAAGTTACTTCCGATAAAACCTGCCGCACCCGTTACTAAAATCATGTCGTTACTCACCTCATCTTTACCAAGTGCCATCCTAACTTACCCTGCCCTTGCCCTGAGTTTTGCCGCGTTGGGACGACTTCCCCGCACAAGTCATGGGCCGGTGAGTGGAGTTCTGGGCGGTGCTTTCCGCTATTTCGGACCCCGTCGTCGGCACATCGCCAATCAAAATCTACGGCTCTGTTTCCCCGAACTCGACGACGCCCATCGTCAACAATGGATTCGTCGTCATTTCGTGTCTCTGGCGCGGGGGGTGTGCGAAACCGCAGCGTGTTGGCAACGAACACCTGACCAATTGCAACGTTGGGTGACACACATAGAGGGTGCCGAATATCTGCAACAGGCCCTAGATCGCGGTCGGGGCGCCATTCTGTTAGCCGCACATTTCACGCATTTAGAGATCGGGGCCACGTTGCTTTCGCGATTCTTTCCCGGGAGTGCCGTTTATCGGCCCGCAAATCACCCCGTCGTGGCCCGTTACATGCGACGAGGCCGTCAACAGTTTGGGCCGATCATTCCTAAAAACGACATTCGCGCCATGATCAAGGCGCTGAAAGCGAATCGCTTTTTGTGGATGGCCCCCGATCAATACGATGCGCAGGGCGTAAAAGTGCAATTTTTTGGGCAGACGACCTATGCGACGGCGGGGGTAGTTCGGTTGGCTCAGTTGACCGAGGCCCCCATCCTGCCGTTTACGCAGTTTCGCGAACCCGACGGCTTCCGATTGCACCTGATGCCACCGCTTTCGTGTGTCGATGACCGTGAACGTGCCACTCAGCAGTTGACGGACGCCCTCGAACAGCTCATTCGACAGCAACCCATAGACTATTTATGGATTCATCGACGATTCAAAGCGATTGACGGGGGCACGGACCCCTACGCCGTATGAACCGCATTAGCTTGCGCACTTTGCATCACCCCTTGTTGTACAGCGTGTTGTTGAGCGGTTGCATTGGATTATGGCGACTGTGGATTGCGGATGGACTCAGCGAAACCGCATTTTTACGACTCCTCGACGCCGAAATAGCTACCGATTTAGGGCAACAGGGCGGTTTGTACGGTCGCTGGCTGGCGCAGTGGCCGTTATTACAGCGCGAGACCCTCGGATTTTGGACGCAATGGATCATGAGTACGGCATTGGCAGGGGCATTCATGGGGGTGGTGATGCGCTTGACCCACGTGGCTAAAGTTCGTTGGATCGCGGCATTCGTCATCGCCTGTCATCCGTTTTTGAACGATCTCCGTAGCCATTTCACCCCTGAATTTGCGTATTGGTGTCTGTTTTTAATCGCAGTACGCGGTTTTATGACGGCCGGCAACAGCGTGCGCGACAATCTGTGGTGGCAAAGCATCATGGGTATCTCGTTGTATGTGCATCCAGAAACCCTGCTGTTGTGGTTACTTTGGCCGTTATTTTGGTTGACCGCGCCGCCTACGGGGATGCGTTGGGGGCTGATCACTGCCCTAAGCTATGTCGGACTAGGGTTTTGGGCCGCGACTGCCACAGGACAACATGTGTTGGGGGAACTCATCGCGGGTCTCCACGCTGTGCGGGAAGGGTGGCATCGACTGGCAGGGCAAAGTGACCATCTGCGTCTTGTATTGTCCCCCTCCGCAACCCCCTATGCGTACCCAACGATGGTGTTGTTACTCGCACTCATTTTCATCGACAAACTCGTCACGACGCTTTCGCCGCTTTACTGCGTTCTGCCCTGGTTTCGGGCGTTCCGACAGCGCTTGGGGTTGACGCAGTTTCACCGACGGCTTTTGCAGTGGCTCATTGGGGTGCAGTTGCTGATTTGCGGTGGACAGCTTGTGGCAGTGGGCTACTTATCTGCGTTGCCGTTGATGTCGCTCACCTTATTGCTATTACTTCTGATGCCGTTTTTGCTGGCGGCGGTACACGATCTTTGGTTAGTGAAACGACGATTGAATGGGGCCTTTTTGCTGATGGGGTTGTTATTGGGATTCATGTTCATTGACGGCCTGTTCTCCTTGGAACGCCACCATCATTACTTGCGACAGGCCGGTCAGTGGATTACATCACAAGCCCCTGAATCAAAAGCGATTTATTTCAACGAAGGGCGCTTGATCTATTACAGCGGACGGCTCTCATCGGAGACGGCGGCGATGTGGCGACAGTTGCCCGCATGGCATGTGGACGAAGCGGTGTTGCGCAATACCGAATGGGCCGCCTACGACGGACTGGCGGTGTGGATTAGTCACCGCACCCCTGAAATTGTCGAGCTGCTGCACCGCTATTTCGGCCCGCCGACGGTGGAGTTTGCGAATCGGGCGGGAGATCGGGTGCAGATTTTTTGGAACCCATCGCGG
Organism: uncultured Candidatus Competibacteraceae bacterium; assembly: GCA_964613675.1. GTDB lineage: Bacteria > Pseudomonadota > Gammaproteobacteria > Competibacterales > Competibacteraceae > DAIUCA01. Next base: position 14,133 of record CAZTIH010000055.1, read on the forward strand.
CGTTAATGAGAAAGGCGACGGCGTACAAAGCCCAGCATTAGCAACAATCCCGCAAAGCTCACCCACCACGGCAACAGCACCAGCGCTTCCCCAAACGCGCTATCGGGACGGGCGGGGTCGCTAAACTGGTGAAGGGCTTCGGCGAATAGAAGGCTCACGAAACCGTAGCCCAAATTGAAGACCAGTCCCTTAAACGACAGCACCGTCGCCCGTTGATGACTCTCGACTTGCTGATTCAGGCCGTTGGAGACGAAGTAATTCAAGGCCGAAAACGCCGCCGCCAGAATGAGGGCAAAGAGGGCACCCCACAGGGGTAGTTCCAACAGTAGTCCCAGCAGGCCCACCAAAGTGAGTCCGATCAACACCCGATATTGTGCGACGACGGTGCCCCCCAAATGACGCATCAGCGGAGCCACCAACAGACCCACCCCCGCCATCAACGCACCCATTACGCCAAAACTCGCGTCGGGCAGCTCGATAAGACGGAAATAGGCGCTGCTGAATGTCAGAAATAAGCGAATGGCGCTGTCCAAAATCATCCCGCCGAGGATGATGAACAACGCTATGGGCGTGGACAGAATCCACCATCCCGCCCGTCCGACGCTTCTAAATGCGTCCATCGTATTCAAGTTGCTGACGGCCTCGCGGACGGGTTCGCGCATTCCCCACGCCATCATTAGCACTAGAAACGCCGTCAACAGATTGAGATAAATCGGGAAACGCATCGTGGTACTGGCATCGAGTTTCCACGAAAATCCGAGCGATAATCCCAGTTTATTCAACAAGTTAGGGTCGTACACCGCGCTACCGATCAACATCGCCAACACCATCGCGATGGACTGCCACACCATGAGTTGTCGCAACAAATCGGGCCATTCATCGCGGCGGTCGGCCTGCACAAGGGAGTCATAAACCAAGGATTCGTCGGCGCCACTGGCCATCGCTTCGGCTAACCCACTCAAAATGCGGTTCACGAGACAAAATCCGAGGAGTAACCATCCCCCGTTTTGGGGGGCGAGACACAATGTCATCATCTCCAGCACCATCAGAACACCCGCCGCAATGACGAGGGGACGGCGGCCCAAACGATCCGCCAAGACGCCCGACGGCACTTCCGCCCCGACAATAATTAGTGCCCAAAGGAAGTTTAATAAGGTGTACTCAGCGGCAGTCAGCCCCAAATCGAGAAATAGGACGGCGATCACCGGGTAGTAAAAGCGGGCATTAAACAACACGCGAAATCCAATAAATCGACGGCAGTTCGCGTCGGCAAGCCCATGAGAAGACGACATAAATCATCCGAAAAGTGGAAAAAATCGCCCCGATGGAAAACCAATCTCTCTTACAATTCCCTTTTTCTTGCGACTGTGAAGCGATTTTTATGGCGTTATTCCCCCGTGCTATTCCCCTGAAAGCTCCGTTAATTTTGGTCGTCATGGGGATTTCCCTCGCATTACTGGTATTGCTGCTGTACCTCACCGAATTGGGCTTGTCGGTATTTGAGCGCGTGAGCCAAACGCCCCCGTGGTTTTGGACGATTTACCTTGCCCTCGTGCTCACCGTGTTGGGGGGGGGAATTGGGGTCAGTTG
>CAZTIH010000056.1:0-6855 GCA_964613675.1 uncultured Candidatus Competibacteraceae bacterium
AATCACGGGACGATAATTGGGATGAATGTCTTTTTTCATTACAGCAGCTCCAAAAAGAGAAAAGCGGCGGAATATAACGCGGTTTCTAGGCAAATCAACTGGGAACGAAGGGCGTGAGCAGATCGTTCAAAAAGTTAAACCCTTGATGGGTAGCCCGAATTCGGGGAGTCACTTCCAGCAGTTGATGGGCAACCAGAGGGTCGATTTTATCCGACCAGCGCTCCAGAGATAGGCCCGTTCGTTCGGAAAAATGGGTTTCGGGAACACCTTCAACCAATCGCAATACATTGAGTAAAAATTCAAACGCCTTCGCTTCGGTCTCGACTTCCCGTTGTTCTTCAATCGCAGATGCCCCTTGCAGAATCTGCAAATACCGTGTGGGAAAACGCCATTTCGCCAATCGCAACAGGGAAAATTCCGAGGAATCAACCGTGGTCAACTTGCTATGTGCCCCTGCCCCAATCCCCAAATAATCCCCAAATTCCCAATAGTTTAGGTTATGGCGACAGCGGAATTCGGGGAGGGCATAGGCCGACACTTCGTACTGTGGGAAGTGTGCCCTCCTTAGGGCTTCTTGACAGGCATTCTGCATCGCCCACAGCGCGTCATCATCGGGTAAGGGAGGGGGAAATCGTGCAAAAGGCGTTTGAGGTTCGAGGGTTAGTTGATAGTGCGATAGATGTGTGGGGCGTAATTCAACGGCTTGCAGAACATCGGTGACCGCTTGCTCAACCGTTTGTCCCGGCAAGCCATACATTAAATCGAGGTTGAAATTCGTAAATCCCGCAAGATGTGCCATTTCGACGGCGGCAATGGCTTCGTGGCCATCGTGGATACGGCCCAATCGTTGTAGATGTTCTGAATTGAAGCTCTGAACCCCTATCGACAACCGATTGATCCCGAGGGCGCGGAAGTCTGCAAACTTCTGCTGTTCTGCGGTGCCGGGGTTGGCTTCAAGCGTAATTTCCGCCTCGGGATGCACCCTAATTTGGGCCCGAATACCCGCTAATAATTGGGCTAACGAATGGGCAGAAAATAAGCTCGGTGTCCCGCCCCCGATAAAAATCGTGTCGATTATGCGATCTCCCTTAATTAACGCGAGATCGCGTGCTAAATCGACGAGCAATGCTTGTACATATTGTCGCTCAATTGCTGGCAACGATTTGGGCGCTAAATGTGAGTTAAAATCGCAATAAGGACATTTGCGCACACACCAGGGCAAATGAATGTACAGCGCGAGGGGAATCATAATCCAAAATGGTGCCTTAATTGCGCTAATGCTTGCGCCCGATGACTCAAGCGATTTTTGGTCGTCAATGCTAATTGCGCTACGGTACAACCTTGGTCGGGTAAATAAAATAAAGGGTCGTAACCAAATCCCTGTTCTCCTGCGGCATATTCCGCAATTTCCCCCGCCCATGTACCTTGAAATATCAATGGCATAGGATCACAAGCCTGCTGAACAAATACGAGATACGCCACATAATAAGCCTGCCGATGAGGGGCTTTTACGGTAGCTAATTCGGCGAGTAATTTCTGATTATTAGCGACATCATTTCCGTGCTGATTTGCGTAATACGCAGAGTGCACACCAGGGGCACCGTTTAAAGCCATCACACATAAACCAGAATCATCCGCTAATGTCGGTAATCCGCTTAATTCAGCACCGTAACGCGCTTTAATTAACGCATTTTCCACAAAGCTTAATCCGATTTCCGCAACCGCAGGAATCTTTAAATCTCTCAAGGTCACAATTTCGATATTAAGCGGGGCGAATAACGCCTGAAACTCGCGTTGCTTACCGATATTGTGGGTGGCGATTAACCAGCGCATTTTAAGACGCTAATGCCTCGCGTTGAATCTCCACGATTTGCTCAATGCCCCGCGCCCCTAAATCGAGCAGTTTATTCAACTCATCTCGACGAAACGCATGACCTTCTGCCGTCCCCTGCACTTCGATGAATGCCCCCGCATCGTTCATGACCAGATTCATGTCGGTTTCTGCTTCACTATCTTCGGCATAATCGAGATCCAACACAGGTTGACCTCGGTAAATTCCCACCGAAACCGCTGCGATCTGCCCATGCAACGGGTTACGGCGGAAATTGCGTTTTTCACCTAACCCCTTAATCGCATCGGCTAAGGCCACAAAACTGCCCGTGATCGCGGCAGTACGCGTTCCTCCATCCGCCTGAATCACATCGCAGTCGATCGTGATGGTGTGTTCGCCGAGCGCTTCTAAATCGAGAACTGCCCGCAAACTGCGCCCAATCAGACGTTGAATTTCTTGGGCACGACCATTAGGCCCGGTTCTACCGCTATCCCGTTGATTTCGCGTCAAAGTTGCCCGCGGCAACATGCTGTATTCCGCCGTCAACCAGCCCCCTTTCCCCTTCCGAAACGGCGGCACGCGATCTTCAATCGAAACCGTACAGATCACTTGCGTGTCGCCGTAAGCGACGAGAACCGATCCTTCGGCGTATTTCAGATAATCGCGAATTAAACTAATGGGGCGTAATTCGTCGAAGGCGCGTTGGCTTGGACGCATTGTTTATTCCTCTGGTAAAAGACTGTTTTAATCAACTAAATCAAGGGTTCACGGTAAAAACGTTAATCCACAACAGCGGTTTAAGCTCATGACAGCACATAGTATGACGGCCTTTGCACGGCATTTACAAACCGATTCGACGGGCCAATTTATTTGGGAGTTACGTTCGGTCAACCATCGCTATCTCGAAATCAGCCTCCGCCTGCCCGACACGCTGCGATCTCTTGAAATGATGGCCCGTGAAATTCTGCAACAGCGGTTAAGTCGTGGAAAAATCGAAGGTTTATTGCGATTTCAACCCGGTCAAGCCGCGTTTCAGGCATGGCAACTCAATCGCCCGCTTATCGAACGGCTGATGAGTCTTTGCAACGAAGTCGAACAACTCGTGGGCCCCGGAAAATCCCTCGCGCCACTCACCCTGCTCCAATGGCCCAATGCGTTAATAGATTCAGAAAGCGATCAGAATGACCTTATCACTCGTAGTGCATTGATATGTCTCGAAAAAGTGACCGAACAACTCATCGAAAATCGCCAGCGCGAAGGCGATAAGCTCACCCAATTTATTCTGCAACGAGTCGAGGTGATGGGAGAAATTGTGCGACAAATTCGGCAACATCGTCCCCTTCTCCTAGAGCGACTACGAGACCGACTACTCAATCGACTTAACGATATTCCGTTACAAGGGGATTCGGGGCGCTTGGAACAAGAATTGGTGTTTATTGCACAACGTCTGGATGTCGATGAAGAACTCGACCGTTTAGATACTCATCTCATTGAGATTAAAGCGGTTTTGCAGCGATCCGAACCTGTAGGCCGACGTCTAGATTTTCTTTCTCAAGAGCTTAACCGCGAGGCCAACACCCTATCTGCAAAGTCGAATGACAGCCAAACAACTAAGTACGCCATCGAATTAAAGGTATTGATTGAGCAGATTCGGGAGCAGGTTCAGAACCTCGAATGACCGCCTCAAAAATGCAACGGACTGACGTGAAATAACGCCTCAACCGCTCTCAGATGGGCTTTATTGACCATAAACAGAATCACATGATCGCCATCTTTAATCTCCGTATCGTGATGGCAAATGATGACTTCGTTTCCCCTAACTAAAGCAGCGATTGAAGTCCCGGGCGGCAACGGAATCTCTTCTACGCGCTTGTTCACCACCTTAGCATCCCCGCGCGCCGTGGCCTCAATCGCTTCTGCTGCCCCGCGCCGCAAACTATGGACGCTGCTAATTTCCCCCCGCCGCACCCGCGACAACAAACTGCCAATGGTGGCCTGCTGGGGCGAAATTGCCGCGTCAATCAAGCCGCCTTCCTCCATCAACTCTACGTAAGCCGGATTGTTGATGAGCGCCATCACCTTTTTCGCACCTCGCCGCTTGGCCAATAACGCCGATAAAATGTTGACTTCATCGTCGTTCGTTACGGCACAAAAGACATCGACATTCTCGATATTCTCTTCCAGCAATAACCGTTCATCCGTTGCGTTCCCCTCCAATACGATGGTGCGCGTCAGGGTTTCCGCGATTTTTTGGCCCAACAACTTATCCCGTTCGATGAGTTTTATTTGATATTGCTGTTCGAGTGACTGGGCCAGCCGCGCCCCGATATTGCCCCCCCCTGCGATCATGATGCGCTTCGTGGGCTTTTCGAGACGCCGTAACTCACTCATCACCGCACGAATGTTCTTCGGCGCCGCCACGAAAAACACTTCATCGTTCGGCTGAATAATCGTGTTGCCATCGGGCATAATGGGTTGATTATTTCGATACAACGCCCCCACCCTAGCGTGAACACCCGGCATGTGTTCGGCCAAAGTTTTCAGGGTTTTGTTAACTAACACCCCCCCGTGCGCCGCCCGCACCCCCACTAAACTCACGCGTCCCTCGGCAAAACTGAGCACTTGCAGTGCCCCCGGATTTAAAATCAACTTGCTCACATAATTTGTGACCAGCTCTTCCGGACTAATCACCACATCAATCGCCAATCGCTTTTTATCAAACAACGAAGGTTGCATTTGGGAATAACTCGGCGACCGAATACGGGCAAGGCGCTGTGGCGTTCGATAAGCCCCGTAAGCAATCTGACAGGCCACAATGTTGACTTCATCGCTATTCGTAACTGCTATTAACATCTCGGCATCGGGTAGCCCGGCCTGCTCCAGCACATCGGGATGCGAAGCGTGACCATGTACCGTTTTAATATCCATGCGGTTACGCAGGTTAGTCAGTAATTTTTCGTTAGAATCGACAGCGGTAATATCGTTGTTCTCTTGAGAAAGATTTTGCGCCACCGAGCTTCCCACTTGGCCTGCGCCTAAGATGACAATTCTCATGATTACTCCCCATCCATCGCCTTTTTGGGATCAATGCCGAGAGCCCGCAATTTTCGGTAGAGATTTGTACGTTCCATGCCAACTCGATCTGCCAACCGTGCCACATTTCCCCCACTTTCTCTAAACTGTTCAATAAGATAGGCGCGTTCAAACCGCTCACGGGCTTCGCGCAAGGAAACATCTAATGGAATGCTGTACACCTCCCGCGTACGCCCCGTAGGCGTCGTGGTAATCGCCAAATCCACTTCCTCCAGCATAATTTCTTCACCATTGCCCATAATGAGCAAACGCTGAACGAGATTTTTTAACTCCCGCAAGTTGCCTGGCCAACCGTAGTTTCGCAGGCGATTTTGCGCGGCTAAATTGAAGTGGCGGTAAGGCAGTCCCTCGTGATCGACGAAATAATTCACGAAATAATTCAAAAGTTCGGGCACATCCTCACAATGGTCTCGTAGCGGTGGCAAAATCACGGGAACGACATTGATGGCTAAGTACAAATCTTCGCGAAACCGTCCCTCCTGAACCTCCCGTTGCAAGTCCTGATGGGTTGCACCGATCACCCGTACATCGAGCTTGACTGGCTCACGTCCGCCAACGCGCAAAAAAGTCCCGTTGTCAATCGCACCCGCGAGCTTTGCCTGCACCTCGGACGCCATATCCGCTAAATCATCGAGAAATAATGTGCCGTGTTCGGCTTGCTCAAGCCGACCGTAAATCACTTTATCGCCCTGTTCTGCACCAAAAAGTTCTAATGCCGAATTTTCCCGTGCAATCGCTCCCACACCGACGACGACGAACGGCCCATTGCGACGGGGACTGTGATGGTGAATGTAACGCGCACACACTTCCTTCCCCGTGCCCGGCTCACCCGACAACAAAATAGGGGTATGCCGTTCGGCTACTCGCAACAGTTGATTGCGCAGCTTTTGCATGGCTTCACTGCGTCCTAACGGTTCGTCGAGGGGACGCATTTGCCGTTTAAGTCCTTGATTTTCCCGAAATAATTTATCCGCTTCGAGGGCCCGTTCCACGGTGAGCAACAGCTTTGCCATCGACAAGGGCTTTTCAATGAAGTCATAAGCCCCTAATCGCGTGGCTTCGACCGCTGTTTCCACAGTGCCATGCCCAGACATCATCACGACGGGACAGGGCAACCGATCCCCCTCGCTCCACTCGCGTAATAACGAGATACCGTCTAAATCGGGCATCCAAATATCGAGGAGAATCAAATCGGGTCTTTTTGCTCGACGGGCCTCCCGCGCTTCAGCGGCATTTGCGGCCAACTCCACCGCAAACCCTTCATCTTCGAGAATATCCTTGACGACATTGCGAATTTCGGGTTCGTCATCCACGACTAAAATATGTGTGCTCATGCAGAGTTCTCACTGGAAAGCAAATGGGGGGAAGTGCTGCGACAGGGCAGCCGAATTAAGATTTGAGCGCCGCCTAACGAGGCAGTCCCCAACTCGATAACACCGCCATGTTCTTCGACGATTTTGCGCACGATCGCGAGTCCTAACCCCGTTCCTTTGGGTTTAGTAGTGACATAAGGCTCGAAGGGATTGCCTAACTGCGGCGAAAAGCCCGCGCCGTCATCCTCAATTCGCCACTCAACCCCTGCCCCATACCCTGCGCTGCGCAACAACACCCGCTGACCGCGCCCATCCTGCACGGCTTCTACTGCATTTTTGACCAAGTTATTGAGTAGTTGACGCATTTTCGTCGGATCCGCCTCAAAAGCGGGGGCCTGAAGGTCGAGTTGCAAATCAATGTCATGCTGGTGACAGGTTTCGCGAAATAACTCAGCTACTTCGCGGATTAAGTTATCGCCGTTTAACGCCGTAAAATGTAAGCGACTGGGCCGTGCATAGTGATTGAAATCATCGACCATTTCCTTAAGCGCTTGCACCTGTTGAATAATGACATGGGTGGTACGCTCCAACAAATCCCGTTGATCGACGGCGAGCTGT
>CAZTIH010000056.1:6865-15649 GCA_964613675.1 uncultured Candidatus Competibacteraceae bacterium
GGCAACAACTTACGCCGTAAGCGTTCTGCTGATAGCTGAATCGGTGTCAACGGATTTTTAATCTCATGTGCCAATCGCCGTGCGACTTCCGCCCACGCCGCATCTCGCTGTGCCTGAATCAACGCCGTCACTTCATCAAATACAATGACTGTCCCACTTCGTTGGGTTAACCCCTCTGGCAACGCACGGCTGCGTAACATGAAAATGCGCCGTCCACTCGCCCCAAATAACACGACTTCCCGTTCGCCTTCGGGGTGGTGGGAGAGATCGTCGACCGCTTGAAAAAATGGAGCAAGCGATTGAAATTGCTCGATTAATTGCCCACTCGATAGTCCCAGTAAATCGGCAAGCTCAACTAACAAAAGTTGGCCTGCCACCGGATTCATACTACTGACCAGCCCCTGGGCATCGAGAATGAGCACTCCTGACGAAAGCTGTGTGAGCACGGTTTCGAGATAGGCCCGTTGGCGTTCAAGCTGACGTTGGCTGCGGGCCGAGGCTTCGCGGGCAAGGGCAAGCGACTGCACCATCTCGTTAAACGACATCACCAGAAAACTCAGCTCATCCCGTCGTTGCGGCAAAGTCACCAAACGGTCGTAGCGCCCCGCCGCCACCGAGCGCGTTCCCTCGGCGAGTTCGCGAATGGGCCGCACAAGTCGTTGCGCGGCATACAACGCGGCATAACAGGCCGTCAGCACACTCGTCAGCACTACTAACGAAAGCGTCAATGAAAAACTGGTTTTCAGCGGTTGGCGCAAAAAGGCCCGTTGTCGATAGGCGTTGTGGGCGGCTTGCACCCGTTGCGCTAAGGGAACGAGTTGCGAGGGCACCGAAAACAGTCCCTGTAACAACAGGTTAGGGTGCGGTAGGACATTAAGCGTCCGAATCACAAACCCCTCCGTTGACGGCTCAAGCCCAACATAGCTCTGTCCCCGCAATACCTGCGCAATTGCGGCGGCGGGGGGGTAGTCCACGAAGGGATTACTCGAATGCCCCTGCGTCGTCGTCAACACCAATGTGCCATCGGGTCGAAATAACGCTAATTCATCCGCTCCACTTTCCCGTAAAGCGGTTTCGAGATCGAAGGGAGGCCTTAGCGTCTCACTCATTTTGTGGCTTTGGCGCAACGCATCTCGCATGGGTAAATCGAGCGCTACCCGACTTAACTGCAACGCATTTTCAAGCCCCTCCTCGATGTCCACTGCAAACCAACTGTCAATGCCACGTTGCAAAAAGGTGAGCGCAAATTGGTACACCACCGCGACGGGGACTAACGAAATCATGAGAAAAATGAATACGAGTCGCAGAGTCAACCGCGTTCCGGGGACGCGACGGCGTAACCGCGTCAACAGGTGATACAGGCTATGGCCGATGAGGGCCGCGAAAACGAATAGCCCCCCCGAACTCAGTCCCAAGAGCCAACCCTGCCATTCACCAAACAGTTCGGAGTTTTCCGTAGCACGGCTGAGCAAAAATAAAATAAGCAACTGCAACGCAAAAAGTAGCAACACAACATAGAGTTGCCAGCGAGACGTTTTTCCTACAGTTGCCATTGATACCACTCACTAATCAATCGCCAATCACTCCAAAAAAACGCATTCGTTCGCAGTGGACCGGGTAACGCATCGAGATCGAGACGAGTTCGCAAGCGCCCATAATATTGTTCCCCGGGGGAGAGAGGTGGGAGGGAAAGCGAAAGGTTGCGCAAATCGCCTAACGCCCTCAGTGCCTCGCTTAACTCACTGAAACTCTTCAGATTACGGCCATCGCGGTCACTCACGACGAAGCGCGTGGTCAAGCTGTGGTATTCCAATCGCTGGCGCTGTTGCAATTGCAAAATTTGTTCGTCCCACAACCAACTGCGCTGCCGACGCACTTCAATTTCAATCACCACCGTCAGCGGGACACCACTATTAAGCGCCGTTTCCGCGACCGTGCTGAGTCGATAATCTAAACGCGCATTCAGCCAATACACCCCATTTTGCAGGCGCGTCGAAGCCGTAATCACCGTAAAGCTGGCACTGTGGGCAAGGCTCATCCACAGCAGCAACCCTAACCCGACCCTAATGCTTGGCCAGCAGCGCGTAAAAAAAGCCATCTAAATGGCTCTCGCCAGGGAAAATTTGCCACCCCACCGCCGTTGCCCGCCCCGTGGGTAATGAAATGGGTTGCGGATGTGCTGTGGAACATTGATGTAAAAATGTGTTCACGACGTCGGTATTTTCCGCCGTCAAAACCGAGCACGTTGCATACAGCAACCGCCCTCCTGAACGGAGCAATGGCCACAGCGTCGTCAGTAACTTCAACTGCTGTGCGGCTAATACGGGAATATCTGGTGCGTGACGCAGGTATTTGATGTCGGGATGACGCCGAATGACGCCACTTCCCGAACAGGGGGCATCCAGCAAAATCGCATCGAACGGAGAACCCTCCCACCAAGTCGCTGGCTCCGTGGCGTCTGCACATTTAACGGACGCCGTCAATCGCAGTCGCTGCAAATTCTGTTTGAGGCGTTTTAGGCGGTCTCGGTCATAGTCGAGAGCGGTAACTTGACAATCCACCCGTTCGAGAAGATGAGCCGTCTTCCCCCCAGGCGCGGCACAGGCATCGAGAATCCGTTCCCCCGCTTGAGGCTGTAACAGCTCAGCGGCAAATTGGGCGGCCCCGTCCTGTACCGAACAGATGCCATTAGAAAATTCAGGCAGTTGTAACGGATCACAGGGCGTCTCCAGCCGCAACGCATCCCCCAACCCCTCGGGAATTGCTGCCACCGACAGATTTGCCGCTTGTAGCTGTTGCCGATAGATGTCTCGTTGGGTTTGCCGACGATTCACCCGCAACCAGAGGGGCGCATGTTCGTTATTAGCCCGCGCAATTGCCGCCCAATCCATTGGCCAATCCGTCTGTAGCTGCGTTAACCACCAAGCAGGGTGACTCAATTCGTTAGCGGTAAATTCGTGTTGGCGGCGCAAGTAATTTCGCAAGACCGCGTTAATCAACCCGGCGGCCCTTGCATGATTGAGTTGGCGACTGGCATTAACGGTTTCGGCGACGGCGGCGTAATCGGGTAACCGCAAATAAGCGAGTTGATACAGCCCCACATGCAAAAGTGCCCGTAATAAATCAGGCAAGGGTTGATCGGGACGACTGAGTAATTTCCCCAACCATTGATCTAGTTCTTCACGCCAACGTAGGACGCCATAACACAATTCTTGGGTTAAAGCCCGTTCGCGCCCCTCGATGTTTTCCAATAAAACGGGCATAACTTGATTGAGCGAACGCCCTTTCGCAACTTGTTCCAAAATCCTCGCCGCCCCTGCCCGTGCATTCATTCCAACAGCTCACCTTGTAAGGAATAAGCATTCACGATGTCGCGCATGGGCAACGGTTTTTTGCCTGGCCACTGCATCGTTAAGAGTCGCAACACGCCCTCCCCACACGCCACTTCTAACCCCGCCGCGTGGTGACGGAGCACTTGACCGGGCGTTGCATGGTGCATTTCGGGTAACGCCTCCGCTGCCCATACCCGCACCACGGCCTTCTGAACGCGACACGTGGCCATGGGGTAAGGATTAAATGCCCTGACTTGCCGAGCGAGTTCGGGGGCGGTCTTTGTCCAAGACAGTGCCGCTTCCGATTTTTGTAACTTTTTCGCATAAGTCACGCCCTGTTCGGCTTGCGGGATAGCCTCCCCCGTTCCCCGTAACCAAGCCTCCAGTTGTTCAACCAAGAGTTTGGCCCCCAGCGCGGCCAATTGATCGTGCAGGGTGGCGGCAGTCATGGTGTCGTCGATGGGACAAGTCGCCTTTGCCCAAACCGGCCCCGTGTCCAGACCGGCTGCCATCTCCATAAGACACACCCCCGTTTCCCGATCCCCCGCCAAAATCGCCCGCTGGATGGGGGCTGCCCCTCGCCATCGGGGCAACAACGACGCATGAACATTCAAACATCCCCGTTTAGGCAACGCCAATACAGTCGGGGGCAACAGCATTCCGTACGCAACCACGATGAGGCCGTCTAAATCCCAGTCCCTTAGCCACTGTTGCGGCTCCGCTGCTTTTAAGGTCACTGGCTGGTAAACGGGCAACCCCGCAGCCTGGGCACAGACCTTGACCGCACTCGGAGTCAATTTTTTACCGCGACCCGCTGGACGATCGGGCTGCGTCAAGACAGCGACCGGTCGATAATCTGCCGCCAATAGGGCGTTAAGACAGGTCGTCGCAAACTCGGGGGTTCCCGCAAATGCAATCCGCGCCATTACGGTCTCCCGCTGCCGTGCGTCATCGCGTTAATCCGTCCCCAACTTGGCGCGTTTACGCAACTTTTTCTCGATACGTTCGCGTTTAAGGGGCGACAAATAATCAATAAATAACTTGCCGTTGAGGTGATCGAGTTCGTGTTGCACACAAGCGCCATACAAATCCTCCGCTTCCACCGTGAACGGCTGACCGTGACGATCCAGCGCCGACATTCGTACCCGAGCAGGGCGCGTCACTTCCTCGCGAATATCGGGAATCGACAAACACCCCTCTTCTCGCGAAGCCTTGCCCTCCGCGTGTTCGATAACGGGATTGATGAACACCATTTTGCCCGTGTTTTGCTCGGGAATATCGAGCACAAATAGTTGCTTGTGCACATTGACTTGGGTCGCCGCCAGCCCAATGCCCTGATTGGCATACATGAGGTCAAACATGGCGTCGATCAGGCTCGATAGATGCGCGTCAAACCCCTTGACGGGTTCCGCTTGACGGCGCAGCCGAGGATCGGGAAATAAGAGGATGCTGAGTTGTATCATGGGAAGGTCCCAACTATCTTTTAATTAAGGTATCAGTTTGGACGCAAAGCGTATCAATGTATCAATTATCATACAAATGCGCCTAAATCGCGTGAATACCATCGGTTCAATCACTTACGGAAACGCGCCATGTATCCCATCCTTTCAATTGTTGTAGGTTCACTACTTTTGGCGGGTTGCGCAGCCACTGCGACGGCACCGATAGCACTTGCACCGCGTACTGCCCCGCCACCGTTATTGCTTCCCACAGCGCCAACGCAATACACCGTACAACCCAATGACCACATTTGGGCGGTAGCGGATCAATTTACGGCACAACCTTGGCGGTGGAACGAGTTGTGGCCCGAACCGACGCCATTGTTTGCCGGGGACACGATTGAGATCGCGTCGGGGGAGGTCGCGCCCCGTTTGAGATTGGCGGCAGGGGGCCCAAGACCCATCATCAAGGTATCCCCCCAAGTGCGCGTTCAACCGCTCGACCAACCCATTCCCGTCATTCCGCGAATTGCCCTGCGCTCGTTTTTGCAGAATGCGGTGGTGACCAATGACGACGAATGGGAAGACATGCCCTATGTCGTGGGTGCGGACGATGGTCGGATGATTTTTGACGGTGGCACAACGGTTTATGCACGGGGCGAGTATTTTCAATTTCGCAATGCCGAAAACTATCAAGTACTTCGTCCAGCGGAGACCTACCGCGATCCGCAAGATGGTGAATCTTTGGGACGTCAGTTGATTTACCTAGCCGACGCCCGCTTGGTGCGTTTTGACGACGAAAGTGAGCTGGCCACCTTGACCTTGGGACGAACCCATCGACCGATTTTGCCTGGAGATCGCCTCTTGGTGCTCCCCGACGAAAACGAGCTGATCAATTTCAACCCGGAAGCGGCCCCGCCCAACATCACGGGTCAGGTGATTTCTCATCTCGATAACAAAACACTTGCGGGGCGTTTTGACAGCGTGGTGCTAAACCTCGGAAATGACCAAGTGAAAGTGGGCCATGTCCTGCGCATTGATACGCCCAATTCCCAAGTGACCGACCCCGTAACACAAGAGCAGGTGCAGTTACCCGATCGCCGTTCCGGGTTAGTGATGGTGTATCGCGTGTTTGAGAATGTGAGTTATGCGCTCGTAATGGAGGCACAGCGGCCCGTGCGCAAGGCGGATCGCGTGTCTAGCCTCTGAAGGATTCCGCAACCCTTGGGGACTGGCTGGCGTTGTTGATGACGCCGGGGGTTGGGCCACGTCGTTTTCAATCCTTCGTCGATGCGTTTGGCAGCCCAACGGCCTTTTGGTCGGCATCGCGTACGGATTGGTTAGCGGCGGGGGTTCCGCAACCGCTCATCGAACATTTGCAGGCCCGACCTGAAGCCGCTGTTGAACGAACGTTGCGTTGGGCGGAGAGCGCACACAACCATGTGCTGTGCTGTGATGAAGCGGACTATCCTTCGTTGCTACACGAATTAAATGACAAGCCACCGATTTTATTTGTATGTGGTCACTTAGCCTGTTTACGGGCACCGCAAATCGCCATCGTGGGCACGCGGAACGCCTCGGATTATGGGCGACGTCAGGGCACAATTTTTTCGACGGGGCTGGCACGAGCGGGGTTAGTGATTACGAGTGGTTTAGCCAAAGGGATTGACACCGTTGCCCATCGCGGGGCATTGGCGGCGGGGGGACAGACGATAGCCGTGATGGGCACGGGGTTGGATCGGGTTTATCCCGCCGAAAATCGCGAATTAGCGCACCAAATCGCACAAAATGGTGCCTTAATCTCGGAGTTTCCCTTAGGCACCGAAGTACGAAGTACTCATTTTCCCCGTCGCAACCGATTGATTAGCGGCATGAGCGTGGGGGTACTGGTGGTAGAAGCAGCATTGAAAAGCGGTTCGTTGATTTCGGCGCGACTGGCGATGGAACAAAATCGCGAGGTGTTCGCCATTCCGGGCCTGATTGACCAGGAGGGGTCACGCGGCTGTCACTCATTGATTCGTCAGGGCGCTAAACTCGTCGAAACCCTCGAAGATGTGCTTGAAGAATTAGGGCCGTTGGCCTATGTCGTACAACAGGCGGAGGCAAAACCTGTTGACAAACCGCCAAATCCGTCCGCGACTTATTCCCTTCCCGACGATCTCGCTGAAGACCACCAAAATTTATGCAAATGCTTAGAAAAAAACCCTTTATCTGCCGAGGAATTAGCGATTTCCCTCGGATTGACCATCCCGGAGGTATCCTCCATGCTCCTGATTCTTGAGCTACGAGGCGTCGTCGTGGCACAGCCCGGCGGCCTTTATGCTCGCCATGACGCGGGGAACGACCTCTAAATGAAAGAAGACGTATTAGAAGTGCTGATGTATTTGTTTCAGCATTACATTAGCGAGGAAGCCGTCCATCTTGACCGCGATTCCCTTCAACGCGAACTCATCGAAGCGGGATTTTTACCCCGTGAAATTAGCCGTGCGTTCAAATGGTTAGAAGAACTGGCGGCGCATCAAGCGAATCCTCCTTTACCCGTCAACACAGGGGCGAGTTTTCGCATCTACAGCGCCGATGAAACCGAGCGTCTGGAAGTCGATTGTCGAGGCTATTTGCTCTTTCTCGAACAGGCGGGGATTTTGTCCTCCGATACGCGGGAACTCGTCGTGGATCGCGTGATGGCTTTAGACGCCGATGACATTGACTTAAATCAACTGAAATGGATTGTGCTGATGGTGCTTTTCAATCATCCCGGTCAAGAACAAGCCTACGCTTGGATGGAAGACCTGATGTTTGACGAAATCCCCAGCACGGCCCACTAGAAAAGCCCCTGCTGCCGTAGTTTTCTCATGAGCTATCAATTGGTTATCGTTGAATCGCCCTCAAAAGCGAAGACGATTGAAAAGTACCTTGGAAAAGCGTTTAAGGTCATGGCGTCCTATGGTCATGTTCGGGATCTTGCCTCCAAAGACGGTGCGGTTGATCCCGAAAATAATTTCGCCATGAATTACGAAATTATTGAACGTAGTCAAAAACATATCGACGCGATTGCAAAAGCGGTGAAGTCAGCCAGTGCTCTGTATTTGGCCACAGATCCCGACCGCGAAGGGGAAGCCATTTCGTGGCATGTGTACGAGGTACTCCGCGAACGTAAACTCCTCGAACAGCTTCCCGTTCACCGCGTGGTGTTTTACGAAATCACCCAAAAAGCCGTGCAAGAGGCGGTTGCGCACCCACGTACCCTGTTACAACCCCTGATTCATGCTCAACAGGCCCGTCGTGCTTTAGATCACCTGGTAGGGTTCAAACTTTCGCCGTTGTTGTGGCGAAAAATTCGGCAAGGGCTATCGGCAGGACGAGTGCAATCGCCGGCGTTGCGGTTAATTGTGGAACGCGAAGAGGAAATCGAACGCTTTGTTCCTCAAGAGTATTGGACGATCGAAGCTGATTTACGCCAACACACTCAGCCTTTTGTGGCGCGATTGATTGAATATCGCGGGGAAAAGCTCGAACAGTTTGCGATTCCCAACGAAGCTCGTGCCCGCGAACTCGAAACCGATCTCCTAAACGCGATGCAAACGAAAGACGGTCAACGATTAGTAGTGGAAAAAATCGAGCGAAAACAACGCAAACGCAATCCCGCAGCACCTTTTACCACCTCGACCTTGCAACAAGAGGCATCGCGTAAACTGGGCATGGGGGCTAAGCAGACTATGCGGGTAGCGCAAAAGCTGTATGAAGGCATCGACATCGGGAAGGGCACCACTGGCCTGATTACTTATATGCGCACCGATTCTGTGCACCTTGCAGCTGAAGCCATCACTACCTTGCGCGATCTCATTAAAAATCGTTTTGGCGAAAAAGCGTTGCCCGATAAGCCTCGTCAATTCAAAACGACGGCCAAAAACGCGCAGGAGGCCCATGAAGCGATTCGCCCGACCAACGCCGCGTTGTTGCCCGATGACCTCAAAAGTCACCTGACCCCCGAGCAATTTCGACTGTACGAACTG
>CAZTIH010000057.1:0-590 GCA_964613675.1 uncultured Candidatus Competibacteraceae bacterium
GCGAGGTTAAATTGGTATTGGGGTCTTGTTTCAAAACGGCTTCTTCACTCATCTCAACTCTCTCGTTACCACTTACGCTCAAAGCGCTTGCGCAAAATGACCGCCAACGCATTCATCGAAATTAAAAAAACCAATAACACCAGAATCGCTGCGGAGGTCCGCGAGACAAACGCACGTTCGGGTAAATCGGACCACATGTAAATCTGTACCGGGATCACCGTCGCCGAACTCAAAAACCCATTCGGTACATCGACGATAAACGCCACCATCCCAATCATCAGCAATGGCGCGGTTTCGCCCAATGCCTGCGCCATCCCGATAATCGTCCCGGTCATAATGCCTGGCATCGCTAAAGGAAGCGTGTGGTGAAAAATGGTCTGCATCTTCGACGCGCCCATGCCCAGTGCAGCCTCGCGAATCGACGGAGGCACCGACTTCAACGACGCCCGTGCTGAAATAATGATGGTCGGCAAAGTCATCAGCGACAGCACAATCCCCCCGACGACCGGCGTCGAACGCGGGATACCAAAGAAATTGATGAAAATCGCCAGTCCCAGTAACCCAAACACGATGGACGGAACCGCAGCGAG
>CAZTIH010000057.1:600-5566 GCA_964613675.1 uncultured Candidatus Competibacteraceae bacterium
TGTTGATGTTGATCTCGATGATGTCGGTGAGCGTGTTTTTGGGGGCAAACTCTTCCAGATAAACCGCCGCCGCCACGCCAATGGGGAAGGCCAAGGCTAAGGTGACCAGCAACGTCAACGCCGATCCCACCACCGCGCCCCAAATACCGGCCTGTTCGGGGTGACGGGAGTTGCCTGTGCTCAACAATGTCCAGTTAAACCCTGTTCTCACCTTTCCGTCCGCCACTAATTTATCTACCCAACGGATTTCTAAATCGTTGATGGCGCGGTTTGCTTCGGGAAGCGTGCGATCAATTAACCCCTTGACCAGACTATCCACGCGGTTGTGGGTCAGGACTGATACCATTTCGGTTTGTCCGACGAGTTCGGGGTTTTTGAGCATACGATCCATCAACTGAAAACCCGCTCCATTGCTCAACAGTCCCATCAACTGACGCCGTTCAGTGCGACTCAGCTCAACGGGCTGCCCATCATCGGAAATGGCCTTACTCATGGCCAGGCGCAACACGGCGTCAAAATCCGCACCGCGAATTCGTTGCTCATTCACTTCCCCTTGAGAGGTGCCGAACAACAATTCGGGGTCATAGGTGACTTCTAGCGTTGCGCGTGTTTCTAAGAAAGCGGGAATTGCCCCCGTAATGATGCTGGAAAACAAAAACACCAAAAACGAAAGACCAATGGCGATAGCGACAATCCCAAAGGTTTGAAACCGTTTTTCGGCCGCATGACGACGTTTGAGACCCGCCCGTACTCTTTCCGTACTGGATGTGGATGAAGCTAACTCACTCATATTGCTCCCGATACCGCTTCACGATGTTTAAGGCAATGATGTTCAACGTTAAGGTGACGGCAAAAAGCGTGAGGCCCAATGCAAATGCGGCAAGGGTTTTCGGACTATCAAACTCTTGGTCGCCAATGAGCAGGGTGACGATTTGCACGGTGACCGTCGTGACAGTTTCAAGAGGGTTGAGCGTGAGGTTGGCGGCTAAACCCGCTGCCATCACCACAATCATGGTTTCTCCCAACGCCCGCGAAACGGCTAATAAAATACTGCCCACAATGCCCGGTAACGCCGCCGGCAAAATGACGCGCTTAATCGTTTCCGATTTCGTTGCACCTAAACCATAGGAACCATCGCGCATGGCTTGGGGCACGGCATGGATCACGTCATCCGACAGCGAAGAGACGAAGGGAATAATCATCATCCCCATCACTAACCCCGCCGCTAAGGCCGATTCGGAAGACACGGGAATTCCCATCGACTCCCCCGTTGCCCGCATGAACGGTGCCATGGTGATTGCCGCAAAGAAGCCGTACACCACCGTGGGAACCCCAGCGAGAATCTCCAACACTGGCTTAATGTAGGCCCGTGCCTGATGCGAAGCGTACTCAGACAGATAAATCGCGGTCATCAACCCCACCGGCACAGCAACGGCCATAGCAATCGCCGAAATGAGCAAGGTCCCAACGATTAGAGGAATAGCCCCAAATGCCCCCGATGCGCCCTCTTGATCGGCCCGTAAAGCAATCTGCGGACTCCACTGGGTTCCCGTTAGGAAGTCGATAATCGACACAAAACTAAAAAACCGCATGGATTCAAAGACCACCGAGAACACAATTCCGACCGTCGTCAAAATGGCAATCGTCGAACTCAACAAGAGAAAGGCCATCACCACATTTTCGACTTGATTGCGTGCTCGTAAACGCGGTGCAATCCGTTGACGCGCAAACAAGGTTCCGCCAATCGCGACCAGCAACACCAATAACCAGGTCATGATCGTCGAGAGGTTCTGATAACCCTGATAATTAGTCGCTGCCACTTCAACCGCCCGCTGAATGACACAACGGCGCTCGCCAAAAGCGGCACTCGTTTCATCCCGACAATCGGCTTGCAGCATCAGCGTCTGGCCCCGCAACACATTGCGTAAGTTGCTGCGTTGCAAACTGTATTCGTCATCGGAAAGCTGGACTTCGTTGGTACGGAGTTCGTTTAGCTCCCCCGTACTCAATCCCATCAGCACCGTCCCCTGAATCAGCAGCCAAAATACCAGCAACGCAATAGAGGGAATCGCACACCATAAGGCAGTGTAAAACCCATGATAGCTGGGCAACGAGTGCAATTGACTCGCTTTTCCGCCTACGAGCGATAGGGACTGTTGCCGCCCAAGGACATAACCTGCGACGGTCAATGCGATCAAAATCAAAAACAATAATTGAGGTGTCATCGTCTTTTATACGAAAAAGCCCCTGAACAATAGGGGCCATATTTTCTTTAGCTATGAGTTACAGGCTGCCGAGCACTCTCGCGGACATTTCGCGGTGAGTGGCGGCGGGTAAAGGAACCAAACCATGTTCGGTCAGGTAACCATCGTCACCACTGGCGCGGGGGCTAACAAACTCTTCGACGAACTCTCTCAAGCCCGGAATCACGCCAACATGCTGTTTTTTCACATAAATAAACAACGGACGCGACATGGGATAACGGCCATCGGCGATGTTGTCGATGGTGGCTTGAACTCCGTTGATGCGTACGGTTTGGATGGTGTCTTTGTTCTCTTCATAGAAGCTGTAGCCAAAGATCCCTAGCGCAGAAGGCGTGACCCGCAGTTTTTGCACGATCAGGTTGTCGTTTTCACCTGCTTCGATGAACTTGCCATCTTCGCGCAGTGAGCGGCATACGCGACGCTCGTCGTCTCGGCTTAATTCGATACCTGCACGCTTCATGGCATCTTTACAGCCGGGTTCCATCACCAATTCGACGAAGGAATCACGGGTACCGGAGGTGGGGGGAGGCCCCAGCACTTCAATAATGGCGGAGGGCAAGCTGCGATCCAGGCTGTTCCAACGCTCATAGGGGTTAGCAATCAAGCCACCGCCTGAGGGGTTGGGAACCTCTTTAGCCAACGACAAGAAAATCTGTTCTTTGGTGAGATCGAAGACGGCACTTTCTACCGAGTTCGCTAACACCAAGCCGTCAAAGCCAATCATCACTTCAACAGGATCAACCACGCCATTTTGGGCACACAGCTCACGTTCCCCATCAACGATGGCACGAGACGCATTGGAAATATCAGGATGTTGGGCACCAACGCCGCCACAGAACACGCGGAAACCACCGCCCGTTCCCAATGATTCCACGGTGGGGGTATTGAATCCCGAAGCACGACCGAAGCGTTCCGCCACCGTGGTGCTGAACGGGAATACGGTGGAAGACCCTACGATGGTGATCGTATCACGGGCTTGGGCAACGCCTGACACCAACGCTGCTGAGACCGCAAGAGAGAGGGCAAATGCTTGTTTTAACATGGGAAAATCTCCGAAAGTGATGCGAGTTGGCCAGTAACTTTGACCAACCTGCTGAATAAGTTATTGGGTTGAAGTTTCAGTTGTGTGACGAAATCGGCGCACTGTATGGCAGTCTTGTGAATTTCCTTGCGCGCCGATTCAAAACGTTGTTAAGCAGATCTGATGAACGACTAGGGCAACTCGTAAAACTGCACAATACCCAACCCGGGCGGCACATCTCTCACGGGCGAAACCACGGTGGTGTACAGCCCTGGCCCTAAATCAAGCACTAAACCCGCCTCTAAGGGATTCTGTGGCGCAATTCCCCGTGCAGCAAAAATATCGCGACTTGGCCCTTCAGCCCAATTGTTGTTGGCCCCTATCGGAAGCACACCGCCCCCCGTAAGTTGGAAGAGCGCCATCTGCGGGTCGCGCAATGGAAGCTGAGTGCCAATGATGCCCAAAGAGGGTCCAAGCGCCGTCGTTGCCAAGGTATTCAACCCGCTACCCCCTAAAAACACGCCAGCAATCAGATTGCTTTCCGCATTCCCAATAGGCGCCCGTGCTGAAATACCGGCTAAACGGGTCGTGTCGTCGTTGGTATTGAGGTCATAGATTTCGAGCAAGGTGATACCCGCAGAAATTCCATTGATCCCCGAACCGGCCACGCTCAACGTGTAAGTCCCGGGCATCAGATCCCGAACCAAACCGGCTTCTAACGGATTACTCGGAGCACGCCCTAACGCCGTCAACACACCTGCATTCATGTCGGTCTGCCAGTTGTCGTTGGTCGCGACCACTTCGCTCCGATTGTTGGGTAAAAGCTGCGTTAACGTGATGCGTGGATCGCTAATCGGATTGGGCACGACCCCCGCCAATGAAGGCCCTTTTGCCGTCATCATGATCCGCTTCATGCTGGGCCCTTCGATGATAAAGCCCCCAAAGAGTTGGGCATCGCCCTCACTCACAAATCCCCGCGCCGATAAGGCCAAAATCTGCGAACGGCTACGGTTTACGGTATCGCTACGGAAGGCAAGGTTTTGCAACCGCGTGTCGAGCGCAACGGGCGTGTCGGCCTGCATAAACGGTCGGTTTGACGAAAAATTGTCCCGCAAATAACGGGCTAACGCATCCTGTTCACCGCCAAAGGTATCGAATTGCGGCGTTGTGGTGGTCCCTAAATCACGACGATCAAGGCCAGGAAAACTGGGGAAGGGATAGCTATCGCCGCCCGCTGCCAAGAAATTTAAGGTCACCGCACGGAAGGTACGATTGGGATCGCCCACCACTCGACCATCTGCCACCACAATATCGGGGGCGCCACCTGGCAATGCACCATTGCTATCAAACACGCGCAACGAACGAACCCGTTGTCCCACCGGACGGGTCAAATCGAAGCTGAAAGCAAATCCGCCAATTTGGGGGAATCGTCCGGGCGTTGCAGATCCTCCCGAACCGGCCACGCTGTGTTCCGCGACCACTTTTAGCTGCTCGGCGGTTAACGTGATTAAAGAGAGCAAGTTATTGAAACGCAAAGCATTTTCAATATCGAATTGGGAAACATCCCCAGTTTGCTTACCGGCAACAGGAACGGCTTCGGGGGGCAAGTAAACGAACTCATCGGGATTGGTTGACCCTCCAGGCGCAGTCACAATCCCAATTTGGTCGCGAATCCCCCCGC
>CAZTIH010000057.1:5576-15341 GCA_964613675.1 uncultured Candidatus Competibacteraceae bacterium
CCCCCCGCCGTTTTTCAGAGAAAGGGTGACAGCAGGCTCGACGGATTGGGCAAGATACAAATTGGCATCGGCGGTGAGGTTACCTAAGTTGGTTTCTTCGGTCCGCACGCCGCCAAAGCGGTCGCCCGCACTCCGACGACCATTCAAGTACACCGTTGTACGCCCAAAAATATTGCTTTCACGCGCCACTAACACCCGCTCAACAGCCTGAGTTAAAGCCACGACTTGGGGATTGGCATCCCGTGCGACGCTCGCACCCACCGCAGCTAACCCCGCTTCATCCGTAGCATAGGCCCCACTCGTCGCTGGGGTGATGGAGGCAGGAATTAACACGCCGTTGGCGTCAAAATCGGCGATCATGCGACAGACGTAACGGTAATTACTCGCGCAATTCAAGAGCACTAACGGTTGGCCACTGGCGTTAGTGTAGGTTTCGGGATACGGCCCAATAGCGTTGTCCCCTGTGCGCAACGGACGGTTGTCGTTGGCATTCACGCTGTGGTTGCCCCCTGCGATGATCACATCCACATTGCGCATTTTAGTCGCCAAATCCCGTTCAATCGCGATTTGCTGCATGTGAGTGACGAGGATGATTTTGTTGACGCCCATCCCCGTTAAAGCATCCACTGATTTTTGGATTTCTGCCGCTAATGCCGTGTTATCTGCGTTCGGTGCGGGTAAAATCCCGATATTGGGGCCAGGACTAGAAATTCTCGCCAAAGTAGGAGTAGTTGCGCCAACAACGCCGATTCGCTGACCACCAACCGTGAAAGTCACATATTTGGCAATCGAATTGGGTAAATTGCTACCATCCTGACCATCGGGAACGACTAAGGGAGAAAGGCTCGAATCACGACTAAAGTCGAGGTTAGCACTCAAGTAAGGAAACTGTGCCCCAACATAAGTATTTCCGTCACGGGTTTGCCTTCCCAATAAGCTAGCGACAACTGCCGGCCCCAAATCGAATTCGTGATTCCCGAAGGCAATCGCATCAAATCCAAGGGCATTTTGGATCAAAATATCGGCACGCCCCTGTCCCGTCACCCCAAGTAAGGGCCGTAAGGAAGGATCATCGCTGGCCGCAAAAAATGGACCGGGAATGTACGAATCCCCCGAACCTAAGGTAAGCGTGGGCAAATTGGGAAATTCTTGGCGCAATCGCGTCAGAATGGCGGAAAACCGCGGTGCATCCTGAATGGCAGGCGCCCCCGCTTCTTGGTCACCGGCATGTAAAATTTGCAGCGTAAAATTTTGCGCGAAAGCGGGTGTCGCCACCAAAAACGGCAACGCGCAGGTCACGGAACGTAGCCATAAACGCATAGATTGGTTCACGAGAATTATCCCCATCGGTTGGCAGAGGTTAAAAAACGCCATGAAAGCGTCTTCAAATAACCCTAGTGCCTTTTGGTTGCGATTCTGTGACAGTTTTTGCAGAAAACCGCCCTATGAAGCGAAAGCAAACCGCTGATGTAACCTAAAGGGATCCGTGATATTTGCTTGTAAAAACAAACAGATACTGTCCACATACAAAGGATCGCGACAAATGGAAGCCGTATAACGCGCAAGTAATTCCCGAACCTCCGTGCGCTCGCGAATATCGAGCTGGTCGGTCAAGGTGAAATGAAACCGAAATTCATCAAATACAAAAGGATACCCCCAACAATCCAGGAGTTGGAGTTGGCGCGGCGTGAGAATTTGGGCTGTGCAAAAGGGTTCGGGAGACGGGGCCGTTGGCGGTGCCCGAAAGCCGTCCAGTTCTTGTACACAGTCTGCCGCTAAATCCGCCATTTGTGGGCAAGTCGCCGTGAACACTAACCCGAGAAATCCCCCCACATTGCTCACCATCAGCACGGGCGCAAAAAAGGGTTTTTGACTCTGGGCAAAGGCCGCTAAACGATGTTCGAGATCGCTAATGGTGTACC
Organism: uncultured Candidatus Competibacteraceae bacterium; assembly: GCA_964613675.1. Taxonomy (GTDB): domain Bacteria; phylum Pseudomonadota; class Gammaproteobacteria; order Competibacterales; family Competibacteraceae; genus DAIUCA01. The sequence goes on from CAZTIH010000057.1 coordinate 7,499, forward strand.
CCGAACGCAGTGCAAAGGTGGGTTTTAGAGTGGCATGAAGCCCCATCTGGCGAGGACGCGCCACTAACCGTTCCCACGTCGCCCGATCCAACCCCTCAATGGGCGGTTGATCCCAGGTCATGCCATTAATGGCGTCTCGTCCCAACCAGCGACTCCCCAATTGCCACAGAACGCTGTCAGGGGTGGGGGCAAAACAAATCGCAGCACGGTACATAAATTGTTCTCCCTTCATAAAGAACGCCTTGACAGACCAACAACTCAGGCCGTCGTTCGCGGAAAAACCTCACGATTTCACAAGCTGACGCCCGTAAATGACTAGTACAACCGTAGCGGTAATCCCGTACAACCCCGACGTTCCCAAGGGCGCTTGGGTGGCCAACATAATGGCGCATCCCGCCCACAACGCATGGATAAATTGAAAAATCCGTTCAGCCCCCCCTATTTCCTTACAAAATCCCTGTGCTATGGCCACGGCGAATAATCCCAATGCAGCGCCGACTAAACAGTCAATCGGCCAATGTACCCCGACGACTACCCGACTTAACGCCACAAGTAAGGCCCAAACTACTGCCATCATTTTCCATACCCTGGGAATGGGATGAATCAATACCAGTCCCGCAAGGACAAAAGCCGTTGCACTGTGGCCTGAAGGAAAACTTTGGTGACGGTAAGCAGGCCCTAAAGTTTCCAATGAAACCAACACAGCTGGTGGACGCGGCAAGTCGAGTAAGGGTTTTAGGCTGTGAACGAAGATGGCCGCTAATATCGCCGAAAGTAAGCAAAGCCACAAAAATCGCCGATTTTTTACGAACGGTAGCACAATAGCCAAGGCGAATAGGGTATCTCCCATGTCCGTCAAGGTTAACCAGACTTGGGGCGCGTAATGTTTTAGTCCATTGAGTAAGGAAAAACCCGCGTAATAGCCACCGAAAAACCATAATCCCGCCGCAATAACAAGTTGCCCTAGAGCAAGGGCAATCAGTAATTTCGATGATTTATGTACTGTTTTCAGAACAATAATGGATCTAACTCCCGTGGGCTTAAAGTGAAGGGCTATTTTGACCTAGCCCCCATTTACCGCAGAAGATTAACCAATTAGGCCGGCATTCCCAACCGATTGCGCTCTAAGTACGCTTCCATGACCCGTGACGGATCGGCTAACAATTTATGACGCCAGGCGCCCAAGGGCACTTTTCCTTGAATTAGGCCCCGAAGTACGCCGACATGCTGCGTCATTCCAATTCCCGTGGCTCCCACCAGGGTATCCGTATCGCGATCAAATTCCAGGTTTAAGTAACGATAACGCTCATAATCGACTAATTCGGCATTTTCCCCGCCTACCCCCTGCCATAATCCAAATGACGTCGAAATTAACCCCAAAGTATCCAACACATTCATGTTGAAGCTCCCTTCAAAGGGAGTTTCCTTACCGATCATATTTAGCGCCGCAACCCGTCCGTGTTCGACCGCTGTGGGCTGAATCGCATGAACTTCATACTCGCCCGTTGAAAAGTCACGCCCCTGCGCCACATCCCCTGCCGCATAAATATCGGGAAGGCTGGTCTGCATAAATGAGTTAACGACAATGCCCGTCTTAATTTCGACGCCACTACTGCGCATAAATTCGTGATTAGGGGTCACGCCCGCCGCCGAAATCACTAAATCCACTTCGTACTGCAAGTCATTGTCGAGTTTGACGCGCAACTTACTGCCTGGCCCCGTCGGGACTTCAGCACTTCCCCCAAAAAAGTCTTTTAACCGCTGAACTAAGCCTTTTTGTGCCCCACCCACGGGTTCCACAGCCGTAACACTGGTGCTGGTATGAACAATAACGCCCTTTTTCTCACACCACTGTTTAATCATCCCCCCCGCGATCTGATTCATCATTCGCGGCACCATCCGATCTCCCCGTTCCACCACGATCAGTTCTACATTGCGTTTAGCAAGGGCCTCCAGAACAATACAACCGATAAAACCGGCCCCGATCAGCAATACTTTATTGCCCGATTGCGCGCGCTTCAGAATCTGACGGGCATCGGCGAGCGTCCAGCAGTTATGAACACCAGGCAGATTGGCACCGGGAACAAACTTGCTTAAATCCACCGGCCGCGATCCCGTACAAACCAGCAGTTTGTCGTAGGACTTCTGACCGCCCTGTTTCAGTTCGACGGTCTTCTGATGCGGATCGACCTTCGTGACAAAATCCCGAATCACTTCAATCCGTTGTGATTCAAAATGTTGGTTGGTTTTACGCAGATAAGTCCCCGCTTCGTCGATTTTGTCGATGAGCATGTAGGGCAACGCCATTCGCGAATAAGGCGGCTCGGGTTCGTCTCCAATCAGCGTCACTAAACTGTTCGGCGACTGCTTGCGAATCTGTTCCGCCGCAACAACTCCCGCCGGACCTGCCCCGATAATCACATGGTTCATAAAAAAGTTCTCCCACAAAAAAGCCCGTAATCAATGGGTTACGGGCCGATAGAAAGTAGTGTTAAAGGCAAAAAGCCTAGTTTACAGACTTAAACGCGCACGGGTTTCCGACGTTAACTGACCTTCTGGGGTCCAACCGCGAATTTCATAGTATTTTGGCATCATTTCGTGCAGCGCGACCGTTTTACCCTTGCTCTGCCCCGCGTTACCCTCTTCGTTGAGCAGACGCGGTGGTAACGTGTCATCTGCCGCCGTTAAGCCCGACCGCAGATTAAAATCGCGCTCCATGTTCCAAATCCGCTCGCCGACTTCGTTTAATTTGTCGAGTGTCCATTCATCGCCACAGGCCGCCGCGATTTGCGGTTGAATGTCGGCCAAAGTCCACGCGAAGGTCGTAAACACGCAAATTCCTGCCGAATCAACCACTGCCGTCGCATCCTGGAACGCTTTAACCAGCTCGGGTTTGCCTTCAGTCGCCGCCGGATCAGTTTTGAACGGAATTCCCAAGACTTCTGAAGCGATAGTGTAAGACCGCAGGTGACAAGCGCCCCGATTGCTAGTCGCGTAGGTGAGGCCCATCCCTTGAATGGCGCGGGCGTCGTAGGCCGGGAACTCTTGGCCCTTCACCACCATCGCCAGTTCTGGATGACCGTATTTCTCGCATAACCGCTTGGAACCTAAGCCAATTTCACGGCCAAAGCCTTCGCCCTTACCGGTCAACTCGACGATCTGGCACAACGCTTCCGTGTTGCCGAAATCGAGCTTGATGCCGCCCGTAATCTCGTCGTTGATCGCACCGATGTGATACAGCTCCATCGCCGCCGCGACCGTCGCCCCAAAGGAAATCGGGTCCATGCCCTGTTCGTTGCAGATGAAATTCACATAGGTGAGCGCGTCCAAATCGCCAATTCCCGTATCTGAACCTAATGCCCACGCCGCTTCATACTCCAACCCACCCGATGCGTGACGATAACGCGCCCGATCTTCGCCTTGCACGGTGAAGTGCGTGGGATCAATGGTGGAAATCCGCCCACACGCAATCGTGCAGCTAAAACACGCCCCGTTACGGGTTAAATTGGCCTTGTTATCGGATTCGCGCTTCTCGTGCATTTTTTCGCCGGAAATCGCGTACGCATCCTCGAACTGGGTTTCACGCCAATTTCGCGTCGGCATCGCCCCCATTTCGTTGATCACATTCATTAACACTTGGGTGCCGTAGGTGGGTAACCCCTGACCGGTCACGGCGTTTTCTTTCAGAACTTTTTTCCCTTCCGCAACCGCTTTGGCAAAGGCTTGGGCGTCAAACAGATTGCCTTGACCCTTCGTGCCCCGTACCGCGACCGCCTTCAGATTTTTGGACCCCATGACGGTTCCGACCCCCGAACGCCCCGCCGCTCGATGCAAGTCGTTGACAATCGCGCTGTACAAACACCCCTGCTCCGCAGAAACCCCAATGGTCGCCACGCGAATCTGCGGATCCTGGTGGGTGGCATGAATCCAATGCTCGGTTTCCCACACCGATTTGCCCCAAAGCGGGGTCGCATCGCGAAGTTCTGCTTTGTCGTTCTCGATGTACAGATACACCGGTTTAGGCGATTTGCCTTCAAAAATAATCATGTCCCAACCGGCGAACTTAAGCTCAGCGCCAAAAAACCCGCCCGAATTAGAGCAGGCAATGGCGTTCGTAAGTGGCCCTTTGGTGACCACCGAATAACGGCCCCCCGTCGAAGCCGAGGTCCCCGTGAGCGGACCGGTGGTCATGATCATTTTGTTTTCGGGCGAAAGCGGATCGACGGTGGCGTCCACTTCCTCCACATAATACTTGGTCGCAAGACCGCGCTGCCCTAAGTACTGATCCGCCCAGACTTTATTGAGGGGTTCAACTTTCATGGTACCGGTGGTCAGATTGACCCGTAAAACGTTGTTCTGCCAAGCCATACAAAATTCCTCTTTTAATTCAAAATTTTAGGCAATATGAGCGCTTTTGGCGGCGTATTCACGCATTTTGTCCAACCCGGTCCAATCCGAATCAATGTACGTGATCGCGCCCGTCGGACAGGCTTTAGCACATTCCGGGTCGCCGCCGCAGAGATCGCATTTGATGACTTTGCCGGTTGAAGAGTTGTAGTTGATGGTGCCGAAGGGACAGGCAATCGTGCAGACTTTGCAGCCAACGCAAATGGAGTCGTGAACCACTTTGGAGCCATTGCTTAGGTCGAGTTTGATGGCATCAACAGGGCAGGCGTGCAAGCACCAGGCTTCATCACACTGGGTACAGGTGTACGGAACAAATACCCCTTTCTCGTGAAAATTGAACACTTTGATACGGGATTTTGCGGGATTAAAGACCCCTTCGTTATCGAGCGAACAGGCGCTTTCGCACTGTAAACAGCCAGTGCATTTGTCGGGCGTGATGTGCAACGACTTCTGCATGAAAAAACTCCTCAGTTGATGATTTTTGAATACAGCGAACTCAACAGGCGGCTGTGGAGCAGATTTTGTACCAGAGCTAATGTTGCACGGGTTTTAACCTAAACCACACGGGATTGCGCAGATAAATGCAAATCTTTCGCAGAAATTGCAACAGAACCGTTACAACCGATGTTGCAGTGCACGTGACAATAATTTTTTGAGGCCAATCAAATGATTAGCGAAATAGACGACGCAAATACTCTTAAACACGATTGGTATAAAGGTGACAGCTGGGTCACGTGGTTGAAGGCGGCTGAATACGCTCAAGCAAATCGTCAGCCCTTGCTACTCATTCTGGGATACGAATTAGCTGATAATTACCTCACTGCATTAGCTAAACAGTACCCTGCGATGACGAATCTTTTTCACCGCGTTACCGTAGTGTATTGCCATCGCCGAGAGCGCACCGATTTAGCCCAAATTTATTATCGAGCAGCGGCATTATTAAATGGGGAAATGCCGAAAACCTGGCCTTTGTGGCTAATGATCGACCCCGATACAGGAGCGCCTTTTTTTGCCACGGACGACTGGCCTTTTGTCCCTAACGAACGGGGGCCAACCCGATTGGAATTGATTCAACGGTTGACAGCTTTATTTCACGATCAACCCGAGGTCATTCGTCAGCAAAATGCCAAACTTGCCCAAGCACTCAGGGCAGGCCCTCCGCGTCATGGGGACACTGGGTTTAGTTTGCAAGCGCAACTCCTAGAGACGATTCCGAACCAATTAATCACCGCTTTCCGACAACCCACCACAGTTACGCTTTCGCTTTTAGAATACGGATTACATCATTTGCTGACGGCACGCGATTCGGCGTCTTGGGCGACTGAATTAGCAACGCTCATGCGCCAACAAGTCATTTATCAATGGCAACAACAGCGGTTCGATATAACGCAAATTGGGCAACTCGGTCGCTGGCTGATGATTCTCGAAAAAAGCTATCGTTTACTGAATTGGCGGAGTGCCAAAACCGAAATCGAACGCCTAATTGATCATCGAGTGTTGAGCTACTGCAATGATAATGTGAACGCCCGATTTTTACTCGACGAAGCGTTACTGATCACCGCCCTGTTCCCCCTGGGTCAAACCTTTGAAAAACCCGCATGGCAGTGGTTGTCACAAGAATTACTCAGTCAAGTTCAAGAACACTTTGACCGCCATCAATACTGGCGGGTGAGTGCAAACGATCATGCCCTTCATGCGGGTTTGGACGAAATGGCCTATCTGCTCAAAGCGCTCGTCACTTGTGGACATGACGCCTCACATCCGATCACCCAAAGTGTGCTCAATGCCCTTACGGAACATTACATGGATGCGTCGCGGCAAGGTGGTTTTTACACCACCCACGATGAGTTACAGGTTCCCATCGGACGGCAGAAATCTATTTTTGACGATGACGACTTAGCGGCCAGTGGAGGGATTGCGACGGCACTGCTGCTCAATTTAGGTCGAACGCACAACCATTTACCTTGGTTAGTCGCGTCAGAACGCGCACTCAAAAATGCGTGGCCGACCCTCGAGCGCCAACCGCTCAAGACCACGGGATGGCTAGTGGCGCTGGAACAGTATTTTGCGGTTTCGCCCCCGCCCTCCACGACCGCTTAACCCCTTGGCACAGCAGTGATAGTTCACTAGCCCCCATTTAGTCGTGGCCCCTTCGCAATGGCCAGCACCTTATTCGCGTAATTGGGATCGGTTGCGTAACCCGCACGCTGCAATTCGCGAATGAACGCTTCGTCGTTAGTTTGCTGAAGGGCCGTTGCGTAACGCCGATTGCGCCGCAAAAACGCGACATAGTCCATAAAACTCTCGCCAAATGACTCGTAGGCCCGAAAACCATCGCTAATATTGACGCGTCGGCCGTTCACAAACTCATGGGTACGGCTGCTCGCTACAGGGCCATTCCATCCTCCATGCGCCTTGATTCCAAAAAGATTATGGCTACTGCGACCATCGCGTAGGCGCGGCATAGACCGTCCCCATGCACTTTCATGTGCTGCTTGTGCCACCAAAATTCGCGGACTAATCCCCAACTCAGCGGCGGCGGTCTGCGCGTAACGCCACACCTGTTGCACAAACTCCGACGCATTTTTAGGCGGTTGCCACGATTCGCTCGAAGCTGCCTTGGGAACGCTCGGAGGTGGAGGTTGTGACGCAGTTTGCCGAAGCGGTGGCAACCCGCTCCCTGGTGGCATGGGCGGATTTTTCACAGTCGGTACGCGATGAGGCATTGAAAAAGGTTCGATTTGCGGTTCACCTTGCGGGGTAGCGAGCTGCCGCACGATTTGTGCTGACAACCCTAATTTTCCCTGCCGCGCCAACACCATAGCTAACTGCTGATCCAACATTTCTTGATAAAACTGGGTCTGTTCACTATTAAACAGGCCATCTTTGGGACTACTGGCCCGCACCGCTTTGAACAATTCCTGCACGAAAAGCGCTTCCATCTGTTCAGCGGCCTGCTGAAGTTCAGCGTGCGGGGTGTTGGGACTCGCCGACGCAGCCGTTCGACTCATCAAACCGCGCACATCGGTAAATAACGGCAGATTCATATCGGCAACCTATTCAGTATCGAAACTAGGGAATAAACGGCTGAACTTCGGCGAGTTGGCGAACCAGCGGACGCAATCTCAATGAACGCCCTAAACGATTCGCCGTGGCTTCTGCTTCAGCGCGACTTGCAAACTCCCCCGCAATTAACCCGTACAACGGTGCACCTCCACGACTTCCCGCCGGGAATTGCTGTATGGGCTGAGGGAGGTCTCCCGTGGCAATTAATCGTTCGATACTGGATCTTGGGCCGCTGATCCATTGCACGGTAAAAGCTGATGGCGATGCCGTTTTAGGCCATACCTGTGCTGTCATCGTGAGGATCGGGGCGGACGGCGGCGTAAAGGTCACGGTTGGGCGAGGGGTCGGCAGGGGCTGAACCGTCGGCATG
>CAZTIH010000057.1:15351-15610 GCA_964613675.1 uncultured Candidatus Competibacteraceae bacterium
ATGGTTGGGGAAGGGGATGGCTGTGACAACGCAAGCGGTGTTGCAAAAGGGGTGAGTTGCCAAGAGGACAAATTGATGAGCGGAACTCGATGGATTAGACCGACGGCCAACGCATCTAGCGTACCGTTCGCTAAGGGCAGGGTGCGGGTTACTGAACGTTCCCCTACCAATCGCTGCATGGAGGAGGTGACCGACGGGATAGGAAACGCCCCCAATTCTTCTCCCGCCGACGGAGTAGCCACAAACGATTTGAGCTCAT
>CAZTIH010000058.1:0-15178 GCA_964613675.1 uncultured Candidatus Competibacteraceae bacterium
TCAATTGCCATCGGTGTTAATCAGTCAACCGCTCCCCTCCTTTTCAGCCCCTCGTTTAGGGCACGACGAAATAGTGACTTCAGCGGACTTACAGAGACCTGCCTTACTCAATGTTTGGGCGACCTGGTGCCCGCCCTGTCGCGTCGAGCATCCTTTTTTGGTGGAACTAGCCAATGAAGGCGTGCCGATTTACGGCCTCAATTACAAAGATCAACCCGAGCTTGCCCTACGCTGGTTGACGCAATTAGGTGACCCATATCGACGGGTCATCCAAGACTCGAACGGCCAAATTGGGCTAGACCTTGGCGTGTACGGGGCACCGGAGACCTTTCTCATCGATGCCAACGGCATCATCCGCCACCGTCACGCGGGCATCGTGGACCGTTCGGTGTGGGAACAAGAGCTATTACCGCGTTGGCGACAACTCGATTCTTCTGGAGACAACTCATGAAATGGGGACTTTTGACTTTCCTTCTCATCTGGATGCCGTCGGGTGAGGCGGCCATTGAGGCGTTTGAATTTGCAAACTCGGCCCAAGAAGCCCGTTACCGCGCTTTGACCAGTGAATTACGGTGTCCTAAGTGCCAAAACCAGGCCGTTTCAGATTCCAATGCAGAACTTTCGGCAGACTTTCGCCAACGGGTCTTTGAGATGATTCAGGCGAATCAATCGGATACCGAGATTGTGGAGTATTTCGTTTCCCGTTATGGGGATTTCGTGATTTACCGCCCACCTCTGCGTCCAGGGACCTTTTTGCTGTGGTTTGGCCCCATCATTTTTGTCTTTTTGAGCACCTTAGGGGTCGCGATTTGGATTGCTCGACGCAACGCCACCCAAGGACCATTGAGCGAACAAGAACGCAACCGCCTTGCCCAGTTATTAAGTGAGCCTAAATCGTGACATTGTGGTTGATCTGTATTGGGATGGCGTTGGGAATGGGCGTGTGGCTGTTCTACGCCCTCGTCACGGCAAAACCGGTTGAAGACGAGCACACGGAACGTCAGTTACTTAACGCCACCATTTTCAAAGAACGCAATCGAGAACTCGACAACGACTTTGCGATGGGCAACCTCGATGAAGCGCGTTATCAAGCGTTGAAACTCGAATTACAGCGCTCGTTACTACAGGACACCGCGCAGGAAACCGCCGAGTCAACGCCTTCTGCCAAACCCGAACTCACTATGTTGTCGTTAACGGTGGTTTTTGCGGTACCGCTCGCCGCCATTTTGGCCTATGCGTTCACCCCCCAGCAGGCCGTAGAACGGGATCTCTTAACGGCGCACGAGCAATTGGCCCCCCTCGTCAGACGGGCACTGCTGACCTACGAACTCCCCGAGTTGCCGCGTGAAGCTGCTCCTGATTTTGTACGGGTGTTGCAACGAACGATTCTTGCCGAACGGCCTCGGGATGCGGCGGCGTGGGCATTGTTGGGAGGCGCTTACTTGGCGCTAGGGGCGGCCAATGAGTCCGCACAAGCCCTAGGCCGTGCCCACCAACTCGACCGCGATCACTTAGATTATGCGCTGCATTACGCCCAAGCGCTGGTGGTTCAAAACGATGGCAAACTCAACAGCGACAGTGCCCGACTGTTGCAACAGGTCTTGACGGCGCAACCGCGAAATGGGGGCGCATTGTGGTTACTGGGCTTTGGCGCGTACAACTTAGGCGATTACGAAAAAGCCCTCCTGGCCTGGCGCACCTTAGACGCGCAACTCGACCCCGAAGATGAGCGCACCCAGCAGCTACGCTTGGGGATTGCGGACGTCGAACGTCGTTTAACCGTAACCGCCCCCGTCGCCGAACCCGAGGTCGCTCAGGACAACGAGACCGTTCAAGTGGCGATTACTGTGGACATCGACCCTGCGTTGCGCGACCAAATTTCGCCCGATGACACCCTATTCGTCTTCGCGAAGGCCGCGACGGGGACGCCCATGCCTTTAGCAGTGGTACGGACAACGGCAATGACATTCCCAATGGAGGTCACCTTGAGCGATCAACAGGCCATGATGGAGGCGCTATCGCTTTCGACAGCCACTGAAATCATCGTGAACGCCCGAATTTCCCGACAAGGCGATGTGATCCCGCGCACTGGCGATTTAGAGGGCACCAGTCCGATTTTGGCGTTGAATGGGGGACGTCAACAGGTGGCCGTCACCATCGACCATGTGTTGCCGTGACTAACCCGCTGTTACAAGCGACAAACTTGCGATGTGTGCGTCATCGCCGACTGCTGTTTGAAAACCTATCGTTGACGGTTCACGCCGGGGATTTATGGCAAATCGTGGGGGCCAACGGAGCGGGGAAAACCAGTTTATTGCGTCTGTTATGTGGGTTAAGTCGTCCACAGGCCGGCGCAATTTATTGGCAGACAGACCCTATCGACGAAGCCGAGACCTTTCGGGAAAACCTGCTGTATCTCGGTCACTTACCTGCGATTAAGGACGACTTGACGGCGCGGGAAAATCTCCAATTTCTCAGCCAACTGGCCGACGAACCGACAACGGACTGGGCGATGGCGTTAGCGGCGGTCAATCTGACAGCTTTCCAAGATCACTTAGCGGGGCAACTCTCGGCGGGACAGCGGCGACGCATTGGGTTAGCGCGACTGTGGACGACACGGCGTCCATTGTGGTTACTGGATGAACCCCTAACGGCCATCGACACCACGGGGGTTTCCCAATTGGAACAACGGTTTAGCGAACATTTACAGCGGGGCGGCGCGATAGTGTTGACCTCCCACCAGGCGCTGCAATTGCCTCACGTTAAGCGGTTGGAATTGCAACACGAGTCCCTTTCATGACGGCATTTTGGAGTGTTTTGCGACGCGACTTACAATTGGGGTTGCGCCGACGCGGGGAACTCATCAATCCCCCCCTATTTTTTGTGACAGTGGTCACATTATTTCCATTGGGACTTGGCCCGTTACCGCAGTTACTGATGGAGATTGCCCCGGGGATCATTTGGGTTGCGGCGTTACTGGCCACATTGCTGTCTTACGAACGCTTATTCCGTAGCGATTTTGAAGATGGCAGCCTAGAGCAACTGTTGGTGAGTCCCACGCCCTTACCGCTGCTGATGCTGGCCAAAAATCTCGCCCACTGGCTACTGACCGGATTGCCGTTGCTATTGATTGCGCCGTTACTCGCCGCCGGGCTGTATCTCCCCCTACATGCGTGGCCGACCCTACTGTTGACGCTGCTGTTGGGCACCCCGACATTGAGCCTCATTGGGAGCATTGGCGTCGCGTTGACGGTGGGGTTACGGCGCGGTGGCGTGTTACTGGCTTTGTTGATTTTGCCGCTCTACATTCCCGTGCTGATTTTTGCGACGGGCGCCGTGGGGGGAGCCATTAATCAGGATGCGGTGGATGGCCCGTTAGCATTATTGGGCGCGATGCTGCTATTTGCATTAATGGTGTGTCCCTTCGCGACGGCGATGGCGTGCAAAATCACGGTGAATTAGCGCCCGATTTGCGAGATACCCTTAGTATCCCAAAGTCGTCAACAAATAATCTCATCAAACTGTTAGGCTAATCCGCTCTCAACCACGCCCGAGGGTGTCATGTTCCTACTGCTGATGACATTAGTTTTTACGGCGCTCGCGATTGGGCTTAGCCTATTGCCAGAACGCTATCTCACCCCATTGAAATCCCAACTGCCCTCCTTACTCGAACCAGTTCCCCTGCTCGCAATCAAGGGGGTTGGCATAACGGTGATGGGGGGGTTAGCGCTCACGAGTTTTGTGTTGATTAGCACGGTCATTATCGACCAGAACAGCGTGGGGCATCTCAAGCGCATTTATTTTGGTAGCGCATTGCCCGACGGCCGCGTCATTGCGCAACGCGGTGAACAGGGTCTGCAAGCCGATATTTTGGGGCCAGGCTTTCACATCATTCCCTTTGGCAACCTTATTTTTGAAATCGAGCAACTGCCCCTCGTCAATATTCCCGAAGGTCGCACCGGATTATTGGTTTCGAGAGACGGTCAACCGCTCCCCAATGGGCAGTTCATCAGCACCATATTCACACAAGACGATCTCATGGAATTACTGAACGCACGGAATTTCCTAGAAAAAGGCGGACAACGCGGCCCACAGCAACCCGTTTTGACGCCAGGGAGCTATCGACTCAATCGTTATCTCTTCGAGGTGACGTTGGTCGATGCGTTGGATGTGCCGAGGGGATCGGTGGCGGTGATCAAGTCCAACGTGAACGAGCGCAATGACTGTCAATCCCTTCCGTTGGAAACGGCGATGAATCAGCTTGTGGATAAGGGGTGTGCTGGAGTTCAACGGGAACCGCTCATGCCAAACCGCTATTACTTAAACACGATTGCGTATAACCAGACGATCATTCCCACCGCCGTTCAGACTTGGAGCTATCGCGGGGGATTTGAGTCACGGCGCATTGATCTGACGGTGGACGGTCAGGGCAACATCACGCAAATCGCGATTCCGTTTAACGAACCCGTCCCCGAAAGCGCTGCGGATCGCGCCATCATCACGAACATTGAAGGGTGGCGAGTGCCGTTGGAGGTGCGCGTGCTTATTCAAGTGAACCCTTTGGATGCAGCGTTAGTAGTGAGTTCGGTGGGGTCTTTGGACGAAGTGTTAGCGAAAATTGGCACCCCAACGCTGCGAAGCGTGGTACGGAATGTAACGGGGTCGGCGGATCGCAAGGTGCTTGATCTCATCAATCAACGTCAGCAACTCGAAGAACTCGTTCAAGTCGCTTTAGGCAGAGAACTGGCGAAAGCGGGAGTCACCTTGCGGGAAGTGCGTTTTGGCGACCCCGTGATTCCCCCCGAACTGCTCGTCACCCGCCAACGGGAACAGCTCGCCACCCAGCTCGAAACGACTTATGAACAGGAACGTCAAGCCCAAATTAAACGGGCTGAAGTCGAACGCGCTCGCGCCGAGGCGGGGGAACAGGGTCGATTGGTGACGGCAGAGTTTGACGTTCGGATTAGCGAGCAAAACCGTGAACAGTTGCGACTCCAAGGCGAAGGCGAAAAGCTAAAATTGGTAGAGATTGCGAACGGTCAGCAAGCCCAAGTCAATGTGTTGGGCCGAGAAAGTGCGTTGCAATTGGCGATGCTACGGGAGATTTTACTGGCTGCCGTCCAAAATCCCGCGATTGTGAAAGTCCCGACGGTGATGGTGAACGGGGGAAGTAGCAGTTTGGAGGGTGCAGCGGCGGTTTTGGGAGCGTCCAATATCATCCAATCTTTGGGCGTACCGAGTCTGAATTCTCCCCAACGACCTGCCCCCTAATTTTCTGATCAGTTGACCGTTATTGAGCGACAAGCCCCGTCTTTTAAGGCGGGGAGGATGTCAAGAAAACTGCACGCCGAAACGGCTGCATAGCGTTTCTAACCCTCCATTTACCCCCTCGCCCACTGCGTTAAAATGCCATTCTCCCTGTTGGCGAACCAACTCCCCAAAAATCACGGCGGTATAACCGCTGTAATCTTCCGTCAATGCAAACCGCACGAGTTCAGCACCTGTTTCGATGTTGACAATTCGGATGAAGGCTGCTTCGACCAAACCAAAATGTTGCCGACGGGCCACCGCATCGTGAATCGTCACAGTAATTGCGATCTTTTCGACGCTGGCGGGGATACGACTCAAATCCACATGAACGACTTCATCGTCCCCATCACCCACGCCTGTACGATTATCGCCGGTATGTTCTACAGAACCGCAAGGCGATTTCAGATGGTTATAGAAGATAAAATTCTGGTTGTTGGGGACGCGATTTTCCCCGGTCAACAGAAATACGCTGGCATCTAGGTCGAAGGGCGTGTCTCCGTTTTGACGCGCATCCCAACCGAGTCCCACCTGCATCTTCCGAAGTTCGGGGTGGTGTTTGGAGAGCGAAACGCCCGTCCCTTTCGTTAATGATATGGCCATCACAATCTCCTCTGAGTCAATGCGAAGTCGGGTACGCGAATTATAAACGCAATTGAGCCGCTAAAACGGATGAGTCGGGACATCTAAAGTGTTGATTAAGCACGCTTACAACGGTGCATAGAAAACTAAACGGCCTTGGGGGGGAATTTTGAGTGCGCCCCGTCGATTATTAATTAAGGAGCTGTAGAAACTCTTGGCGTGTCGAGAGTTTGCGAAATTGCCCCAACATCACAGACGTTTTCATCGACGAGTTCTGCTTCTGAACCCCGCGCATCATCATGCACATGTGCCGTGCCTCAATCACCACCGCGACCCCCTTGGCATGGGTCACCAATCCAACAGCTTCTGCAATCTGCTTGGTGAGGGTTTCTTGAATCTGCAACCGTCGAGCGTACATATCCACGATTCGCGCAAACTTGGACAACCCTAAGACGGACCCATCGGGAATGTAAGCAATGTGACAACGCCCAATAAAGGGCAACAGATGGTGTTCGCACAGGGAATACAGTTCGATGTCCTTCACAACGACCATTTCGTCGCTGTCCGACTCAAAAACGGCCCCATTTACAATGGTTTTCAGATCTTGGTGATAACCCTGCGTGAGAAATTCAAGAGCCTTCGCCGCACGTTCGGGCGTTTTCACTAAACCCTCTCGCTGAACATCCTCGCCAATGGCTTCGATAATCTGGTGAAAATGATGGGTCAAGCATTCTGTAGTCGATGAGTTCATCGCGTTCTCTCTAAAGATTAGATGGAGCTGTCTTGAACAAGCCCTAAACAATAATTATACAAACGAGGTCGGTTTTGTCACAACTTTGGTTGCATTAAACCCGACGCATCTGAATTAACTCATTGATTTTCCGTTGTAAAATAGCTGGCATATCCCATGCAGCAATTTTGGCACTAGAAACAATGGGAGCACCGTACCATGAAACCCGTCGTGATCGACGACACCACTTTACGCGATGGCGAACAGTCTGCCGGCGTGTCTTTCAGCGTAGAAGAAAAGCTGTCGATTGCGCAGAATTTAGCGGCGATTGGCGTTCCCGAGCTCGAAATTGGCATTCCCGCCATGGGTGCAGAAGAACGGGAAAGTATGCAAGCCATCTGTGCGTTGGGGTTACCCAGTCGTTTGTTGGCATGGTGTCGAATGCGAGACGAGGATTTAGTAGCTTGTCGGCACCTAGGGGTCCACATGGTCGATTTATCTATTCCCGTTTCCTATCAACAAATTAAACATAAATTGCGACAGTCTCCGGAGTGGGTATTGGCGCAAATTCGACGATTCGTGCCCTTGGCGCGGGACATGGACTTAGCGGTGTGCGTCGGTGGAGAAGATAGTTCTCGGGCCGATGCAGACTTTCTGTTACAGGTTGCAGAAACCGCTCAGTCCGTGGGGGCAGAACGGTTTCGTTACGCAGATACGGTGGGAATTGCCGAGCCTTTTGGCATTGCCGATGTCTTTAAGCGGTTGCGTCAACGAGTCGATTTAGATTTGGAGATTCACGCCCACGACGATTTGGGATTGGCGACGGCGAATAGTTTGGCCGCCGTACAGGGCGGGGCAACGCACATCAACACCACCGTTCACGGCCTGGGCGAACGGGCAGGAAATGCCCCCTTAGAAGAGGTCGTCATGGGATTGAAACATCTGTACCAGCGCCCAACCCACATCGACTTAAGAAATTTTAGCGCATTATCAGAACTCGTCGCCCAAGCGTCTGGACGTCCCCTTGCGTGGCAAAAAAGTTTGGTGGGAGAAGGGGCATTTACTCACGAAGCGGGCATTCATGTGGATGGTTTGTTAAAGGATCCGTTGAACTATCAGGGGATTGATCCTGCAGAACTGAATCGCACCCACCGTCTCGTGTTGGGCAAGCATTCGGGAAAACATGCCGTCGTCATGGCTTACGAAGCGTTGGGCATTACGCTGACCGATCTCCAAGCCGAAATGTTATTACAACGGGTGCGCCAATTTGTAACCCAACACAAACGCTCCCCACAAACCCCTGATTTGCAACAATTTTACGGCACATGCCGAGGAGAATAGTCATGCCAACGAAAATGGTGACCGTAAAACCGCCTGTTCCAGTTTCTTCAACCTCTACGCCTCATCGTCGCCCCGACTGGATCGTCATCCCCCGCCCGCCCGTGATTGGGCAAACCGCTTGGCGATTGAAATAATGAACGCTGTTGCAAGAAAACAACAGTTGACCGATCCCCCAGTAAAAGTTGGATTTTTACAACAGATACGGGCGGATATTGGCTGTGTTTTCGCCCGCGACCCGGCGGCCCGTTCAACGCTTGAGGTGATGACCACCTATCCAGGCATTCATGCCGTGATTGGTCATCGGATTGCGCACGGCCTTTGGCGACGAGGTTGGCGTTATCCAGCGCGCTTTTTATCGTTTTTAGTGCGCATGGTGACGCATATCGACATCCACCCTGGGGCGGTAATTGGTCAACGCTTTTTTATTGACCACGGTTGTGGCGTTGTGATTGGGGAGACCGCCGAAGTAGGAGACGATGTCACGCTTTATCACGGAGTGACCCTCGGCGGAACGACTTGGCGACAGGGCAAACGGCATCCCACGCTAGGCGATGGTGTTGTTGTCGGCGCCGGGGCCAAAATTTTGGGGCCAATCGTCCTAGAAAACGGCGTTCGTGTAGGCGCAAATTCGGTGGTCGTCAAAGATGTGCCCGCGAACAAAACGGTAGTTGGCATTCCTGGCAAAGTCGTTCAAACCCGTCGCGGCGAGGGGTTAGATTTGAACCATCATCTCATGCCCGATCCTGTGGCCGGTGCTATTAGCTGTTTGCTCGACCGCATCGGTCAACTCGAACATCAATTGGGCATTCGTCACGCCCCCGATGGCCGTTCACTGGAACAAGAGTGTAAAGACTGCCAATCGGTACAGGTTTGTGTGGGCGATAAACCCCCTGTGGAGGTAGATTCATGGCCGTAAACCCCGTTGAGTTAAACCAGAGTGAGATGGGTGCGCTGTATTTTGAAGCCCCCATGAACCCCCAAGTCAGCTCGCTGATTGCCCAGGCATCGGAAGCCTACGGCACCCCCGAAGCTGAATCATTTTTACAACAAGCTCTCGCCCTCGCCCCGGATGATTTGACGGTCATCGTGGCGGCGTATCGTTTTTACTACTACCAACACCGCCTCGAACAGGCATTGCGTTGTGGAGAACGGGCCTTGTCCGTAGCGGGAACCCAGCTCTGTTGGCCTACCTGGGATAGCCTGAGTTTGGATCAGTTACAGGCCCAATTAGCAACCTCGACGGGATTGGCCCGATTTTATTTGTTGGCGCTGAAAGGCGTTGGCTATCTGTACTTGCGATTGGGGCAACGCGAAGCCGGAGAAGCGCGCTTGCGTCGGCTTATGCAGCTCGATCCGCAAGATCAACTCGGTGCGGGCGCACTGCTCGCAGCGATTTATCCCTCTGAAAACAACATTGATGAAGCAACAGGAGAACCCGCGTGAGCGAACTATTACTCGAACTCGATGATTTAGTCGGTGCAGAAGATTTCTTAAATTACTTTGGCATCGAATTCGATCAATCCGTCGTCCATGTCAATCGTTTACATATTCTGCAACGGTTCCACGACTATCTCTCCAAAGAGGCGCTCCCCGACACCGTAGAAGCCCAAACCGATCTCTATCGGCGACTGCTTTCCAAGGCGTATCAAGATTTTGTGGAATCAGATGCGTTAACGGAGAAAGTCTTCAAAGTGTTGAAGGTCCAAGGTCAACCGCAAGAGACCTTTATCCCCTTAGAGAACGTCTTCAAGGGGTCTTCGTCGTAATGGAATACCAGTTTGACTATGGGCAGGCCGTGCGGGTTACGCGCAACGTCCGCAACGATGGCACTTACCCAGGTATGGCCATGGGAAACTTACTCGTGCGGCGCGGCACGGTGGGTTATGTGCAGAGTTACGGTACCTTTCTGCAAGATCAGATTATCTACAGCGTCCATTTTATTGATGCGGGGCGGTTAATTGGTTGCCGTGAGGAAGAACTCATCGACGCCAACGATCCGTGGACCCCGAGCCTTTACGAATTCCGCGACAAGGTGTCACCCAATCGTCCCTTGGGTGTGAATGGCGAAATCGTGGCCCATCCCGGCGAAGTAGGCGAAATCACCCGCGTACTGCCCCGCGAAGATGGCTCGGTGGCTTACGAATTGTTGATTAATCAGCGTGTGTTTGTCGTACCTGAAGCGATTCTCGAACTCGTTTCCTCGGCATTTGCCCCTGAGGTGTCCTCATGAGTCTCTTGGCCTATCACCGTTTGAAGGTCGCGCAGGATCGCTTCCAATGCGGTTATGCAGATCTTAATGCGGAACAACAGCAGCTTGTCGATGATTTAGCGGCGAAGAGTTTAGCGTTAGAGGAACGGGTTTTGGGGAGTTCTGAAGCGATGGCGTGTGAGGTGACGACGGCGTCCCTTGATGAAGCCGTAGCGACACTCCAAGCGCGTTATGAATCTGAAACGGCGTTCTTATCCGCCTTAGCGACTCAACACCTGTCCCGTGACGCTTTACAAAAGGCGTTACAGCGCGAGTTGCAATTTGACACGGTGATGCAGCGCGTGACGGCAACGCTAGAACCGCCTTCGGAAGCGGAGCTACAGACCTACTTCGCGCAAAATCAGCAACGGTTACAGCAGCCCGAAATGCGAACCGCTCGACACATTCTGATTACCGTTAACAACGATTATCCAGAAAACAGTACAGCGGCAGCCAAAACCCGTATTGAGGCCATCTGGAAGCGCTTGCAGCGACGTCCCGAACGCTTTGCCGATGAAGCGTTGAAGCATTCGGAATGTCCGACGGCCCTTGAGGGCGGTAACTTGGGAAAAGTCACCGCAAAAGCGCTCTATCCCAGCCTTGCGACGGCGTTGTTTAGCCTGAACACGGATGAAATGAGTGGCCCTATTGAATCGCCCATTGGCTGGCATATCCTTCAATGCACGCAGATTCATTCGGCGATCACACCGACTTTTGATGAATTAAAACCCGCGCTCCATCGCAAACTCGATGCTCAAAAACGGCATCAACATCAACGTCAGTGGCTAGCACAGCTCGCAAATTGAGGCTTATGCCCCAGACTTTTTGTGACGGATTTTACAAAAAACTCAGGGGTTTAACGCGATTGACATAATGGGTCACTAACCTAAGGGGATCAAACTCCTTTTTGATGCCCAGTGACATGACGCCAAATAATCAGCAGCGATCTGAGCTAGTCGCAGTGCTTTGGGAACTCAAGCAAAACTTGGCCCGCAGCGATTTACCCTTGAAATACGTTCACTTCAACATGCTCCTCAGCGATGAGGACTATCGCAATGAAGTCCTTCGTAAAGCGGAAGAATCCGATGTCCTTTCGGTCCGTTCGCTCGCCGAACGCGCCCGTTCCCTCAATGTGGGCGGTAAACTTCTCGCCTCTGGCATGGTGGGCGCCACCACCGGTGCCCTCAGCGGCATGAATCCCGTCACCCCTTCACCAGGTGGAATCAGCGGCAACTTAGGATTGGGTGGCACCCCCGGTTCTTCCCCCAAAGCCGAAGAACTCGTACGGGCGGCTGCAACAGCCCGAGGACGGCCGCTTGTCGGTGGACGTAAGCGTTCATCGTCTCCGTTGCTCTCATTTTTCCTCATTCTCCTAGTGATCGGTTTACTTGGTGGGGGCGCTTATGTCTTCCGCGACGAACTAGGATTAGCGCCGCGCATCGTGACCGTGTCGGGTTCGATTTTGCGCGATACGCTTTGGGAAGCAGATAAAACTTACGTTTTAGAGGGTTTTGTGTTTGTGGAAGGACGAGCGCGGTTAACCATCGAGCCGGGAACCACCATCTTAGGCAAGGGAGCTTCTGCCCTTATCGTGACTCGCGATGCCTACATTTTTGCGCGGGGTCGCCCTGAAGCGCCCATCGTATTCACCAGTCATCGCCCCGTGGGTGAACGGCGAACGGGCGATTGGGGCGGCGTGGCGCTTTTGGGGAACGCGGTCGTTAACTTGCCCAACCCTCGTCTTGAAGGCATCCCCGTCGATGACTCACGCGGTTATTTCGGCGGAAATGATCCCATTCATAGCTGTGGGGTCTTGGAGTACGTTCGCATTGAATTTGCGGGGTTTGAAATCTCTAAGGATAACGAGTTGAACGGGCTTACTTTGTGCGGATGTGGCCGAGGGACTATCGTGCGTTACGTTCAAGTGCATCGGGCGGCGGACGACGGTATTGAGATGTTTGGTGGTTCGGTCAACTTGCAGTATGTGGTCGTCACGGGCGCCGATGACGATAGCATCGACTGGGATTTGGGCTGGGATGGCTATGTGCAATTCGCCATTATCCAACAGTATGGGGATGTTGGGGACGCGGGGATTGAAGCCGATAACAACCCAGTGGATCACAACGCCCTACCCCGTTCGTCCCCCGTCGTTTACAACTTAACGATGATTGGTTCGCGCAACTTAGAACGCGCCCAACGCGCCATGGTGTTACGGCGCGGGACAGGGGGTCACATTCGCAACTTCATTATTACGGGTTTCCCGCGTACCTCCGTTGACTTCCGCGATAAAGAAGCTGCCGAACTCATCGCCACAAACCAACTCTCCCTGGCCGCTGGCATCATTCACGACATCGGTCGCGATGGTCAGCAGTTCTTTCAGGATGAGACGGGCGCACTCGACAATGACTTTGGGCTTTCCGAACTCGATTACTTCTCCAATCCGGCCCGCAAAGTATTACTTGGTGTGGATCCGCAGTTGCCCCGAGAAGCCTTTAGTTTGACCAATCCAAGTTTTACCCCCCTGATTACCTCGCCGGCGGCCCTACGGGAAAATGCGGTTCAACCACCTCAGGGAGAGTTTTGGGATGAAGCCGCGAATTTCTTAGGCGCGGTCAGACCCGGTACGGCTCAACCGTGGTATGTAGGCTGGACTTCGTTCCCTGCGAATTAAACGCGCATAATTGAGGCGTTGTACTAGGATGAGAAGGGTCGGCGCATTGCCGACTTTTTCATTTCTACACAATGCTTTTAACCGAAGCGATTCTTATGAGAATCATGTCGATTTTCCTTTTATTCTGTCTGTTGGGACTGAGTCACTCAGCGTTTGCCCAACGGCTGCCTCAAGGGTCTTACACGCAGAGTTGCCAACAAATGCGCGTGCAAAGACAGGACTTATTTGGAGTTTGTCTCGATAGACGGGGAAACGCTCGCCGTACCCGTTTGGAGCGCGCTTTAGCGTGTCCAGGAGATATTGCCAATATCAACGGCAATTTACGTTGTATGCCACCAACCGATTCTTACGTACGCACCTGTCGGCAAGTGAGCGCCCGTAACGATGTGCTGCGAGCCACTTGTCAGCGCCGCAACGGACGATGGCAAGCCACGCAACTCCGTAACTTTCGTCGTCATCTAGGGCGAATCAACAATTGTGACGGCACGCTGACGCCTCGGCGTTGCTAAAGGCTTTGCCAGCGCGTCAATGCCAAACGATGTCGCGTTGAAATTGACGCAATTCGACTAAAACCCCGTAAAATTCACCGTTGACGATTCGCTAACGGGCCGCTGAAACTCCTTGAACTTTGTGCCGCAACGGCCCCGCTCAACTTCCGACTGACGACATTTTGAACGCTGACGATGTCTCTGCACTGCCCCGCCGACCCATAGCACGCCGATGGTGGCAATCTTCTGGGGGAGACCTTCTGATTTTTTCTGTTCTCCTGGGAGGGCTAGTCTGGCTCATCGTGCACGGCGCGACGGCCATGAATTACCGCTGGCAGTGGTATCGCATCCCTCGCTATTTTTACCGCGTGCTCGACGGCGAAATCATCTGGGGCCCCCTTACGCGCGGTCTCCTCCTCACCCTCGAAATCAGTTTTTATAGCGCCCTCATCGCCTTGGCCCTTGGATTGACAGTGGCTTTGCTACGGCTATCGTCGAGTTGGGTGGGCCATTTCCTCGCGACGGTGTACCTAGAAATCGTCCGCAATACGCCGTTTCTCGTGCAAATGCTCCTATTTTACTTCCTGTTTGCCCCCATTCTCGGTTTGGATCGCTTTTGGGTCGGCGTGCTTGCATTAGCGTGTTTTGAAGGCGCGTTTGCCTCAGAAACCATTCGCGGTGCCCTGGTCGCCGTCCCGCAAGGACAGCACGAAGCCAGTCACAGCCTCGGTTTATCGACTTACCAACGTTACCGACTGATTTTGTTGCCGCAAGCAATCCCCCTAGCCTTGCCTCCTCTTACCGGGTCACTCGTTAATTTGGTGAAAAACTCTGCCATGGTGAGCGTGATTGCCCTCGCCGACCTCACCACCGAAGGCCGCAATCTCATTGCCGACACCTTTATGACCTTTGAAATCTGGTTGACGATTGCGGCGCTGTATCTCGCCATCACGCTACCTCTTTCTTACAGCGTGCGGTGGCTCGAACGACGCTGCCGCCCTTTCCACTCTCCCCCCTAACCTTGTTTTTGGAGCGATCTTATGAATCGACTATGTGTTTACGCGGCGCTGCTATGGACGGTGACCCTCATGCTATCCCCAAGCGTCGTCATGGCCCAAACGCCCCAAAAGTCCGTCATCGAAACGATCAAAGAACGCGGCGCCATTCGGGTGGGGATGTCCACCTTCGTGCCGTGGGCCATGCGCGACAAAGACGGTGAATTGATCGGCTTTGAAATCGACGTGGCGAGAAAACTGGCCGCAGATATGGATGTTGCGGTGGAATTTGTGCCCACTGCATGGGATGGCATCATTCCGGCATTGTTGGCGGGACAATTCGACGTCGTAATCGGCGGCATGAGCATCACGCCCGCCCGCAATTTGACGGTCAACTTCACCGCGCCCTACGCCCATTCGGGGATCGGGATCGTGGCAAACCGCAAATTGGCGGACGGTTTAAGCTGGCCCGAGGGGTACGACAGCGCCTCGGTTACGCTCACATGTCGTCGGGGCGCCACGCCCTGTACGGTGGCCCAAAACCGCTTTCCCAAAGCCACTTTGCGCCAATTCGACGACGACGTGCAGGCAGGTCAAGAGGTGTTGAACGGCAATGCCCATGCGTTTTTGTCGTCGCAACCCACGCCGGCGTACCTCATTTTGGATCACCCCGACACCTTATTTGCCCCCACGACGGAAAATCTCACCCGTGGCGACGAAGCCTTTGCCGTTCGCAAGGGCGATCCCGACGCGCTGAACTTCTTCTCGAACTGGATTTTGGTCAACACCAGCAATGGTTGGCTGCCCACCACATAC
>CAZTIH010000059.1:0-15060 GCA_964613675.1 uncultured Candidatus Competibacteraceae bacterium
TCTTATGTACGCCACCGAATCGCCTGAGAAAGCGTTCTATCCCACGGAATCCTTCAGGTTTTTTGACCGATTTTCCCTCAACACCAAGCTCTGTCTCGCCGCCATTTTGCTGATGATCATTTCGCTGGCCACGACCGCCATTTTTATAGCGATCCGCAGTAGCGAGACGGCCGAACAAGAGACCCTCAAGCGGATGCAGACCGCTTCCCGTGAAGCGGCAGAGGCCCTGCAATCGCGTATCCGCACCAATTTAGCGGCGATGATGGCCCTAGAATCGGCGATGTCCCTTACACGCGGTGCGGCACAACCGCTTGCGCGTACCCAAATCGACAAAATGGTGCAAGGGATATTGCAGCGATTTCCCGACTTTGTGGGCGCGGCAGTGACCTGGGAACCTAATGCTCTTGACGGGCGCGATGCCGATTTTGTCGGCCAACCCCCAATGTACGACGACACGGGCCGTTACATGGTTTACTGGACCCGTAAGCCCGATGGCAGCTTTGATGGAGAAGTGATCGTGTTTTCGGACGAACTCGGCGCGAATGATTGGTACGACATCCCCAAACGCACGCGTCGCATCCACTTCACTGATCCTTACTTTTATCCAGTTCAAGGTAGAGATGTTCTGATGGCCACATTAGCTGCCCCCATTCTCATCGACGGGACATTTCGCGGCACGGCCAGCGCAGATTTCACCCTCGACCAGCTCACCCAAATTCTGAGCGAGGTACAGACCGTTCAAGGTGGACAGCTTGCGCTCATTGCTAACGGGGGGGTGTATGCGAGTCATCCCAACCCAAGTCTCGTAAACCAGCGGGCGAACGACATGCCCCCCTATGTTCTGGAGGCCGTCGCGCAGGGAAGAGACATCACTCACACCGATGCCAACGGCATAATCCACTTACTGCGCCCCGTTCAGGCGCATTCGGATGCCAAGCCTTGGAGCGTACGACTGAGTTTCCCTCGGGAAGTGGCTTTGGCTTCTGCGCGTGAACTCACCGCTTACACCGCATTAATCGCGACGGTATGTGCCTTATTTGCGACCTTCATCATGGCATCCCTGATTTATCGGTTGACGCGGCCTTTGCGACTGCTTAGCCAGACCATGCAAAATTTGTCCACAGGCGATGCAGATTTGACACTCCGTCTCCCCGTCAAGGGACGCGACGAGTTAGCCGACATCTGCAATGGCTTTAATTGCTTTGTGAAACGCATTCACGATGTTCTGGCGAAGGTGAGTATGAGTACAGAATCCGTGTTTGGCGCCAGCAGCGAAATTGCGGTGGGTAACACCGATCTCTCCAATCGCACCGAACAACAGGCTAGTTCCTTGCAGGAAATCGCGGCTTCCATGGAGGAGGTCGCTTCGAGCGTGAAGCAGAACGCCGACAATGCGCTTCAGGCTCGCGATCTCACGGGGACGGCATCAGCGGTAGTGGTTCGGGGTGGCGATCAGGTTAAACACATCATCGAGATGATGCGCAGTCTCAATGAGTCCTCCAAAAAAATCTCTGACATCATCGGCGTGATCGACGAAATTGCGTTCCAAACCAACATTTTAGCCCTCAACGCGGCGGTCGAAGCCGCACGGGCCGGGGAGAACGGGCGAGGCTTTGCGGTGGTGGCAAACGAGGTACGGGCGTTAGCGAGTCGCTCGGCGGAGGCAGCAAAGGAAATTAAGCTACTGATTACCGCCAGCGTAACGCGGATTGAAGAAGGTGGACGACTGGTTGAGGAAGCGGGCATGACCATGGGGGAAGTGGTGAACAGCATCGAGCTGGTTGCACATGTTGTAGGGGAAATCGCGAATTCCAGCGCTGAACAGAGTTTGGGTGTAACGCAGGTCGGCGATGCCATCACGCATATCGATCAAAATACCCAGCAGAACGCTGCGTTGGTGGAGGAGACCGCAGCGGCAGCGGCAAGCCTGCGAGATCAGGCCGAGGAACTTAAACGCGCCGTGTCGCAGTTCACCCTGCACGCCGAACCTATGGCGCGGGAGGCGTCTTCCCGAAGCGTCAGTCGGCCCTCGGTTCGGCGTTTAGCCGCGATATGATCGACGGTTTAGCGGATTTATATGAAGTCCTCGACGAATGAGGTTGGCGATGCCTAAAACACGCCTCGGCAAACGGGGTTGACGACGCTTAATGAAATGATTGACGGGAGTGGGGGCGGAGGCGAGTAAATTGGGGTCTTCCAAAACGCTTAAAAAGCCCTTGATGGAGTTGCCATGCAGGTCTTTTCCCCCGACGCCCTCGCGGCTTTCTATCAAACCCCCGTTGGTCAACAGCTTAAGCAACAAGAACAGGCGCTCCTCGAACGCTTGACGGCGGCTTGGGTTGGGTACGATCTACTGGTGTTAGGTCAACCGGTGGCGCGGTTACCCTGTGCGATTCGTCACCAATGGCATTTCGCGCAAACCGCCCTCGCGACCCCCAAACACGCCCGCTACGACGGGGTTCATCTGCCCATCGCGACGGACAGCATAGATGGGGTGATTTTGTGTCATGAACTGGTCTTCTCGCCCGATGGCGATGCGCTACTCGACGAGGTCGCACGGGTGCTCATCCCTCAAGGCAAAGTAGTTGTGCTGGGAATGAATCCGTTGTCACCGTGGCAGGTGGCGGGGCCGTGGATCAGTGCGGGCCAAACGCAACACCGGCTCGCTGAAGCGACTTTACACACGGAGGATTGCCATTTTGTGGGGAACGGCCTGTTGCAAAAACTCGGTTGGCGGCATCATTTTTCGACGATGGAGAGCCGTTATTTTCCGTGGTTGCAGCGCAGTTACGCTGTGGTGGCAATTAAGCGAGTGATTCGCCTGACGCTCATTCGCCCCAAATGGTCGGTTAAGCCAATTACGTTAGGGGTGACGACGCCTTCGCGGCGCATGGGGGTTTGGCGGGAAGGGAGCAAACCCGAGGTGCTTTCAAGTTCATCGTCTCAACCTCAAGAAGGGAAAACATCTCAATTTGCAAAATAGCGCGTTTGGCGAATTGATTTAAATGTGCGACGAACCCCATCTTTCAGGGCGGAGAGGATGTCAAAAGCGGGGATCACAGCTCGCAATCAATGGGCCTTACAGGATTCGAACCTGCAACCAAGCGATTATGAGTCGCCTGCTCTAACCGTTGAGCTAAAGGCCCGTACACTTACAGATATCCGAGCGAGTTTACCCCATCAATCGGAATCGAGAAAGCTCTTAAGTTGTTCAGAACGGTTGGGGTGACGCAATTTTCGCAATGCCTTGGCTTCGATTTGCCGAATCCGTTCCCGCGTGACATCAAATTGTTTGCCCACTTCCTCTAAGGTGTGGTCGGTGTTCATGTCGATGCCAAAACGCATCCGCAACACTTTGGCTTCTCGGGGCGTGAGGGTGGCAAGCACCTCGCGGGTGGCATCCCGAAGGTTCTCTCCCGTGGCGATCTCCAGTGGCGAGACCACGTTGTGATCTTCCAAAAAGTCACCCAGATGAGAATCTTCATCGTCGCCAATGGGGGTTTCCATGGAGATGGGTTCTTTAGAGATTTTTAACACCTTCCGAATCTTGTCTTCGGGCATATCCATGCGTTGAGCGAGTTCTTCGGGGGTCGCTTCTCGGCCATTCTCTTGCAACATCTGCCGTTGAATGCGGTTGAGTTTATTGATGGTTTCGATCATGTGAACCGGAATCCGAATCGTGCGCGCTTGGTCGGCAATGGAGCGCGTAATCGCCTGCCGAATCCACCAGGTCGCGTAGGTCGAAAATTTATAGCCCCGTCTGTACTCGAATTTGTCTACCGCTTTCATGAGACCAATGTTGCCCTCTTGAATGAGGTCGAGAAATTGTAGCCCTCGATTGATGTACTTTTTGGCAATCGAAATCACCAACCGCAGATTGGCCTCGACCATCTCCTTTTTGGCACGCCGCGCTTTGGCATCCCCAATCGACATCTGCCGATTGATCTCTTTAATCTCGCTGACGGGCATTTTCACCTCGTCTTCGATGTCTTTGAGACGCTGTTGTGCAGCTACAATCCCGTCGCGGTAACGGCTTAAGGTGGCGTTGTAGCGATGCGACGTTTTAAGGACATCATCAATCCATGTGATTCGGCTCTCGTTTTGCGGAAATTGCGCTAAAAAGGTTTTGCGGGGCATCTGACCCTTGTTCACGCACCAGTCGGAAATTAGCCGTTCCTCCGCCCGAATGCGCTCCACCGTGTCCCGCAAAATGCTGGTGAGCTTTTCGATGAATCGCGGGACAAACTTAAACTCGATAAACCGTTCCCCTAATTGTTTGCGAATGGCCTGTTGGGTGGCCTTATCCTGGGGGTTCATCAATTGATTGTAGAGCTCTGCAACTTCCCCAAAACGGCGAGCGACTTCGGTCGGATCAAGACTTTGATCGAGGGGCGTTTTTCCGGACTCCTCTTCGTCCTCCTCTTCATTGACCAACTCCGCATCGACTTCCGCCAACACGACTTCGTCGGGATCGACCTCGTTGATTTCCGGCACCGGCGCCGCAACGACTTCATTGGGATTGCTAAACCCCGTAATCAGCTCACTTAAACGGCCTTCCCCCCGCTGCACTCGGTCATAATCGTCGAGGAGTTCCGCAATCACCGCAGGGTACCCCGCTAACGCCAATAGCATGTGATGTAAACCTTCCTCAATGCGTTTAGCGATGGTGATTTCTCCTTCCCGCGTGAGGAGTTCGACGGTTCCCATTTCGCGCATGTACATCCGCACGGGATCGGTGGTGCGGCCAAAATCGTTATCGCTCGACGCAATGGGCGCAACGACTTCTTCATTCCCTTCTTCATTGGGGGCAGCGGCATCCGTAATGAGGGCACCATGGCCTTCGGGGGCGTAGTCGCGCACTTCAATGCCCACGTCGTTAATCATGGCGATGACATCTTCGATCTGCTCGGCGTCGTCTAAATCTTCGGGCAGATGTTCGTTAATCTCGGCGTAGGTCAAAAAGCCCTGTTCTTTTCCCAAGGCAATGAGTTTTTTCAGCTGCGAAGTTTGCGGATCGCTCATGGGTCATGCACCTAAGCCGTTGTGGTTAAAGATCATTTTTGTACATCGTCCTGCAAGAGGTTAAAACCATTGATTCAATTGGCGTTCCCGTTTCGCGGCCTGTTCCACGTTCTGAAGAACACTCCAAAACGCCGCCGATAACGGAAACTCTGGCGGCGGTTCCCAACACACCAACTCGTTCAAACTCTCGTCCCCTTCGAGATGCACGAGCAAGGCGGCAGCGTGCGGCACATGGGGCTGTTGACGAATAAATTCAATGATTTGGATGATGTGTTGGGCGTGGGAATCGTTGATAGCTAAGAAACGCAAATTGTCAAGGCACGAAGTCGTCACCTCTTCGACAAGCGCTGGTTGGTGCAGTAGTAATGCCATCAGAAAGGGTAATGGCGACCGTTCGAGGTCGGGAAACGCTTTCGGTTTCGATTTCGGCGGCGTCGGGAGCGTCGGGGGCTTTTCGATGACTTTGGCCCGTTGGGACAGTTCCGCCTGTAACACCTCTTTCAGCGGGCCGTCCGACAATTGTTTGAGTAGAGGTCGCGCCTGCTGCAACAACGCACTTCGCCCGTGCAACGACGAGAGATCTAGGCCTTGGGTTAGCTGTGTAAAGAAAAAATCCGCAAACGGAACCGCTTGATCGAGCTGATGCAAAAACCCTGAGGCACCTTCCCGTCCCACAAAACTATCGGGATCCTCACCCTCGGGGAGGGTTAAAAAGTCGATGTGCCGTTCCTGACGAAGGGTAGGTAACGCCGCCGTCATCGCGCGAAATGCTGCATCCCGCCCCGCACGGTCGCCATCAAAACAAAAGGTGAGGTGGGGTCCATTGCGGAACAGTTGCTCGATCTGTTCGGTACTTATGGCTGTTCCCAGCGGCGCGACAACGCCTTCAATGCCCCGCTGAACCAGCGAAATCACATCTAAATACCCCTCCACCACCACGAATCGACGGGGACGAGGATGAGCTTGACGGGCTTCAAATAGGCCAAATAAACAGTTTCCCTTGTGAAAAATCGGGGTTTCGGACGAATTGAGATACTTCGGTTGCCCTTCAGGGGACAAGGTACGGCCCCCAAATGCAATGGTTTGCCCCTTGCTGTCCCGAATGGGGAACATTAAGCGGTCGCGAAATCGGTCCACGATGGAACCGTCGTCTCGACGCACGACGAGGCCCGCCGTCAACAATTCTTCAAGGGGAACCCCTTGTTTGCGGAACTCGCTCAGTAACCCCTGACGGGCCGCCGTCGCATAGCCCAAGCCGAAGCGGTTCTGCATCGCTTCATCGACGCCCCGTTGGTCGAGATATTGCCGCGCTAGGTCTCCCGTGGGCGCTAGGAGTTGCTGACGAAAACGCAGTTCAGCGCGGGTGTGATAATCCTTGAGGCGTTCTAACCGAGCATCGGGGAGCGGAACACTTCCCGTGGGCAGGGGCAGATTCACCTGTTCAGCAAGCTGGGTCACCGCCTCCAAAAACGGCAGTCGGTCGTGCTCCACCAAAAAAGTAATCGCATCGCCATGGGCATGGCAGCCAAAGCAGTAGTAGCGCTGCTTGACGGGGTGAACGTGAAAAGAGGGCGTTTTTTCGGCGTGAAATGGGCAACAGGCCCGATAACTGCCGCCCACCCGTTTTAGCGGTAACCGCTGACCGATAATCTCGACCACATCGACGCGGCTGAGGACTTCGGCAATGAAGGGGGGCGGCAGTCGGGCCATAGGTCAACCGCCGAGACGGGTTTTAACGCGCTGACTGACCTGGGCAAGGTCGGCGCGCCCCTGAACTTGGGGTTTAATCGCCGCAATGACTTTCCCTAAATCCTTGATTGTCGTCGCCTGTTGGGCATTGACGACTTGCTCGATCAGAACATCGAGTTCCTCATCGGTAAGGGGGGTCGGCAGATAGTGCTGAATGAGTTTGGCTTCAAATTCTTCTTTATCCGCTAAATCATGCCGTTCGGCTTGGCGAAACTGGGTGATCGAATCGCGCCGTTGTTTCAGCATTTTCTCCAGAACCGTCAAAATTTGGTCATCCGAGAGGGTGATGCGTTCATCGACTTCTCGCTGCTTAACCGCCGAAAGGATTAAGCGAATTGTGTCAAGACGGGGCTGCTCTTTGGCCCGCATCGCCGACTTCATGTCGTCCTGCAGACGCGCTTTAAGCGACATGCGTTAATACAACCGCGTGCGACGGGTGAGGTCCCGCGATTGTTTTTTCGCGTGGCGTTTGTCGGCGGCGGCTTGCTTACGTTTGCGTTCTTGGGTGGGTTTCTCGTAAAACTCCCGTCGCCGCACTTCCGATAACACCCCCGCTTTTTCGCAGGAGCGCTTAAAACGACGTAAGGCGACGTCGAAGGGTTCGTTTTCTTTAATCTTCACAGAGGGCATGGAAGGCAATTACCTCGCATCAATTTTAGGGAAACGCGCAATATAGGCGCTGATGACCACGAAAACAATTGATCTCCCATGATTTTAGGTATTGAAACCTCCTGTGACGAAACCGCCGTCGCTTTGTACGGTGAACTCGGTCTCGTCGCCCAAAAAATTTACAGCCAAGTCGCGCTCCACGAACCTTTTGGTGGCGTCGTTCCCGAATTGGCCGCCCGCGATCACTTGCAACGACTCTTGCCGCTCATCGACCAAATTTTACGGGACGCCCAAGTGCAAGTCGCGGATTTACAGGGAATTGCCTACACCGCAGGGCCCGGATTAGCGGGCGCGTTGCTGGTGGGCGTTGCGGTGGCGCAGGGATTGGCACGCGCTTGGAACCTCCCCGCTCTACCCATTCACCATTTAGAGGGCCATCTATTAGCCCCCTACCTAGAAACGCCGCCCCCTGTGTTTCCCTTTACGGCGTTACTGGTTTCCGGGGGCCACACCCAACTCATCGCCGTTACACAGCTAGGACAGTACCACCTTCTCGGCGAATCCCTGGACGATGCGGCCGGTGAAGCGTTCGATAAAACCGCTAAGTTGCTCGGTTTAGGCTATCCCGGGGGACCGGCATTGGCGCGATTGGCCCAACAGGGACGGTTAGGTCACTTTTCGCTGCCCAAACCGCTGCTCGACCGTCATAGCTTGGATTTTAGTTTTAGTGGTTTAAAAACAGCCGTTCGACTGGCCTGGGAAAAGTCTCCCCAAACCCCCCAGGACCGCGCAGATTTAGCCTGCGAATTTGAAGCGACTTTGGTGCACGTACTGGTCGAAAAATGCCGACGCGCCTTGGCCAAAACGGGCCATCGACGTCTGATTGTTTCGGGAGGGGTTGGGGCCAATCAACGGTTGCGAACGGCGTTAACGACATTAGACGCCGAATTGTATTTCCCGCGACCGCTTTTCTGTACGGATAACGCGGCGATGATTGCCTTGGTGGGGTACTGGCGACGAAATTTGCCAAGCCCTCCCCCCTCAGGATTGACGGTTCATGCGCGATGGCCGTTGCCGTCTGGATGAAAGGGAAGGCGCATGATGCGATGGCTATTTGGCGGCTTCTATAACCGCTTTAATGCGTTCACCAATGGTAGCGATGTCCCCCACCCCAATCACCTTCTGCAATTTGCCCTGTTCGGTGTAGTACTCGATTAACGGCGCGGTCTGTTCTTCATACACCGCTAACCGCTTGCGAATGGTTTCCTCGTTGTCATCCGCACGCCCTTGTTGCTGGCCTCGTTCGATCAATCGCCGCACAATTTCTTCAAAATCGACATCGAAAAAGATCACCAATTGCAGCGGTTTTTCGAGACGTTCCAGCATTTTATCTAACTCAGCGGCCTGCGCTAAGTTGCGTGGAAAGCCGTCGAGTAGAAATCCGCTTGCGGCTGCATTGATTCGTCCCTCGATCATGCCTAACACAATCTCATCAGACACCAAACCGCCGCTTTCCATAATCGCTTTGGCCTGTTTTCCCAGCTCGGTACCCGCCGAGACTTCTGCACGCAACATGTCCCCTGTGGAGAGATGGGTGATGTCATAGGTCTTGACAATGTTTTCGGCCTGCGTGCCTTTTCCAGAACCGGGGGCGCCTAACAGTACAATTCGCATGAGTAAACTCCTCGTTGTGGTGGGGTAAACGCGTTGTGTCGGGCTTTATGGACCAATTTGGGTCACCCGCTGAATCGCGGTAAGTTCGCCCACTGATAATGTTAGGTCAATCGTCAATTTTATCTGTTGAGCATATAGTTCATGACAAACTTCAACCATTTCAACGAGAAAGGCGAAGCGCACATGGTCGATGTCGGCCAAAAACCGACCACCCATCGCGTCGGCATCGCGCAAGGCAGAATCACGATGCAATCCACGACCTTCGCGCAGATCAAGGAGAAGAGTCACAAAAAGGGAGATGTACTGGCCGTCGCGCAACTCGCCGGGATCATGGCTGCTAAAAAAACCGCCGATATCATTCCGCTTTGTCATCCCCTCAACCTTACCAAGGTCGCCGTGGACTTTAGATTGGACGACGACCATCACGCCGTCGAGGTTCGGGCACAGGTCGAGACTTTTGGTCAAACGGGGGTGGAAATGGAGGCATTGTGCGCAGTAACTGGCGCTTTGCTCACCATTTACGACATGTGTAAGGCCGTTGACCGCGCTATGACCATTGAACAGGTACAGTTGATCGAGAAGCGGGGGGGAAAATCGGGCCATTGGCAACGTTCTTCATGACCCCGCGAATGCAAAGTCGCGCACTAAAGTGCGGTCGGCTCAGGTGCTAAAAGCGTTTGCCAGAGGTGTTGCACCGTCTGACGCGCCCATTTGACTGCATCAGACGCCGTATCCCACGCCACTTCACTGCCCTGTTCCTGCAAAACCTGTTCGTGTTGCTGTTCCCGCAATACGACATAGGCCTTTTGCAACGCTTCACCGTCCTGTTTCGCTAAAATTCCCGTCTCCATCAGACTGTCGAGTTGACGAATGTTATCGCTCCACTGCAACAGCGTCGGGTAGGTGTGGCCGTTCGCCAACACGAGAAATTGAACGATAAATTCGATGTCTGCAATGCCGCCTTTATCCTGTTTCAGATGAAATTGGTGTTCGTCGGTTTGCCCCAAGTGAGTGCGCATTTTGGCGCGCATCTCCGCCACTTCTGAACGCAAAAGGGCGCGTTCTCGCTGTTTCTGCAACACCTGTCGACGAATTTCCCTGAATTGGTCGCCCAGTGCAGTGGCCCCTGCGACGGGTCTTGCTCTCACAAGCGCTTGATGTTCCCACGTCCACGCATACTGCATCTGATAACGGGTGAATGCGGCTAAAGACGTCAGCAGCAGTCCCGCCCGTCCACTGGGGCGCAACCGCATATCGACATCGTACAGCACCCCCGCCGGCGTCGCCGTAGTGAGTAAGTGATTGAAACGCCGCACGACTTTAGTTAACCAACTTTGCGCATCCAGGGGACGCGGCCCCGTGGAATCGCCCGACGGTAGCGAATCGTGCAGAAACACAATATCTAAATCCGAACCGTATCCCAGTTCGTATCCCCCTAATTTGCCATAGGCCACAATCATGAGTGGCGGCCCGTTATCTTCCCAACTCGCAAAGGTTCCGTGATGTAGGGTGGTTTCATGGCACGCATAATCTAGTGCCCAGGCCACAATCGCCTCGGCTAAATAGGTTAACGCATCGCTTACCCGCATTAACGGCAGTTGATTGAGGCGATCCGCCGCCGCAATCCGCAACAATTGCCCCTGTTTGAATTGCCGCAACGCATCCATCACGGTCTCTAAATCGGCAGAAGACGGAATTTGACGTTGCAATTCAGCGGCATAGTCCTCCCGACGCGGGGGTTCAGAAAGCAGCTCCCCCAACAGTTCATCGAGGGAAATGGGGTGTCGAGCCACATACTGGGCCAGCCAAGGGGACGCCTCAGCTAATTTCACCACCCGTTGTCGCACCAGGACCCGTTCTGCCATCAAGGCCAGATACACCGACCGCCGCGCCACACTCTCAATGAGGGGCAGCACCCGCGTTAATGTGGTTAACGGCGGCGTTTTGGTGGTATGGGAGATTTCTTGAAGCAATAGCGGCATAAAACGATCCAGCCGTTGACGTCCTTTTGGCCCCAATAGCTTCACGGAACGGCTATTTTTGAGGGCATCGAGTTGCTGAAGCGCGGTGTCTCCTGGGGTAAATCCCGCTTTTTCAAAGGCTTTAGGCGATTCGTCCTGCCACAACCGTAACCAACGATCGACCTTGGGCGCGAGGGCGAATAGTCCCTCAAAGATGTCGGCGACGCGATGGCGTTGGGTTTGCAGTTGTTCAAAAAAAGTCG
Source organism: uncultured Candidatus Competibacteraceae bacterium (assembly GCA_964613675.1). Lineage (GTDB taxonomy): Bacteria > Pseudomonadota > Gammaproteobacteria > Competibacterales > Competibacteraceae > DAIUCA01. The sequence goes on from CAZTIH010000059.1 coordinate 11,279, forward strand.
GCCAATCCGCGTAATTCATGGCATACGCCAACCGCGCACGGGTCACGGGGTCTTTGGGGAGACGATGGGTTTGTTGATCGTCGATGGCCTGTAAGCGATTTTCGGTCTGCCGTAGAAAAACATAGGCTTCATCGAGGGCAGTCACCTGTGGGGCCGACAACCGACCGCTTTGGCCGAGGGCGTAGAGGGTGGGACGAAGTTCACGGCGACGAAGCAGCGGATCCCGTCCACCGTAGATCATCTGAAAGGTCTGCACGATAAATTCGATTTCGCGAATCCCCCCTGGCCCCTTTTTCAGATCGTCTTCCATGCTTTTACGCTTCACTTCCTGTTGAATCATCGTCTTCATGTCGCGAAGGGCTTCAATCGCGCCGTAGTCCAGATACCGTCGATAAATAAAGGGCTGTAATTCCCGTAATATCTGATCTCCCATAACCTCATCACCCGCAATAGGCCGCGCTTTGATGAGGGCGTACCGTTCCCAATCGCGACCGTGAGTTTGGTAATAATCGACGAGCGCCTCGGCGGTAATCGCAAGAGGACCGGCCGCCCCAAAGGGCCGCAACCGAAAGTCCACCCGATACACAAACCCCTCCGCTTTGACTTCACTCAACAATGTGCCGACTGACTGCACGAGACGACGAAAGAATTCGCTGTGATCGAGGCGTCCCACCTGACCCGAGGTGCCGTAGATGGGAATGAGGTCGATGTCGGAGGAAAAATTCAGTTCATCGCCGCCGAGTTTGCCCATGGCCAGAAAACAGGGGCGAGTTTTAGGCTGCCCAAACCGCGTGGCCAATTGAGCTTCGACAAATAGAACGGCTTGTTGGGTGAGGACGGCGGCGAGCGTCGAAAGGCCGTGCAGAATGGTGTTGAGCGGTGCCCCGTGGAGGTCTTGCCACAGTAAACGCACCATTTCTCGTTGCCGAATCTGTCTCAAGACTTTGGCAAACGCTCCTTCAGCGGTCTGTACTGTGGCCAGCTCAGCGGGGATCGCGGTCGTGTAATCGGGCAACGCGGAGGTCTTGAGGAGGGCTTCGCGCTGACGGGAGTCTTGTAGAACGCGGGCGGCGAAATCACTACAGGCCAGTACACGACACAGTTCGGCATATCGAGGCGATTGCGCGTCATCACGATCGCTTAGGGCCAATCCGCGCAAAACCAGGGGAGATAAAAGGGGATTTTCCAAGGGATTCATAGCGTGATCATGGGTCTCAAAGGAAGCAAAAAGGGGGATCAATATTGATGACCGCCTGCCATTGAGACGCATGTTATGCTGAGTTTTCCCATTTACTGCCTATAGAAGTTCGCTAATGGATGATGATTTTCGCAATCAAATTGCCCAATTGCGTCAAGAAATTGGGCAACAGAGTTTAAAACTCGATATTCAGCGTCAGATTCTCGATCGGTTTGAAACCCGTTTTATAGCGGTCGAACAGCAGCAACGCGACTCAGGGGACACTAAACAAATGCGCGAGGATTTACGCAGTTTTGAGGGCAAACTCAATCGGTTACAGGTCGAAGCCGAGCGTCACGCGGCCCGCCAACATGCCGAGGTATATCGGTGGATTGGGGTGACGCTGATGATCTCTTTGCTCTCCGGTTTATTGGCGCTCATTTCGGTATTTACTTGAATTATGGGGAAAAGAGGGTGGTTAGGGGGTTTGGGACTAAGCCTCTCGGTTGGGGTGATGGCGCAACCCCTCGAAACGGGGCTACTCCATGTCAAAAGTGCATACACCGTACCCGAAACCGTGTTGCGACTCGAAAGCGTGTTTGTCGAACAGGGGTTTACCAGTGAAAGTCGGTTAAATCCTGCCCAATGGGGACAGGCGCTCAATTTAACGATTCGTCCCACGTGGCTATTGCTGCTAAATCATCCGCAGTCGGCGGCCCTGATGCCTTGTGGTCGCACAGTGGCGATTGATTTACCGCATAAAGCCTTGATTTGGGAGGATGAAGCGGGCCAAACCTGGATTAGCTATAACGATCCGCGTTATCTGCAACAGCGGCATGGACTAGACAACTGCGTGCAGAATCTGAACGAGTTGGCGCAACAGTTTGAAGCGGGGGCATTGAAGGCGGCGGGGGAAACGGTGGTCATTCCCCTCGATCACGAAACGGCCTCACCCCCCAACACCGAACGCGTCCCCCCCCCAAGACGGCGCAATTAACGCATTGATTGATGGACGATTTTGCCCAAAAACTCTTGGCCTGGTACGACCAACATGGGCGACGCGATTTGCCGTGGAAGCAGTCGATGACGCCTTATCGGGTGTGGCTGGCCGAAATCATGTTGCAACAAACGCAGGTGAAGACGGTTCGCGATTATTTTTTGCGATTCACCGAACGATTCCCCGACCTCCACACCCTCGCCGACGCCCCGTTGGACGCGGTCCTCACCCAATGGGCAGGGCTTGGATATTACGCTAGGGCACGCAATTTACATCGGGCGGCCCAGTGGATTCGCGATCACCATGGCGGCGTTTTTCCACAGGATTTTCAACAGGTAATCGCGTTACCGGGGATTGGGCGTTCGACGGCGGGAGCGATTTTAGCGCAGGCGTTCAATCAGCGATGGCCGATTCTGGAGGGGAATGTGAAACGGGTATTGAGTCGATTTCACGAAATTGAGGGGTATTCGGGGGAACCGGCGGTGGAGACGACCTTATGGGCGCTGGCCGACCGCCACACGCCTTCAGAACGGGTTGCGGACTACACCCAGGCGATTATGGATTTAGGTGCGACCCTCTGTACCCGTGCGCCACAATGTATTGCCTGCCCGCAGCAATCCGAATGTGGGGCGTTTCGTCACCAGCGCGTGACCGCATTGCCCGTCCCCAAACCGAAGAAAGTGTTGCCGACACGCCATACGACATTGCTGTTGATCGAACAAGCGAACGACGCCATTTGGTTAGAACGTCGTCCAGAAAAGGGGATTTGGGGGGGGTTGTGGAGTCTTCCCGAGGTTGCAACGGACGATGACGATCCGACACAGACCTGGCAACAGAAGTTAGGCGTAGTGTTGATTTCCAAGCAAAAGTGGGCACGCCTTCGCCATAGTTTCACCCATTTTCATTTAGAGATGGAGGTAGAACGGTGGCAGGTCAGCCGGCTGGAGAACGAGACAGTGGAGGAATCGACGGGGCTGTGGTATGACCCAAAAACATTGGCGGCGGTCGCATTGGCCGCTCCGATACAGAAATTACTGGCGCTGCGCATGATTGAGAGGTGAGCGATGGCAAGACAAGTTGAATGTGTGAAGTTACAGAAGGTCGCCGAAGGGTTAGATCAACCGGTGTATCCGGGCGAATTAGGCCAACGGATTTTTGATCAGGTCTCGAAAGAGGCGTGGCAGATGTGGTTGAAGCATCAGACGATGTTGATTAATGAATATCGTTTGTCGATGGCGGAACCCGAGTCGCGGAAATTTTTGGTGACGGAGATGGAAAAATACTTTTTTGGAGAAGGCGCAATCGTGCCGGAAGGTTATCGACCGCCATCAGCGCATTAACTCGATTCTGGGGGTGCGGTTCAATTTAGCGGTTGACGAAAGGTTTCGCATCCGCTTTAATTCGCCCCCTTCCTGAATTGGCCAAGTAGCTCAGTCGGTAGAGCAGGGGACTGAAAATCCCCGTGTCGGTGGTTCGATTCCGCCCTTGGCCACAAATCCTCCTTTTGAATCAGTTAGCTAGCTGGTTTAGGTGAGGACAGATTTTGGCACACAACCGTGACCAGATCGTGACTCGTCCAATTTGCACACCGCCAAACGGACATTGTCA
>CAZTIH010000060.1:0-15045 GCA_964613675.1 uncultured Candidatus Competibacteraceae bacterium
CGTTAAGTTGCTACCATTAAATAACATCCAAATTAAACAATCGTGTTTGAAAGCATCGGTTAATTCACCGATGGGTTGTAAAAATTGATCGCGGTCATTGATCCAAGTGGGTTTAACTAAACGCCGTACCGAAAAAACAATCGCAGCTTGCCAGAGATTTTCAGGGGTGATGTATATGCCGCCGCCATTGCCACCTGTAAAAATAGATGAAGTGATGCAAGTTTCCTGTCCAGCGTGTTGTAAGTCATTATTGCTGGCGTACAAAAAACCAATCATGGTGTCGCATGATTTTTTAATCCTAGGATTGCTCGAAACTTTTATCGCATTGGAGAGAGGTAAAGCGATCTGGTCGTTATTTTTCGGTTTATCAATCCATGAATTCAGATAAGCACTGTTTGGTAAATTGTAAAAGGTTTTTTCTCCTATTGGACAAACTTTTTTGTCAAAAACTTCAAGTGTAATTTCTGTAATAGGCTTTTTCTCCTGTGTGTCTTGATCCGTTTTCCAAATTAAAAACCCAATGGGAAAATCCCCTTTTAGTCCCTCGAAAACTTTGCTGTGGACGATAAATCCGCCTAAATATTCTGCATTCCAAGTCTGTCTGAATTTTTCAAAATTGGGCGCGTTGACATATTTTAGTGTACTAAACAACGCGATGGTTGCCGTCGGGATTTCTTGAGCGATCCGTGACAAAAACTGTACGAATAATTCCTTACTGGCATAACCCGTTTCTTTGCTTTTCATTAAAGTATTGATCTTGGTTTGCTCCACTTGCTTCTTATTCATATTCCCTTTACCAATCCCCGCGCCGGTTTCTCCGTAAGGCGGATTCATTAGCACCAAAAGTTTTTTGCCCTCTCGAATGGCTTGGCGCAAACTTTGAGGCAATTTGTCGGTGAGGGAATAGTCGATTTGACCGTCGTCGGTAATGTCATCATTTAAGTAGTCGTATTGAAAGCGATAGGCCGCAACGCAGGTTTTCGTAGCCCTCATCACATCTACATCCGCTTGATCCAATGTACTCATGTAAACATTGCGCGGATTGGAGTGCTTCACTTCCAAATTGCCGACCCCACAGCACATATCCCAAACGATATAAGTTTTCTGCCAATTTTTTCCCAAAACCTCCATCAATTTATTATAAGCGGCATCGACAACCGCCAATGGGGTGTAAAATGCGCCCTTGAAACTGCGTTCATCCAAAGGAATTAAACTGTCGCGACGTTCCAATAGATAGTTGCGATACTCCGCATGAGGCGGTTTGTGGTAAATCGCCCAAAATTGACGGTAGCCTTCTTTATTGGCCAATTCATAGAGTTTTCCATTCAACGAGAACACCGGTGCGTTGTTTTTATGCAACAACGCGCCGGGTAGATTCTCATGGGTTAGCAAGTTGCCGTCGTGCATGATGTCGGCAAAGAACAGCAAGGCATAATCTTCTTCCTTAACGCAGATCATTTCCCGTCCAATCATCGCCACCCACTTGTCGAACACCTGTTTTAGGTTATCGGGCGTAATTTGGGCACGAACAATCTCACCGGTTTGGATAGCCTGCTTGACGGCCTGAATAAACTCCTGTTCGTGACTCGAAATCCGAAACGAGACCAGGTGAGTCCCAATGTAAGCTGATACCTCATCGAGGGCTTCCTTGGGATATTTACTAGCCGATTTTCCCCACTTAATGGTTTTCCTTCTCAATAAAGGCATGACATCAGCCGTTTTCATAAGTGCCGCTTTTTCCGTATCGATAACGGCTAAAAAAGGCGGAATCATTTCCCCTTTGTTCAAAGCGTCCTGCACATAATGCAGTAACTGGGTGAACATCGCATAACTTGAGATTTTGCCGCCTTCCTTTGCTTCAAACCAAATCTCATCTGTGCGAATGTCGATTAACCCCTTGGTATAACTCTTTAATCCCAAGGCTTTAATGTAAATATCCTTGACATCTTCTTCGCTGCGGGCGTGCTGTAATTTCTCGTAGAGCGTGGACATCGTTGGGTTTTGACCTAGCGTAGAATCAACACCTTATTATTCCTTTTGCCTTCAACTTTTGGGTAGTGAGAGATGAAGTGGGGAAAATGTCTCCTACTGCATCTCCCTTCTGAAGTTCCGCGCAAGTTCAACCATCGGTATCTAGTACCTCTCGGTATCGACGAAACTTTAGTGCAGTACGTGACGGCGCATCTCAAAGACCACGCGGTGTTGGAGGGGCGGCAAATCCGCCAAGCCTCCAGTGGGCGCATGAGCCAAGAATGGGTTGCGCTCGTGGGACTCAATCCAGCAAAGCTCTCAGCCACGGAACGTCAGAAAATCCAAGACGGTCTGAAATCGTTGTTGCACGACAACTTAGACGGTCTGATGAAGGGCGAAAATTGGAATCTTCGTGCGGCCAAACACTACACAATTCAGGTTCCCCAGTTGGCGGAATGGTTCGAGAAATACCCGGCCTTTCAGGTGACGACAAAACCCATTCCCAGATTGCGTCCCAAGAAACCGATTTCTTACCCGATCAATTTTACCGTAGGAACTCTTGGCGCAATCGTGTTGGTGGGAGCTTGTGTTGCAATGAATCCTCAAGCGGTGAACTCTCAAGCAGGGAGGCAGAATTTGGCGGAATGGAACTACAGCCCATTTTGCGAGGACGCGGTGGGAACTAGTCACTGCAACGGGCCGCGAGTTCGTCAAGCGGTTTACGAATTCCATGCGGCGGTTCGCGAGGCGTTACCCGCATTACAGGAAGCGGAAAGGCAAACAGCGGAACCCCTACAGCGCCGCCGTTCAGAACTCGAACGGTTTATCTCTGAAGTGGGGGAGATGGCTATTCGCCCCATATCTGTCCCAAGCCCACTCTCTCAAGATGATTCGGAGTTGCGGCGTTTGCAAAATCAGTTAAGGGACTTGGAACTACAAAAATCCGACGCCGAACGGGAAACCCTATTAGTTCAAAGTCCGTCGCAGATTCAAATCTCGGATAGCCCGCAAAGCGATCTGCAAAGGTTGGAAGCGGAAAAGGAATCGCTTGAGGAAAAACTCAGTGATTGGGAATAAAGATCAGGGGGATATTGACAAGATAATTTCGCTGAGGGAGGAATTCAGCGTTGAGCGAATAGAAGACATTAGCCCTAAAATTCGTTCTGAAATCACCAAAATCGAGGACAAATTGGCAGACGCACGACAAGCCATTGCTCGCAGAACTCAAGTGCTAGGGCGGTTAACGAGGAAAATTGCTGAGATTCGCCCCAAGATCAATGCGCTTGAGGCAAGTCAACGCAAACGCACGGAGGTTGCCGAACACGAAGCCCGACAGTTGCGGGATGAACGTGCGGAACTTCTAAGACGACTACGAGAATCAGCTCTGACTTGTCCAGAATTACTCGATGCACTTGATGCGGGAACAGTGGGCTGTCTGCAAACCGAAATCGAGAAATTGACCTATAACCCTGTATTCACACGCCTTTCGCTCAGTGAGTTAACTTACAGGGCGTTACCGCCACGCCCACCGCAACCGCCGCAACGCGAATCATCCACTGGATTGCACATCCGCGAGTTTGTCGGAAGCATGTTCGGAACAAATTTCACTCCACCCGAACCGGAAAAAGTGTCGATTTATTCCAATCCAGACATCGATGATTCAGATAAACGCTTGTTCAGTGAATTACGGGCGATCCTGGGCCTAAGCCGCAACGATCCCCTGACCACGGCGCCGCGCCGTGAAGGACATGTGGGTGATATTCAAGCAGCGCATCAGCGATTTTTAGACGCAATTCGTTGATCCTAAACGCCGCCCTGCCTACCACTCTTTTCCCATCCCATAAAAAGACGGTCTGGAAGGTTCGCTTCCAGACCGCATCCCTGACCGCACATCGACAGCGGGTCTGCTTATTCACCTAACCATTCATCGAATCTTAGTTCGGTTGCTTGGGCATCATCGCCTTGAGTTCTTCGAGGCTCTCGTTGAAACGCTTGTTGATTACTTCAAAGGCTTCCGTGTTGGATTTGCTGATCATTTCCGCCAATTCGCGCATGTAACCCATCGTTTTCTCGAAGATGGATTTCACTAATTCGGCTTGCTTGGTGCTCATTTCCTGCGGGTTGCTCGACACGCTGGACATCGTTTTCGCCACTTCAGACATCTGCGACATCGCTTCGGCCAGAATTTCGGCTTGACGCTTGGCAACCGCTTGCATGCCTTCAACAGCCAGTTGGTTCGCAGCACTTAATGCTTCGATGTTCTTGCGTTGGGTCGCCATCATCGCTTCCACATCTAAGCCAGGCACTTTCATTTCGCTCATCAGCTTGGTGAAATTGCTCATGTCCACATTGAAAGGATTAAACGGATTTTCGGATTTTGTCGTCATGGTATTGGGTCTCAATGAAAGTTAATTGCAATATAAAAGAAGCGACTTGCAATTTTGTGCAGCGCAACAGTCGCGCATCTTGGCGAGTGGTTAGCGCACTGTCAATTTTGCAAATACCGTATTGACAAATGGAATTTAGTTTGGAGCAGCATCAGCCTCATCTTGATGCAGACTCTTCGCCGCGACTTCATACACATTCGGCGACAGACTTCGAGCGGGTAAAATTCGCTGCAACACCGCTTTCATCTTCTCTTGACGCGCCTCGTCGTGACGCCGCCATCGACTAAACGCACTCACCAACCGCGCCGCAACCTGTGGATTGATGATGTTGAGATGAATAATTTGACTAGCCACAAGCTCGTAGCTAAGCCCATCAGCGCGATGAAACGCCGTCGGATTGTTGACAAATGACCCAAGCACCGCCCGTACCTTATTAGGATTTTTAAGCGAAAACGCGCTGTGGCCCAACAACATTTGCAGAGTTTCCAGCGTATCGGGACCGGGTCGCGACGCCTGTAATGTAAACCACTTATCAACCACCAACGGCTCATGTTGCCACTGGTTGTAAAACTGCTCTAAGTGCTCCCGTGCCAAATCAACCGCCGAAGAACGCACGAGCGTGCCCAACGCAGCGAGTTGGTCGGTCATGTTATCGGCTTCAGCAAACTGCTGGTGGGCGGCATCCATAGCCCGTTCATCGCCACTAAACACCCAATAATGCAAACAGCGGTTTTTTAACGCCCGTCGTGCAGCAGTTTGCGGCGTGTAGCGGTAGGGCTGTTCGCGCTCGCGGTGGAGTAACTCGTACTGCGCCCGTAAAGCGTCTTGAGCATGTTGAGCAAACGCATCGCGAAATTGACAGTGAATTCGGTAAATCACATCGACATCCGTCACCAAAAACTGCTCGGCCAACTCCTGTTCACTGGGCATCTGTAACAGGAAGGCCCGCAAATACGGATCGAGCTGGGTGTCGATTAAAACCCGATTCAACGCATCCAGAAGTTGAGGATTGGGCGTCCCTGAAGACGTGACGATCAACCGCTTCATCTCATTTAGCATGAGCTGTTGTGCGGCTTCCCAGCGACAAAAAGGATTTTGGTCGTGGGCCAACAAAAACAATCGCTCTTCCAAGGTATATTCGTAATACAGCTTGACGGGCGCCGAAAAATCGCGGAGCAGCGACGGTACGGGTGGGTGAGAGATGTCGGCAAACTCCCACGAATCTGCATCATTCGTCAGCATCAACACCCGCGTTTTATCGGCAACGGGCTGATACTCATCGGCAAATTGCAACGGCAACTCATTCCCCTGCGGATCCAGCAACGCCACTTTAATCGGAATGGGGACGGGCAATTTTTCGGGCTGCCCCGGCGTCGGGGGCGTGTACTGGTTCGCCATCAGACGATAGGTTTGGCGTTCCGCATCGTACTCCCCATAAATCCGCAGTTCGGGTGTGCCTGCTTGGCTGTACCACCGTTCAAATAGGCTTAAATCTTGGTCGTTGGCCTCGGCGAGGGCGGTCAAAAAATCGTCCACAGTGACCGCCTGACCGTCGTAACGCGCAAAATAACGGTCCATCCCCGCCATAAACCCCTCTTTCCCTAACCACTGCTGCAACATCCGAACGATTTCTGCCCCTTTTTCGTACACCGTTGCGGTATAGAAGTTATTGATTTCGATATAACTTTCGGGACGCACAGGATGAGCCATAGGACCGGCATCTTGGGGAAACTGTACCGCCCGCAAGGTATGAACATCCGCAATCCGCTTAATCCCGGCGGCATCGCGCATGGCGGTAAACTCTTGTTCGCGAAAGACCGTTAGCCCCTCTTTGAGGCTTAATTGGAACCAATCACGACAGGTAATGCGATTGCCCGTCCAGTTGTGAAAATACTCGTGCGCAACCACCGCCTCGACCCCGGCATAATCCGTGTCCGTCGCGGTTTCGGGCTTAGCGAGTAAAAATTTGGTGTTAAAGACGTTGAGGCCCTTATTCTCCATCGCGCCCATGTTGAAATCGCTAATAGCGACGATATTGAAAATATCTAAATCGTATTCGCGTCCATAAATGTCTTCGTCCCATTTCATCGCCGTTTTGAGGGATTCGAGGGCGTAATGACAGTGGTCGATAAATGGCGGTTCGGCGTACAAAAACAAGTCCACTTCGCGCCCGGATTTTGTAAAAAATTTATCGCGCAAACGCTCAAATTGCCCCGCCACCATGGCAAATAAATAGCTAGGTTTGGGATGAGGGTCATGCCACACGGCGTAATGACGCGCATCCGAGAGATCCCCTCGGTCGATGAGATTGCCGTTCGCCAATAACATTGGATAGCGATCTTTGTTCGCCGTAATGATGGTCGTGAACGTCGACATGACATCGGGACGGTCGAGAAAATAAGTAATTCTTCTGAATCCCTCGGCCTCACACTGGGTACAGAGATTTTGATTACTGCGATAAAGCCCCTGTAACTGCGTATTTCGATGAGGGTAAAGCCTTACCAAAGTCATTAACTCGAAGGCGGGCAGCGGTCGATGAATGATCAGATGGTCTTTCGTAAACTCGTAATTGGAACTGCGGATAGACTGACCATCGATTTTGAGTTCGATAAACTCAAGGTCAACGCCATCGAGATAAAGACGTGGCACGGGTGTTGGCCGTTGTAACCGTACATTCATCGTAGCCTGCACATCCGTGTGGTTATCGTGAACGCTGATACGGAGGACAACCTTGTCAATCGTGTAATCACTAGGACGGTAATGCCGAAGGTAGGTGGGATCGTGCGGTTTTTGCATTAGTGCTCTTCACTCACAGCCGTTTTAAGTAACGCGTTGAACTCACGGCGTAATTCCGAAAATTCCTCTCGAAATGCCGACTTAACAGAACATCGAAATCGTCCGCGATTGACTTCACAATCAACAGAATGCACACGAGCGATATCCACTTTTCTCGTCCACAATCCGTCGGGTACACAGCATAACGACATCCAAATGTCGAATGTAGCCCGTGACTTAGGTTTCTGCCTCGGGAATTTCCGTGGCGACTTGCTTTTGCAGATAGGGCAAAAGTTCGGATAAATCATTGCAGAAGGTCGCTGACTGCTGCTCGACCGTCTCGAATAGAATCTGAAAGTTAGGCGCGTAACGAGAACGGCGTTGCAGACTACCGACGGCGCGGTGAAATCCCGCAACGGTGGCGTATCCCGCCAACCAGTCCGCCGCCACCCATTGACGCATCTGCGTTGCGACCGGCAGAGGCAAATAATGTCCCTGTAGCGTCAACAGGTCGTAGCCTCGCTGTGCAATATGAGGTAATGCGGCGCCCGTCAATTCGGTAAAGTGAACGGCCAGCAGATGATCGTACAGAACATCCACTAATGGGCCTCGATAACGGCCTAGTCTCTCGGGTAACCGCGCCTGACTGCGCCGATGGGCGGGGTGGTCATCGCTTAACCGATCGAGTTGGCGATGCAACCGAATCCCCTGTTGTAACGCGAGGGGAAGTTGGGGGTCGATCGGCCCTTTGAAACCATCCCCCATAAAGTTGCCAAAACAAATTAAAGGGTCGCGTGGACTGCACCATAAATGCGCAAGATAGTTCACGAGAGCTTTTGACGAAGCGCGGGGATGTCGCGGATGAGGGCGTGATGGAGGGCGTGCAACCACCGCAATGCCCCCCATTTCAAGAGCTGTAACTGCAATAGGGTTCCGCCACTGCTCAAAACACGCAGAGTCCGTTCCCGCGTTTTGCGCCAAAGCTGTTGACTTAATTCGCGACTTTCACCCTCGTGACGGGATGCGAGTTGTGTCTGATAAACCCGTTCAAAGTCTGCGTCGATGTCGTGTGGCAACATCTGATGGCGATATTTAAGATCGAAATAGCCTGAAGTTAAGATAATGACGCTTAACGATAATGTTCCTGCCAGTGAGTAGGTCGCGGGGAGGGGTAAATAGCGGTACCCCCCCAACATCCAGATGAGAAATATCCCAATACCCGTTGCGCTGTAGGTTAGATGGCGTAGTAAGAGCCGTTGTGATACTTGCGCACAAACCCGCGAGTGAATATCGAGGAGTTGGGCGGTTTCGTAGAACTGACTTAAACGATTCTGGATGTGACGAGCCGGGGCCTTTCGGATTTCTCGAATGAGTTCTTCGCGGCTTTCGTCGAAAAAGGGCAACGCGTTCCGAAATCCCGTATTAGACCGCTCTTCAGTTGGCACATAGATGTTGAAAATATGGGGTAAGTCTTTGTTTTGCATGGTACGGGCGAGATTCCAACACAAAGCGCCGTACGCCCGCGCAAAGTCCCGCATGTTGTCTTCAAAGCGATCGACCTTGCTCATGACGAGATACAATTTGTGGTCGATTTCATGGAAAGAACGTTGTAACGCTTCCAAGGTTTCTCCCGTGGTACCGGGCTTATCGGGATCGAAAAACAGGATCACGATGTCGGCCATCTCTCCCAGCTTCTTTAAGACGGCAAAAAAGTCGTAACCGCGATCGTTCTTGGCCCCTGACGCTGCACTGTCGATCATTCCCGGACTGTCAATGAAGGTGATGTCGCGCAACAACTCCAGTGGAAAGGTTTTTAGGCGCAGTCGCGAGACCAACTTTTTCCCAAAACGCTCCAAGTAAGCATAGGGATAAGCGCCATTCGTCACTAAGGCAGGCCCATCCAGTTCACCCTCGGTATCGCCATACGTGAGAATGGTAAAACCATCATCCACCGGTGCTAATCCCGTGCGTTGAATAGACTGCCCCATCAGATAGTTGACAAAGGTGGATTTCCCCGACGAGTGGTTTCCCACAATGAGTACCGTGGGCTTTTCCAAATCACTTAACGGATTTTTGGGTAAATCAAACCGATATTGTTGGGCAAGGGGCGCGAGAATAGTGTCGTGAAGCTGATTGAGTTGTTGTTCCACATCAAGGCGAAAAGAGGGCATGACAAAGTCCAGTGAGGGATAAGGAATCGCCTATTGTGACCGTTAGATTCGGGAAACGGCTTATCTTTATTCAAATGAAACCAATTCCGTAAACCGATAGCCCATGCTGCGAATCGTTTTAATAAAGGCGGGATTGTGGGGATCGGCTTCGATTTTCTTGCGCAATTTTCCCACTAAGACATCGACGCGGCGATCTAATGGATCATGTGCTTCTTGAGAAATGGCATTGAGAATGGCATCCCGCGACAACACTTGTCCTCGATGTTGTAACAGTAATTTGAGCAGTTGAACTTCGTGATTGGTGAGGTGCAGCGGTTCGCCCGAAATGCGATACAACCGATGGTTCCGTAAATCGAGTTCCCAATCGCCAAATTTTGCTTTGCGATAATCGTTGGGCGTATCGAGATTCACCCGCCGCAACACACTGCGAATCCGTGCCAATAGCTCCCGTTCATCGAAAGGTTTGGTGACATAATCATCCGCTCCAATCTCAAGCCCCAATACTTTGTCAAGCGTGTCGGTCTTGCCGCTCACGAAAATAATGGGCAGGTCTTCAAAGGTTTTGCGCAACTCGCGGGCGAGGTTCATTCCGTCCTCTTGCGCTAACATTAAGTCGAGGAGAACCAAGTCAGGGGGGGTGATTTGGACAATTCGACGGACTTCTTGTCCATTGGTCGCTGTTTTCACCGCAAACCCCGCCCGCTGGAGCACGCGTTCAAGAAGGGATAAAATTCGGCGGTCATCGTCAACGGCCAGAATTAACAGAGACATAGCTTGTAATATTCCAAGGGATTTGAGCGTTTATTAGATTTGGCAGCTTGTTAAACACAACTATGCGTTTAATTACCTAGTGTTACATAAAAGCGTTTCGTTATTTTGCGTTAGCTTGGAGAATTGAAGTGATATTCATATTACGTCGTACATATTGGTTGGGTTTAGTCCTTTTTCTGGGCTTCACTTGCGCTTTTGCTCAACCGACGACTCCCCCCGAAGGTTCCTCCTCTGAAAAGACCTTTACGATTTATGTTGCGACTTGGCGCGGTTGTGAAGAAGCCTGTCAAGGGGTGATGGCGTATCTACAGGAACGCGGTCTCAACGCCGAGTTTATTTTGCGCGACGCAGAACAGCAGCATCTCAATTTGCTTGGTTGGATCGCAGAGATTCGCGAGTTACAACCCGATTTGGTCTTAACCTGGGGACCCGATGTCACTTTGGGAATTGTCGGCCCCTATGACGCTCCTCCCGACGACTACATTCGCGACCGCCCCGTCGTGTTTATGTATGTAGCGGAAATGGTGAATTCCAAAATTGTTGCCCCCAACGAAGCGGGTACCTCCGGACGCCCCAATGTGGCCGCAACGGATTATGTGGTTCCGCTCGGTGCGCAAATCAACGCCATTCGCGACTACCGCCCGTTAACACGCTTGGGGCTGGTGTACGATCCCACACAATCGGGTTCTGTACAGCGTCGCGATACACTTGCGGAATTGGGGAAGACGATGGACTACCTCCTCGTTGCCGAGCCTCTGGTCATCGACGAAACGGGGAGTCCCTCATTGGCGGCACTTCCCGAGGTCATGGATCGGTTAGCTCTTCAACATCCTGATTTCGTTCACTTTGGATTTAGCTCATTTTTGGTGGTGAACGTAGCGGAATTCACCCGCTTGGCCGTCGAACGCAATCTACCAATTTTTAGCGCAGGGGCCGTTCCTCTCCAGAAAGATCGGGGTGGACAAGCCTTATTGGGACTATTCAACAGCTTACGGAGTATCGGGGTACTCGCCGGGATCCAAATCGAAGAGATTTTGCGTAATGGTCGGTCTCCTGGGGAGTTACCCATTGCGCGCTTCAACCGCTTTTCCATGCAAATCAACATGCCCGTCGCGCTCGAACTCGAACTCTACCCCCCTATGGGACTAATGGGGTTTGCAGAGTTGCTGCGCTGAAATTTAGGGACGGGGTGCGTTGCGCTCTTCCACAAATACCCCTTCTGTGCTGCTTTCTCGTAACGCGTGGTCGATTACGAAAGGCAGCGTGCTCTGTGTCGTTGACCGCGTTGCGTCCGGAACCCCTATAGGTGCCAACAACAAGCGCGGAGGCACCACACTAGGCGGATTGACCGCTGTGGGGTTGTCCACCTCTCGATCCGTACTCTCTGGCGTAGGCGTTGAAACAGACGGTGCAACCGATGCAGTGGATCCAAAAGGAGAAACGAGGGGGGGCGTGACCACTGTTGTCGTCTCCGTTGGTGCGGGCGTTTCCGTAATCGGGGCGGGCGACGAATCCGCAGGCGCGGGTACTTGAACTTGCGGCATCGCGATCTCTGTGCGGGGAGAGGCTTCGGTCGAAAGGGTCGGCGGTGGAATCACCGTCTCGGGTTCGGGCAACACGACTTCATCGGGTAAATCTAGCTGTTGCCACCCCCACCAACCCGCACCCCCAGCAATTAGTGCCACCGCCGCCGCAATCCCAAGTCCACGACGGTTTTTTCTCGCCCCTGAAGCCGAAATGATGGTCACTTCATCGTCTTCGCGTTCGAGGGTAGCGGCCAACTCGCTGAGAGCGACGGACGAATCCGCTTTGAGGATGGGTTTTGCCCCATTCACCGCCGTTAACCCAGCCCCCACCGTTCGGGGCTGCGTTTCCCACCGCGCAATCGCCTGTTGCACCAGCGCAACCGTCACACATTTATCTCGTGGACGCATCGCCTCAGCCAATGTCGCGACTTCGCTGACCATGCCCGGCAATCCGTGACTTTGTTCTGCTAAATACTGAATGGCTTGAGGCGTGAAAAAGTCGTTTTCGGGATAGCCCGTCGCTTGGATTTCCAACTGCACCAGCGCACTTACATCAGCGGCATGAAAGGGTTCGACGATGATCCGAACGGGCATGAAAGGCGTGACCATCTCTAACAATGCCGTCGAAAGATTCGTCCCGCCCATCAGTACGAGGGTAAATAACGCGCCCTCCCCCCCCAAACTCCCGCTGCTCTGCAATAACGCCTTCAGAACCGACAAATCCAACCGTTCACCACGCTCAAAGGCTAAAAACAGATGCTGCCCCTGTCGCTGTTGTTCGCGCAAATGTCCCTGAAATTGGGCCAAATTCTGATAGCGTGGCAAGTCACCCTTGGGATTCAGACTATGGGCGACGGTCTGCAAAATACCGTTCAGACTCAGGTTTGCATCGTCAAATTCCAATAAAGTGGCTTTAGGAAGCTCCGCGAGTGCCAGCGATAAGAGGGTCGATTTCCCCGTCGCGGCCTCCCCCAATAACAGGATGACTGGAGGTTTGCTGGTCACAGCAGCCTGGATTTGAGCCATGCAACGACGTCGTGGACCACTTCGGTAAAACACCGCCTCGCGTTGGTGGCGGATAAATAATTGAGACTGTACCCCACTGGGGATCAATCGTTCTTCAAGTTCGTCTTCGAGTTCCATAAACAGTCGCCGACAGCAATAATTTCGAGGGAGGGGCAGACATTAGGCGTCTGCAAAGCCGTTGCAATAAACATTCTGGGTGTCGTCGAGATCTTCTAGCAGATCGAGCAACTTGTTCAGTTTAATCCCGTCGTCACCTTTCACTGTGACGATATTGCTGGCTCGCCAAGTGACCTCTGCTTCGTCAGGTTTGAGATGAGCTACTTCTAAAGCCTGTTGAATCCTTTCAAAATCAACTGGTTCCCCAATCACTTCGACCGATTCGTCATCTTGCTTCAGGACATCCAATGCCCCCGCTTCCAACGCAACTTCCAGTAATTTTTCTTCATCTGCACCGGGTGCAAAAGTAAACACGGCCTGTTCACTGAACTGGAAAGCGACTGAACCGCTCGTCCCTAAATTGCCCCCGCACTTGCTAAACGCATGACGCACCTCGGCGACAGTGCGTACGCGATTATCCGTCATGCAGTCCACCATGACCGCAACGCCGCCTGGCCCGTAACCTTCATAGCGAATCTCTTCGTACGAAACGCCTTCCAATGCGCCCGTCCCTCGCTTAATTGCGCGGTCGATGGTGTCACGGGCCATGTTGGCGGCGAGGGCTTTGTCGATGATGAGACGCAAGCGCGGGTTGGTATTGACATCTCCGCCGCCATTCCTCGCGGCTACAGTGATTTCGCGAATGAACCGCGTGAAAATTTTACCGCGTTTGGCGTCTTGAGCCTGTTTGCGATACTGAATGTTGGCCCACTTGCTGTGACCGGCCATAAAGGGCAATCCTCCGAAAAATTTTAGGAAAAACGGTGCAATTTAGCGGAATAGCGTTGTGAATCCCTGATCTGCTGAAATTGGAATAAAGCGCCCTTCCGCATTGATTTGTTGAAAGAAAACCGTCGTTGACCCCTGATTATTTTGCGTGAAATCTAGCTCCAGCCCCCCTAAATCAAACCGTTGACCCACGGCGGCGGCCATAAAACTCTCGCGTGAGAAGTTCGCCGCACGCTGCGCCAGTTCCACGAATAATCGTCCCACAATAAATCCTTCAATAGTTAAAGGATCATCGGCACCAGGGAGGCGCGTACGGAAGAGTTCCATGATGGGAAGGTCGCTGTTGTGAGCAGGCACCACTTGCGAAATCACCAACTGCTCGTGCAGTCCCCGATCGGCGATGGGGCGTCCGATTTGAAGGTCGGCGGTAAACGACAACAATCCGTAGGCCCAATTTTTGTTCTGTCGGCGCGCATAATCCATAAACTCCAACGCAGGTTCGGCCACCGCCGCCATGACGATAAATCGGCACTGCGTATTTTCCATATCTTCCCACAACTTAAGGGATTCGTAGGCTTCTCGGATGCGTGTAGTGCCCCGATCGTAAACCCCTACAGGGCCATTTTGATTACGGGCCATGTGACCGTCGGGCAAACTGGCAAGCGATAAGAGGTGATCAGCAAGTTCAACGAGATCGGGTTCTTCGCGCAGGGTGTTGGCTAATCCGATGACCGCCGACATCCCAAAACTGTCATTTTGGGCAAACACACAGAATTGACGGCGCGTCAAGCCACTTTTCAACGCCTGCCGATGAAGGGCGGCGACTTCCTCACTGTAACGGGGCCGAAAATTGACAATTAACCCTTCACTTTTAGTCAAAATATCGCTTCCCGTGTAAAACCCAATGGCCGGCGTATTAGTGACTGCTAGGAGGGGCAATGCGACGACAGCGGTAGGCGTACCAAAATTGCCGATGAAGGCAAACACCCCTTCGTCGAGTAGCCGATTGACTTCTGTGCGCGTAATGCCCGGATCGTAAAAGTCATTTGCGAAACGTATTTCAATCTGGCGCCCGTGAACGATTTCTCCTTCTAACGCAGCCGTCAGCCCACGCTGCAATGACACGCCATAAGCCAGGGTATCGCCCCCGAGCGGCAACACGCTTCCCAAGATGACCGCGTTATCCGTCACGCCCTGGGCATAAGTCGCGGAGCCGTAACCCAGAATCAACCCGCTGATGAGTAACCCATAAAGCATATAGTTTTGCGGAAAGCGATTTTGCTTTATCAACACGAGATCCTCCTCAAGATGGAACGATTACTCTAACAGTATTTGAGCTACTTATTGCCTCTCCTGGGCAAAATTCGCGTGGGCCCATTCGCTAAAAATTGCTTTGTGTAGAAGGGTTAAGGGCGGACTCAACTCGATGTGTATTTAGCGAGCGTGGGACTGGATCGTGGATATAAAAAAGCCCCCTTTTACGGGGGCTTCTGAGTTTTACGACTGCTGGGATGAAATGACGTTATCGACGGT
>CAZTIH010000061.1:0-14524 GCA_964613675.1 uncultured Candidatus Competibacteraceae bacterium
CCCGAAAATCCTCTTTTACGGCGTTAAACATGACCAAATGCGTCAAGTTAGGCGTCAAATCAAAGCGAAATCCGCCACGCCATAAATTTCGCCGATCCGCTAATTGTTCAATGCGCACAGGGTCTTCGGGGTATAAAAAGTTTTGCCGAATGTCCCCAAATTCTCGGCGTCCGTAGCGGTACTCAAAATGGGCCTTAAACTCTGTGAATGGTTGCCATTGCAGCGTGGCGTTCCCCAAATCGCGTTCTCGTGGACTGTTATCGCTCGGGTTGCGGGTTTGGTGGTGAAACTGCCCCAAGCTAAACGCGAACTGATCGTATAGCCCGCCGACCACTAAATCATTTCCCCAGGTCTCGGCATTTCCCAGAATCGCGTTGGCCATCAGCGCAAGCCCATTGCGGTTAAATAGGGCGTTGTATTCGTTGTAACCTGGCTGCGATGGCCCCGCACCGCGCAGAATTCCCAAATCGGTTTCACTCACCTGCGGGGGCAGCAGATTGAGGCGCAGCGGTTGCAGCAGTTGAGATTTGAGCAGTTCACTCGCCCGCGAAACCTCGTGGCGGTCCCGAAACCCATAGGCATCTGATAAAAGTCGATGTGCGACATCGCTACGAGGATCGTCGGCCAGCGCATCCAAGCCCTGTAGCAACATGAGGTCGTAGAACCCCAATTCCCCATAAATACGGCCAATATGCGCACTACGGGCAGCGCTATCCTGATCCAGCAATAGGCGCGACCGATACACGCCGCGTTGGTCGTTCAAATGGTGGGCTTGAATCGCTTCTTCGAGGGCAGTAACGGGTTGATTTTCCAACAGTTCTACAAGCGATTGATAAAACCAAGGGGTGGGATCATTGGGATCGCGTTCTTTTGCCAGGGCATATTGTTCACGCGCTAACCCGTAACGATATTCCTCAAAATAAGCCTTCCCTAAATAACTACGCAGGAGCGCGTGATTGGGGTCGAGCGCTGTGGCGATTTCGAGGAACTCCCGCCCTCTCACGAGATTACCGCGTCGAATCTGTATCAATCCCAAACCCAGCGGGGCCAATGGGTCGCCTCCATCGTATTGCGTTGCGGTTTGAAAGGCGGTTTCGGCCTGAGCAAGTTCTAACAGGGCCAACTTGACGAACCCCAGTGCCAAGTAACTGCGCGCGATGGCGGGAGCGAGTTGGAGGGCCTCTTGGGCAATGCGATCGGCAAGGCGTAATTGACCGTCCATAAGATAAAGTTCGGATAAGCGGGCTTTAGCTAAACCGCTGGTTTCATCGAGTGCGACGGCCTGTTGAGCCGCTTGAATGGCCTCGTTAATCGCCATCTGCTGTTGCAGAAGATAGCTTTGTGCGATCCACACAGCGGCTTCATGAGGCGACTGTTGCAGAGCACTTTGCAATGTGGTCTGTGCTGCTCCTGTTTCACCCAACACGAGTTGAATCACTGCCTTCATAGCTGATGCAACGCCATCATGAGGGATTTTACGGAGTTCGGTACGCGCATCATCGACCCGTCCCACCCGTAGCAGAATATCTGCACGCAGCAAAATCGCTGCATCAGAATCGATTCCATCAAGACGCTGTAACGCAGAAATAAAATCCGATTGGCGATAGGTGACGAGCGCGGGTTGCAGCACAGGGCCTTGGAAGCGGGTGTCGTCGAGGCGGAGCGTAGGGGGGTAATGGACGGCCCAGGTGACGGCTTGTTGCGATGAAACCGTCAACACGCGCAAAGGTTGGTCGGCGACTGCGAGCGCACTTTGACCCTGTGTGAGTATCGCTTGGCTGAGGGGCGTATCAACTTGAACCTGGCCTTCTGCGACCCATAGCTGGCTTTGTTGGTCATTGACGGTAATCGCGAATTCGGTGCCATCGACGGCGGCATTCAAGAAAGGCGTCTGAACGCGGAGGGAACGGGGCGTTCGGGTGAAGAGGTTAAGTGCCCCCTGCAACAATCCAAACCAGCCACTTGGGGCGTCGGGCAAAGTAAATACACTGTTGGGACCTAATCGCACGACGCTACTATCTTCGAGTAACCGTACGGCGGCGCGTCCAGCAGAACTCACTTGGAGTCGATCGCCAGCGCAGAGCGGAGCATTCAGGGATAACGGAGGGGATTGGGCTACTCGAAAGACTTGCCCTTCGAGTGCGACCAGGTAAGCGACGGGGTTTGTGCAGCCCCATGCAGTGTTTGGCGCGATGCTGAGGAGCATAGGGATCAATATTCCATAAAAACTCATCAAGCTACGCATGGCGTCGAGATACTCCAAGTAATGGCCAGTAAGATTTTTTCATTTTGCCCAAAATCCTATTTCCAGGGAAAAATTCAATGTCGCCAACTTTAGAATGGCTTTCTCAAATGTTTGTTTTTCCAATCAAATTTTTGTGAAAGTAATTATCGTAGGGCTAGGGGATAAAAACGCTTATTTCACCTCCTCAGCCTTCAGATGAGTCAAAAAAATGACGAGAAGAGGTATCTTTTTTGGAACAACCGTTGCTTAAGACTTGGCGTTATCGGCGTGGCCTAAATGTCACTTAAGGAGTTTCCCTCATGATCGTAAAGCGCATCACCGCCGCCACTATCCGCGATGCTATGCGCGAGGTGCGGGCAGCCCTAGGTTCACAAGCGGTTATCTTGTCCACCCGTCCAACGGAAGAGGGCATCGAGGTCATCGCCGCGCTCGAACAGGAAGAAGAGGAATCGAGCACGGAAGAATCGCCACCTGAAACTGCCCGCTCATTTGCAGACTTCGTCCAATCCGTTCAAAACGCGAAACCCCCAACAGCGTCAGCGCCAAAGCCCGCGTTGCCTAAACCCCGTGAAGCCCCCTCGTTACCCGCAGTGGATCCGGGGCGTACGCGTGTGAGCAGCAATTTATCGCCTGATGCCGTAAAAGCCCTACTCGCCAAAGAAATGGCGGCCCGTCCCCTCTCTACGACGACCTTACCGACAAAACCCAGTCGTTCTGCCGAGAAGCCCCGCGAATTGCCTCGCGAATCGCCGCGTTCAGTGCCGAAAAGCGAAGCCTCTACCGTCAACGATCCGTCACTTTCCCGTCTCCATGAAGAAATGCGGGCGCTGCATCAGTTGGTGAAAGAGCAGTTACCGGGATTTGCGTGGGGGGAGCTTGCGCGTAAACAACCTCATCGTGCCCAACTTTTGGGGCGTTTATTTGCGTTGGGAATGATGCCTGAGCTGGCATTGGCCCTAGTTGACCAAACTGATTCGCAGGATAGTGAAGTGGCTTATTATCAAGTCCTTGCCAAGCTCGCCGACGGTCTGAGCACAACCCAAGACGACATTCTGCAACAAGGGGGGGTTGTCGCATTGATTGGCCCGACGGGGGTTGGGAAAACAACAACAGTAGCGAAACTAGCGGCGCGTTACGCATTGCGGCACGGCCCTGGGCAGGTTGCCCTGATTACGACGGATGGCTATCGGATTGGGGCCTTTGAACAACTCAACACTTATGGATTAATTTTGAAAATTCCTGTGCGGTTGGCAGCCGACGAAGCGGCACTGCGTAGTGCCTTAGATGAATTTGAGCATCGCCCCCTGGTGTTGATTGACACGGCAGGCATGAGTCAACGCGATGTTCGTTTAGCAGCTCAACTCGCACTCATTGAGAAACCCGCTGTACGTCGTTATCTCGTGTTAGCGGCGAATGCCCAGACGGCCTGTTTAGAGGAAGCTATTAATGCCTTCAAGGCGCCTTTACATGGCTGTATTCTCACTAAACTCGATGAAGCCTCGCAGTTAGGAGGCGCTTTATCCATGCTCTATCGTCACCAAATCCCGGCAGCTTATCTCACGGATGGGCAACGGGTGCCTGAAGAAATTTACCCCGCCCAAATCGAAAGTTTGTTGCAATGGGCTGAACGTTTGACTAACACGCAACCACCTACTATTCCCGAACACCTTGCCCTGACCTTTGGAACCGGAGTCAGCCATGTCGCCATGTGAACCTCGTGACCCGACGTTACCCGTTCGAGCTATTTGCGTTGCAAGTGGTAAGGGCGGAGTAGGGAAAAGTCACATTAGCGTAAACCTTGCGCTTGCCCTCGCCCGCAAAGGCCAACAAGTCATGTTATTTGATGCCGATTTAGGGCTTGCGAATGTCGATGTCATTTTAGGATTGCAAGTCAATCACACCTTAGCGCATGTATTGCACGGGGAATGCACCCTTGAGGAAGCCATTATCCCCGGGCCGTTTGGCGTCAGAATTGTGCCGGCAAGTTCGGGGGTACGACAGATGGCGAATTTAGGCGTTGAAGAATGCGGCGGATTAGTGAGTGCATTCAGTGAGTTACGCGATCTCCCCGATGTATTGATTGTCGATTTAGCGGCGGGGATTTCGGAAGCCGTCGTGACATTTTGCCGCGCTTCACATGATGTCGTCGTGGTGGTTTGCGATGAACCCACCGCCCTTGCCGATGCGTATGCCCTAATTAAGGTGTTGAGTCGGGATCACCAGGTGCAGCGATTCCACATTTTAGCCAACCGCATTCAATCCCATCAGGATGGTCGCGCATTATTTAGCAAACTCGTGAAGGTGACCGACCAATTTTTGGATGTGACCCTGGATTACATGGGTGAAGTGCCCGAGGATCCGCAGATTTCTAAGGCACTTAAAGATCAGCGGGCTTTGATGGAGCTTTATCCGAGCAGTCGGGCGGCGGAGGCTTTTAGACGGTTAGCGGCGCAAATTGATCGCTGGCCCCTGCGCACCACGCCAAGCGGTCATGTGCAGTTTTTTGTCGAGCGCTTGGTGCAACATTTTTCTGAGGAAGCAACGCAGCCATGAGTACCGCAAGCCTCAATGCTTACACCAGCCCGACGACGGCTTCTGATGATCTCAACACGCTAGTCACGCGCTACGCTCCCCTCGTCAAACGCATTGCTCACCATTTGGCGGGGCGTTTGCCGGCGTCCGTGCAAATCGACGATCTCATTCAAGCAGGCATGATGGGGTTGCTTGAGGCCATTCGTCGTTTCGATCCTTCCCAAGGCGCGGCGTTTGAGACTTTTGCTGAGTGGCGCATTCGCGGGACGATGTTGGATGAGTTACGACGGGGCGATTGGGCACCGCGTTCTGTTCATCGTCGTGCGCGGGAAGTGACGGCGGCCATTGCACGGGTAGAGTCGCGATTGGGGCAGGAAGCGCGAGAAACCGATATTGCCGATGAAATGGGCTTATCTTTAGCGGATTACCAGAATGTTTTGATGGATTTGCGGGGACAAAAAGTGCTGTCCCTCGACCAGACGAATGAGGCAGGAGAGGATGTCCTTTCCCAATTGGAGAGTCCACAACCCGATCCCTTGCAGAATGCGTTACGCCAGAATTTGCTGGAATCCTTAGTCAGTGCCATAGATTTGTTGCCTGAGCGCGAAAAATTGGTGTTGTCGTTGTACTACGATGAAGGACTGAATTTGAAAGAGATTGGTGCCGTGTTACGGGTGAGTGAATCGCGAGTGAGTCAACTCCATAGCCAAGCCCTTGCCCGACTCCGCGCCCGTACCCGCGACCATTGGCATGAATGTAATCCCTAACCGCGTTAAATCCGAACGGCCTAAAATTCCCCTTTCCCCCGCTCGTCCCTCACAAATCACGCCGACACCTTTGCCAGGGCGTCGGCTGGATGGACTGACTTTTGTGGGGTTAGCCGTCGCTTTCGGAGCGGTAGGTTGGGGTCAACAATTTGACGGTGGGGAGCTTGCCCAACTATTTAACTTGCCGGCGCTGATTGTGGTCTTGGGCGGGACGGTCGGGGCGATGCTACTGCAAGTTTCGTGGTCAACCCTCTGGTGGACGCTTAAACGTTTATCTTGGCTATGGTTTCCGCCGACGTTCTCACATGAAGCGACCTTTGAGCGGCTTTTGCAGTGGAGCCAAATTGCTCGTAGCGAGGGGTTAATTGGGCTTGAAAATCTTATTGACGACGAACGCGATCCATTCGCAAAACGGGCATTGCAACTGCTGGCGCAAGGCTGTGAACCCGATGATGTGCGTTATGCGTTAGAAATTTACCTCAACAACCGCGAATTACAGGAAATGCGTGCTGTACAGGTGCTCGAAAGTATGGGCGGGTATGCGCCAACGATTAGTTTGATTGGGGCCGTGTTGGGGTTAATTCAAGCTATGAACAAGATGGATGGGGGGCGTGCCGAATTAGGGGCGGGGATTGCGGCGGCGTTTGTCGCGACTATTTACGGCGTGGGTTTGGCCAATATGGTTTGTATCCCAATGGCAAATAAACTCAAAAGTCTAATTCAACGCCAATCCTTACGGGATGAGATGGTGATTGAAGGGGCCTTAGCCATCGCACAAAACGATAATCCACGGCATGTTGCGATTAAATTGCAAGGATTTTTGCCCTAAAAAAACCGCTCTCCAATCAAGTAATGATTGTAAAGAGCGGTCAGTAAACTAGCGTAAATCCTTTACTAATGGGTGATTTCTAGTATTCAACTAAAATATCTTCATCCCGAACGATAAATTGGCAAGCTAAACGCCATTGGACGGGAATGTCGGTAACTTCAAGGTTTTCTAATTCTTCTTTAGAAAGTTTACCTTTTTGGCGTAAAACTTCGATTTCTTTGTCCGTAATGCGGCCGCACATCATCTTATTTTTTTGCAAGGGCGTGATTTTGATGAGGCAAGTTCCGCAATTTCCATCGCTACAATCGAACTGGATCGGAATACGATGCTCTTTGGCAATTTTAAGCACCGTTTCAGTATGGCTACCCGCAACAGCGTAAACCGTTTTGTCTTTGTATTCGGGATTGGAAAAAGTAATTAAGGGCATGATGAGATTCCTTACTTAAACGGGTTTAATAATGCAATCGCCAAGGATTTGGGCCTGGCAAGCGAGACGGTAATGACGACCTGCCATGTTTTCGCGCAGAATTTTGGTTTCGAGCACGGAGGGTTCACTCAAATTGTTCCAGCCTTCTTCGACCTTCATCATGCAAGTTCCGCAATCGCCTTCGCGGCAACCGTACACAATCGCTGAACCGACCCGTTCGGAGAGTTCGATGACGCGCGTGCCCGCTGGAACAGAAACTGTAACATTAATATCGGTAAAGGTTACATTGGCTTTAGGCATATTCTAAATCCTCGTTTTGTGATTAAAAAAGCCGGTAAACCGGCAGAATTGCCTGCGTGAGTGGTTATCGCAGATCAGCAAGGGTTAACACTTTGGGTTTTTGACGCCCCATAAGTGTTTCGGCGATGCGCGAGCCAAAGGCCTCGCATTCCCCCAATTCGTCTTGATTAGGAATCAGCTTGAGTCGCAAACCTTTTTCGGGCACCCGCATTTTGAGGCCCCGTAAACGGTCTTCCATCATGGGGACAGCTTCCCCGCTCCATCCATAGGAGCCAAATGCGGCAGCTAATTTGCCTGCGGTACGGATGACTGCAAGCGATGACAGAAGGTCCCAAATCGGTTTTACCGCGTCGCCATTGATTGTGGGGCTGCCGAATAGGAGACCATCTGCATGTTCAATAAGGTCGATGAACGGCGTGACTTCGCCCCCTTCGAGATCGTAAATCGACACCTTAACGCCTTCGATTTTTTCCGCGCCTTTCGCGATCGCTTCGGCCATCTTGGCAGTGTTACCGTACGAACTCATGTAGAAAATCAATAGACTTTTCTCGTTATGTGCTAACGGAGTTCTGAAAAGGGTCGTAGAAAGTTCGCGATAACGTTGAATGGCTTCTGAAGGACGGGTGCGCAGAATCGGGCCATGGGCGGGCATAACTTGGCTGATGGGGAGGTTTTGAAGACGATCTACCGCATTCAGAACATGTTCTTTGAAGGGCCGCATGATGTGGGCGTAATAGTAGTCAAACGCAAATCGGAAATCCCCGACTTCATCATCAAATAAGCGGTCGTCGCAAAAGTGACACCCAAATGCGTCGCCACTAAAAAGCATCTGTTTTTCAACAAGATAGGTGAATTGAGTATCGGGCCAATGGAGGTAAGGCGCATTGATAAAGTGCAGGGTGCGGTGACCTAAATCGACTTCATCACCTGTATTCACGGGAATGTAGTTGAGTTCGCCATCTTCTACTTTTAGGAAGGCTTTCAGCATGGCCGGTGCCCGTACCGATAAGTAGATTTTTGCTTGGGGCGCTCGTCGAAGAAGCTCGGGTAAAGCCCCTGCGTGATCGGGTTCCAAATGGTTTAAGACGATGACGGAAATTTCTGAATAGTCAGCAACAGATTCCAATCGCTCGAAAAACACATCGGCAAATTCCAATTTTACCGTATCAATAATCGCCACCCCCGTCTCGCCACGGACTAAGTAAGCGTTGTAAGTGGTGCCGTTGGCAGTTCGCAAGATGATGTCGAATTGTCGTAGTTTCGGATCGAGTGCCCCGATCCAATAAACGCCATCGCCTAACGAAACAGCATGGGGCTTACTTTGGGTAGCGTAGTGCATGGCGGAAGTCCTTCAACAATCTAAGTTTCTGAGTTGCAGGGGGAGGAAGGTTCAGAGGACGTTTTGCTACAACGCTCTAAATCTTTAGCAGACGGCGTAATCCCCAAACGATCGGCTAATGCCGTCTGATCAAACCCCACAATTTTCTCATCGCCAATCTCCATCAGCGGACGACGGATAAACAAGGGGTCTTGCAGCATGAGGGCGAGGGCTTGCGGTTCATCAAAGATATTGGGGTCGATAGCGCCGCTTTTGATGGCCGGCGCCGCCCGATTGAACCACTCATTAACAGGTAATTCCCCAAAAAAGGCGCGCAAACCCGCTGTCGTCCAAGAATGTTTAAGTAAATCCACCACTTCAACCTCGTGCTGGGCATCTTTCAGTAAAGCTAACTGCTTTTTGCCATTGCCACAGCCGAGTTTGGTATAGAAGCGAATCGCCGCCATTTTCAGAGTAAGCCTGCCTGCTGGAATTCGCGGATCTTCGCCAAGGGGATGTTCGTCAAGGACCCCAAGGGATTTAAGGGTTCGCCTGCACTGTTGAGAATAACGCCTTCAATAGGGCAGATTTCTGCACACTGCGGTTTGGCGTAATCTCCTTCGCATTCGGTACACTTTCGCGCATTGATAAGAAAATGGGGCTTCGCTTCGTAAATCGCGTCATTTGGGCAAAGCGGGGCGCAGGCAAAGCAATTTACACAACCTGCAACAATTTTAAGGGACATGAGGGGGGCTCCTTACGCTAATTTGGCGGTTGAGGCCGCCGTTTCGAGTTTGCCGGCGGCGAGCATTTCAGCGTACACCGCGCTGATGGCATCTTCGATGGCTTCCATGGGATGCTCCCCGTTGGGCGTAATGCCTGCCTTTTCGAGTTCGCCCCACGGTTCGTACCCAATTTTTGAGCACAACACGACTTCACATCCCTCAAGAGTTTTGATGATGCGGGCGAGAATGTTGTCGCCTTCATCGCCACAGGTGTCACCGCCAAAGCAGTATTGATCGACTTTGCGATGCCCGATAAATCGCACCGCATCACGAGATGCTTCGTAAACGAGGAACTCGCGAGCGTGACCAAAATGCTGATTGATGACACCGCTTCCCATAGTGGCAACGGCCATTAGCACCGGACGGGTTTGGGGTGCCGATTTTTTCGCTTGCAACTGTACGACTTTCGCTGCTTGCGCCTTCTCTTTTTCGGCCAATTCTTCGTTGATTGCGGCATGAACGGCGGCACGCTTGACCATTGCGGCGGCGTAGTCGATGTCCATTTCTTCAATTTTGTCGATCGTAAATTCAGCGCCCCGATCTTCCCCAAGCATTCCCACTGCGTCGGCACGGCATTGGCGACAGTGACGCATCATGTTCATATCGCCAGAACACGCATCCTGTAGGGCCTGTAATTCGGCAGCGGTGGGGCTAGGCTGCTCCATAAGACCGTAATAAGTGCCATGTTCGGCTTCGGCGATCAGGGGCATCACATTGTGTAAAAACGCACCCTTCGATTTCACAATACGGCTGACTTCGATGAGATGTTGATCGTTAACGCCTGGAATCATCACCGAATTGACCTTCACCAAAATGCCCTTCGCCACGAGCATTTCTAAGCCTTTTTGTTGTTGTTCGATGAGAATTTTGGCCGCTTTAACGCCCCGAATCCGCTCGTTTTTCCAGAAAATCCACGGATAAATTCTCGCTCCAATTTCGGGATCGACGCAGTTAATCGTAATGGTTACGTGGTCGATGTTGTGTTTTGACAGTTCTTCAACACAGTCCGGCAACGATAAGCCATTGGTCGAGACACACAGTTTGATGTCGGGGGCTTGTTCTGAAAGCATCCGAAAAGTCTCTAATGTGCGTTCGGGATTCGCTAACGGATCGCCAGGGCCCGCGATACCCAAAACAGACATTTGCGGAATATTGGCGGCCACCGCGAGCGTCTTTTTAACGGCTTGTTGGGGCGTCAGGAGTTCGGATACGACACCGGGGCGAGATTCATTCGCACAGTCGTATTTGCGATTGCAGTAGTTGCACTGGATGTTACACGCTGGGGCTACAGCAACGTGCATCCGCGCAAAGTAATGGTGAGCCTGTTCAGAATAACAGGGATGGTTCATTACCTTCTGACGGATATGTTCGGGTAACTGGTTAACCTGTGAATCAGTGCTGCCACAGGAATTAGAAGAACATCCGCCACTCGGGGCCGCATCGGTAATAACGGGCAAATCCATCGGTCGAACCTCGTGCTGTAATTGGCATTGTTGATGCGCAACTCAGCAAACCCTGTGCCGATGTCTAATTTTATTTGATTTTCAATGAGTTATCCTAAGATAACCGAATAAATGTGGTGTTAAATACAAGGGGGTTGTTGTTTATCGAACAAATCTAAATCCCCATACAAAAAACTGAATTTAATCGGCATTCTTGGTTTTTGAATGGGGTTTCGCAAAAAACTTGCTACGTCATAGAGCGCCGTAATGGGTTGAACGAACTCGCTTTTTAAGCAGACGCAGCAAGCTCAATAATCTGGACAAAAGCGTTAAGACGCTACCAAACCATCTTAGGGGCTTGAAGCCGCGTCACGATTTCTCCATTAACGAGATGTTTTTCGATGATTTCTGAAACATCCTCGGGTTTAACCTGCGCGTACAGCACCCCTTCTGGATACACCAACACCGAAGGGCCTAGCGGACAGGGGCCAAAACATCCGCTATTGGTCACCGCAACCGTGGCAAATAAGCCCTTCGCCTGCCATTGACGTAAGAATTCTTCATAAACCGCCATCGACGCCTTCTCGCCACAGCTCCCTCGGGGATGGCCAGCAGGACGGGATTGGGTGCAGATGAATACATGTTTTTGCGGACGGGGCATGGGAATTTCCTCTCTTGAAAATCGAGCTAAACGCAAATTTAGCGCCAATTTGTTCGCCTATATTGCTGGTTGGCCTAAAGCGTTTATCGAATTCATGACGGAAGCGCTATCCCCACATCGAGCGCGTTAATTGCACAATATCGTTGAATAGATTGCGAAATGGCGTAAGTAAGCTCGGTAAACTTACTAGTAAGACCCAATAACCCAGCAGTAAGGACATCGGAAAACCGACGACAAATAGGTTGAATTGGGGGGCTGCTCGCGTAATCACCCCAAATGAGAGATTTAGGGCAAGTAAGGAAATAACAGCCGGTAAGGCCATTGATACCCCGACGATAAACATTTGGCTGCCAAAGGTCGCAAGACTAAAGGCGTTTTCCACGACTAACGGTTCAAGGGCGACGGGGTAACGGCGGAAGCTGTCCACTAATAAAGCGATCAGTAATCCGTGGCCGTCAATCGCCAGAAAAATCAGCATTCCCAATAAGTTATACAAGTAACCAATTAAGGGGACCGGCGGGCCGCCATTGGGATCTACGGCCATAGCAAACCCTAATCCCATTTGCATGGCGGTAAGTTGCCCTGCAAGTTCGAGGGTGGCGAATAAAATGCGAAAGGTCGTACCGATGGCGATGCCAATGAGCAATTCGCGGGCGGTCAGGACAAAACCGAGTGCCGATAAGGGTTCGATATGGGAAACGGGGGGGAGCAAGGGCCAAATGGCGGCTGCAATCACTAATGCTAAGGTCACGCGCAGGAAAATCGTTATATTTGCGCCAAACAATGGTGCGGCAATCAAAAGTCCGCTAATTCGTACAAAGCACCACCAAAAGCTGGTTAGATAAGCAATGAGTTCACTTTCTGCGGTAACCATGCTTTTCCCTACTTTTGGGGTTAATTTTAGGGCGATAACCAATCACGGGGTTTGAGATAATCCATCAAATGCGCTTCATCACTTCCCGACTCTGCCGTAAATCCATACTCCCAGCGTACTAACGGAGGTAAAGACATTAGAATGGATTCTGTACGGCCCCCGGATTGTAAACCAAATAAAGTACCTCGATCGTACAGCAGGTTAAATTCAACATATCTTCCACGACGGTACAACTGAAATGCACGGTGTCGTTCGTTAAAAGACAAGGATTTTCGACGCTGAACAATGGGTAAATAACCTAATAAGTAATGATTACCCACAGATTTCATTAGAGAAAAACTGTTTTCAAAACTTCCTTCGTTAAAGTCATCAAAGAACAGCCCTCCGATTCCTCGGGTTTCTTGGCGGTGTTTTAGATAAAAATAGGCATCGCATTGCCGTTTGAACTGATCGTACAGCCCTTCACCGAAAGGATCACACGCCGCCTTTGATAGGCGATGCCAATGGATACAATCTTCATCGAAAGGATAGTAAGGCGTCAGATCAAAACCGCCCCCAAACCACCATACCGATTGTTTTTCTTGTTCCGCCACAAATAACCTTACATTGGCGTGAGAAGTCGGTACGAAAGGATTTTGAGGATGAATGACCAACGATATGCCCAACGCCTGAAATGCCCATCCCGTAATCTCGGGGCGCGTGACGGTGGCCGCTGGGGGTAACCGATTCCCTTGCACGTGAGAAAAATTGATACCCGCCTGCTCAAAAACCGCACCGTTGCGCAGTATCCGCGTGCGCCCATCGCCCTGTAAGGGTTCGTGGGCCTCGCGCACCCAAGCGTCCTCCCGAAATTTCACGGCTTCGGGTTCTTCCGCGAGGAGCGCAGTACAAATTTGATCTTGTAAATCCAGTAGATAGCGTCTTACAGCGGCAACATCGACTAGAGCAGCATGGGAACTCAATGCGGGGTCTCCGGTGAACGGGTAGGAGAACGCCCTCGACGTTTGGGCGAGGTAGGGGTTGAGGGCGATTTTCCCGATTTTGTCGAACGACGAGGTGTCGTGGGGCTTGAGGACGATTCCGCTTTGGGCTTGCGTGATCGACTTGGCGTCGTGGAATCGCTAGGGGCTTTTGGCGTCGATGGCGTCCGCGAAGTTTTTGAAGTTGCTGTCTTTTTGGTCGTAGTACGCTTAGGTTTGTCCGGGACGTTTGCTAACAATTGCTGACATTCCGCTAAAGTCAATACCGTTGGATCCACTTCCTTGGAAATTTTGGCATTTTTACTCCCATCCGTGACATACGGTCCCCATCGCCCCCGCAATATGCGGATCCCCTCTTCAAAAGTTTTAATCTGTTTTTGTCGCTCGGCCTCTTGGTGCTCGGCGACGAGTTCAAGGGCTCGCTCACGACCAATGTTGTAGGGATCGTCGTCGCCTCTAAGCGGGGCAAATTTTTTACCGTAACGAATGTAGGGACCAAACCGTCCGATGCCCACCGCTAATTCTTCTCCCGTTGGCGATAATCCTAAATCGCGGGGCAGCTTGAACAGGGTAAGGGCTTCATCGAGTGTGATGGCGTCTAGGCGCTGATCGGGTCGTAGCCCTGCAAATTGGGCTTTTTCGCCTTCATCGCCTCCAAGTTGGGCTATCGGTCCAAAACGCCCCATCCGTACCCGCACGGATTTCCCACTTTTGGGATCGGTTCCTAACTCGCGAACCTGTACTGCTTCTTGACGGGTCACGGTCTGCTCTTTGTCTTGCAATAATTCGCTGAAGGGCACCCAAAAATTGGCCATCAAGGGCAACCATTCTTTCTCCCCTCGTGAAACGGCATCTAATTCGTCTTCGAGATTAGCGGTAAATTTGTAATCCACATACTGGCTGAAATGTTGGGTCAAAAAACGACTCACAATCCGCCCCATTTCCGTCGGGGTAAACCGCCTTTTATCGAGGTGGGCATACTCGCGTTCAACTAGAATCGACACGATGGTTGCGTAAGTGCTAGGTCGCCCAATGCCATGTTCTTCAAGGGTTTTGACCAAACTCGCTTCCGTAAAGCGGGGCGGCGGTTCGGTGAAATGCTGCTCCGTTCGCAACGCCTCCACCGGGACTGTCTCGCCTTCGGTCAGCGAGGGAAGTGTCCGACTTTCTTCGTCTTTCTCATCGTCAAAATCCTCGCGGTACAACACCATAAAGCCTGGATCCGCCACGGTCATGCCATTGGCGCGGAAGGTGGCCGTGGTGGGGTGGACGATGGGGCGCAAGTCAACCGCGACGAGATTTAAGGTGGCGTGCTGCATTTGACTGGCAACGGCCCGTTTCCAAATCAGTTCGTACAGTCGAAA
>CAZTIH010000062.1:0-14411 GCA_964613675.1 uncultured Candidatus Competibacteraceae bacterium
CCCCCTACAAACGGGCGGCAGGGGTGTTTGTGGGCATTTTGTGTCAACCTCAACTCTTCATCGAGGGCAATCACCGCACTGGCTCGTTGATCGCGAGCATTGAACTCATCCGTCACGGATTACCGCCCTTTGTGCTAACCGCCGACAATGCCGAGGGGTATTTCAACCCCGCTGCCGTCATCAAATTCAGCAATCGCCAAAAAATATTTGATTTGATGTTCAAAATTCCCGGCATCAAAAAGCAATTTGGGTTGTATCTGCGCGATAGCCTGGATAATCGTCATGTGAAATGTTTTCCGCTTCCACGAGAAAATCTCCCCCTCAGCCCCGGCCAAAGCACTGGACCGCATTCCTAAAATTTGGGCACAAACTCAAAACCAAACGGTCTGTTTGAGTCGCACCAACGAGGAACCGCCATGCACCACCGATTCCCCAATCTGTCAGCCCACGACCCCGTATGGTTTGCGTTGCGCGAAGAAGCTGCGCAGGTCGTTTCAACAGAGCCGATGTTGACGAGCGTCATCCAGCAAATTGTGCTCAACCAACCATCGCTTGAACGTGCCCTAAGCCACTTGTTAAGTCACAAACTCGCGACCCAAGACCTACCGGCGTTGAGTTTGCGCACTTGCTTAGATCACGCCTTTGATTACTTAGACGATTTTGCAGCGATTCTCCGCGCCGATATGGTGGCGATTGATGATCGCGACCCCGCCTGTCACGGCTACCTCGCCCCCCTGCTGTATTACAAGGGCTTTCACGCCCTCCAAACATACCGTGCCGCGCATTTTTATTGGCGACAACAGCAGCGTCACACGGCGATGTGGCTGCAAAATCGGGCCTCTGAAGTATTTGCGGTGGATATTCACCCCGCCGCGCAACTGGGACGGGGAATCTTTTTGGATCACGGAACCGGGGTAGTCATTGGCGAAACGGCCGTCGTTGGCGACGATGTTTCGATGCTGCACAGCGTGACCCTCGGCGGCACCGGCAAACAGGGCGGTGACCGTCACCCCAAAATTCGTCCCGGCGTACTGATCGGCGCAGGAACCAAGATTTTAGGGAACGTGACTATTGGCGAAGGGGCCAAAATCGGGGCGGGAAGCGTTGTGCTACGGGGAGTGCGTGCCCATCAAACCGCCGTAGGGGTACCCGCACGGGAGGTCGGCGGCGCGGGCTGTGATCGTCCGTCCCACGAAATGAACCATCAGATTCCGAACGATGCCGAGTAACTCGCTACAACGTCTTCAGATATTCCAATAACGCCCGTCGTTCGGCTTCCGACAGCCCTTCCCCATAACCGTGTCCCTGATTGCCGTAACCGCGACGGGTGGTGTCGTACAAGCGCCGCTGTTCCGTCGCAGAGAGCGCTAACACTTCAGCAGCCGTCAACGTCTCGTACTGCCACCCCACGCGCACTCTGTCTAACGCCGTGCTGTCTGCAAAATCTCGTGTCCAGAAACGGGGCCGTGTGGTCGGCGAAAGAACGGCGTCTAAAGTCGGTACCGAACCATTGTGAAAGTACGGTGCCGTCGCCCAAATGCCGTCTAACGGGGGCGCAATATACCCTCTGGCTGGCGCTAAGTGACTGATTTCCCCGAAAAAAGACGCATTATGCCAGTGCGTAAATCGGTCCCATTCTTCATAGGCCTCTAACGCCAACGCCGGATCTGTACCGACTTCCTCTAAATCAATGACCAGATTGGGATAGTCGTCCCCCACGCCATGACAACCCGCACAGTCTCGTTGATAAATCACTTCGCCTTGTTCTGCTAACGCGGCATTGATCGGAAAGGGATAGGGAGGCGGTGTCAACGAACGCAGATAGGCCAATAAATCGGGGGCAAGGGCGTCGATTTCGCGGGCTTCATCCACCGAATCGGTACAAAACAGCATCGCCGTCATGATGAAACGACTGAAGTCACCTCGGGCCTGGGCGCTGTAAAACATGGCGTTCTTCTTCGCGAGGATCCACCAGGGCGGCACGCTTACGGGCAACGGTTCACGGCGGGGTGGCTCAATCAACGGCGTTTCCGACCAAGCCAGCGTGCGGGCATCTCGATGAGTAAACAGCGCCATCGTCAGATTATTCGCCGGGTTTACGCCTACTGTCGCCGTCTGCACAAACGGCGCAATGGCATTCATCCGATCAGCCCAATGTGCCCACGCCCGTCCCGCCGCATCCCCCGTCACGAGTCGCCCAAACGATTCCGCCACTCGCCCGATGTCCTGTGTCCAGTCCATTGACTCGTTTCCCAAACCGATGACGAGTTCACCGTTAAGCATCGCCGCATGACAGCTCAAACAATTGCTCACAGCTAGTTCTACCCCCTCAGAATTCGTCCACGCCGTGAGTGAGTAGGGCAAATCGGCGTGTTTGGCATCGCGGGGGATACGTTGGGCAGGGGACGGCGGTTCGGTGGCGGCGCGGTAAGCTGTCATTGGGACACCACAGCGAACGTAGCCCACTTCTGTCAGCACCCGATAACCGTTTTCGGGATCGCCAGACCTTTGGGGCGTCGCGGGCACCTTTCCCACTGGGGAACGCATCACCGTTGGCGGAGACGGTTCGCAGGCCATGAGCCAAAAAACCATAAAAATCAATAAACTATTTGATAAACGCATTTAATAACCCGTCCATTCTCCGATAGCGATTCCCGTTAAAGTCCCGCTCACTCGTAACCCGCCTAGCCAAGTTTGTAAGGGAAAATGGCTGACGGGCTGTGAATGTAATGCATGTAAGGAAATTTGGTGATGATTCCACGAAAGCGCAATTTCAATGGGAAATTCCGCTTGACGACGCCGAAATTCCCCCTGAAGTCGTTCTAGCGGTTGAGGCCCTGCCGCTGTCAACTGAAAGCCGTTGATCTGTCCCCGACTCCCGTCCCGTCGCTCTTGTTGATTGAACCAAAACCATTCCCCCTCCGCCGTTTGCATCACTACTCGATGGCTACGTTGTTGGCCCGCATTCAAAGGTAACCGCCCCCAACCATGCTCTAATAAAGCCGTCCCCGTCACGATTTTGGGCCCCCAATGGCCTTGCAACTCAAAGGATTGCCAGTAACCCCGCACGGGAGTGGGTGTCCCGTCCGCATTTTCCAGCGCGATGGGGGACGCACTTGGCGTCAAATCGAAATTTAGGGATTGCCCTTCGACGACCAGGTTGACCCGCCACCGCATCGTTGAATCTGCGGCAGTCTCTTTCGTCCACTGCCAATCCTCCACCCACCCCTTCCCGTGCTCATAACCTGCCAAACCCGCTGCCGCTCGACTTAGGCGCTGCTCCCGAATCCACTCCCCATTGTCCGCCGTAAAGCTCATGTGGCCCCATTGCAAAGTGTGCGAGGCCAAAGCGGGTTGAGGAGACAAACCTACTTCCCCCCGCCCGTCAGGCATGAGACTAATCCGTACAAATGCGACTTGTCCGACCCAAAATCGTTGATTTTCATCCGCAAATTGCATAGTGATAGCCCAACGTTCACCCCGCTGTTCGGGATGCGCGAAATGGTCTTGGGGGAAGTTCAATGGCGCGGAGTTGGGCAGTGGAAACTCACCTAACATGGGGTCTAAATCGATGTTATCGAAGGAAAAATTGGGGAGTGGAGACGGCGAACACCCCATTAACCCCAAACCGCTCCCAACGAGTAGAATTGTCAAATAAGGCATCCTCATGGCGTGATTCCCGGTTGCGTTGCCAAATATCTGTTTGTTAAGGACTCAAAATGCCCGATTCCGTTTCTCCTACGTTGTTACCATCGTTGGCGTTAGCCCTTCTGGACGCGAGCGAGGCCCTCAACTGGCTTACGCATCAAAATCAGAGTGCAGACTTAAAGGTGAGGGAAGCAACTCAAGTGATTCAGGGGATTAAGCTGGTAGCGTACAACGAAAATTTCGGACGATTACAGCCCGAGTGGTCGCAATTCCTGACGAGTTGGCCGCAACCCTTATTGCTGTTACAGGGCATTCAACGTAACGAACACCATCGCACGCTGTATCAATACGCGGAAGCGAATGCGAAAGAGCTTAGATTGCTAATCGACGCCTATCGTTCGCAAGGAAAAAACGGCGAATCCTTACTTATTTTGTTGCATCCGCAGAAAGGCGACGGGTTATCGACCTGTGATTTACTGGCGGTCGATAGTGAATCCTTACCCTCCCAACTTATCGACCCCCAAATTACCCAACGCTTTCGGCAAATCGTTGAAGACCTCATCGAAGGGGTTTACATCGTGCAAAATGAAAAAATTGTCTATGCCAATCAATCTTTTGCTCAAAGTTTGGGGTATTCGTCGGAGGAATTGCTCAATTTACCCTCTTGGCATGTCATCGCCGCCGAGCGGGAGTGGCCACGGTTACAGGCTCGTTTTCAACAACAGTTGCGCAACGGTGAACAACCTTTTCACGGCGAATTTGTGACACGCCACCGAGACGGCAGTCTTCGGCGACTTCATCACACCCTTCACACAATTCAGTGGGATGGTCAAAGCGCTGTTCAGGGCACCATCATCGACTTAACCGAGCTCCATCACACGCAACAATCCCTTCAGCGCCGCAATGAACGCCTTGCTTTGGCCGTGCAGGGGACGAGTGACGGGCTGTGGGATTGGCAAATCGACACCGATCAACTCTGGTGGTCCCATCGGTTTTACCAGCTTTTGGGTTATACCGAACCGGCATATCTGCCCACGTGGCAACAGTTTTGGAGCAAGGTTCATCACGAGGATTTGCCCCAAGTTCAAGTCGCCCTCGCACAACATCTGCAAACCGATCATCCCTTTGACATTCTGCTACGACTGCAACATCTCTCCGGACAGACCCGCTATTTTCGGATGCGGGGTCGCTGCACGCGCAACGCACAGGGAGTGCCTCATCGTATGGCGGGATCGCTGTCTGATGAGACCGAAAAACGGCAAGAAGAAATGCAGCGGTTAAGACGACATCGCTTAGAAACGATGGGTCAGTTAACCGGAGGAGTTGCTCATGATTTCAATAACTTACTCCAAGTAGTGATTGGCAACTTACAGCTCATGGAACATCACGGAAATTGGGATAGCGATAGTCGAGAATGTTTAGAAGCGGCATTAATCGCTGCGGAAGAAGGCGCAAATCTGACCCGTCAATTATTGGCCTTTACGCGTAACCAACCGCTCTCCCGTCGCGCCGTAAACATTAATGAAATGTTGCAACGGGTGGCGAGGGAATGTCGGCAATTGATGCCTGAAAGTATCCACTTTGTGCTCGACCTCGATCCATTGGTCCCACTCATTGCGGTGGACCCGGCCCAACTCGAAACCACGCTATTGAACTTACTCATCAATGCCCGCGATGCCCTCCCTGACGGAGGAGTTGTGCGATTAATCTCAACGGCCGCAACCGTCTTCAATGACGATTTCAACCACCCCTCGATGCGCTACGGCCGCATTACCGTCGAGGACAACGGCATAGGCATGGATGACGCCACCTTAAACCGCGTCTTTGAACCGTTTTTCACGACGAAGAAAATTGGTCAAGGCTCGGGATTGGGGCTGAGTTCGGCGTATGGCTTTGTCAAACAATCGGGGGGAGAGATGCGTATTCAAAGCGAGTTAGGTCGCGGAACCACGGTTAGTTTGGACTTGCCCCTTGCCACCGATATTCCCGCGGTATCGATCCCCCAAAACGAGAAGTTAACTCGCCAAAGTGCGCGCATTCTGGTCGTCGAGGATCAGCCCCAAGTCCGCCAATTTACCGTGCGTTGCCTTGAACAACTGGGGTATCGCGTGAAACAGGTCGCGAATGGGGTAGAAGCGCTCGATTATCTGAAACGTCAAAAACCCGTTGATCTTGTCTTTACCGATATGGTCATGCCGGGGGGGGTGAGTGGTTTAGATGTCTGTCGATGGGTCAAAGAGTATCGTCCTGAAATTGGGTTATTATTGACAACGGGTTTTAGCCCAGAACGATTGGATATCTGTCAATCTTTAGGGGTTTTGCCAAAACCTTACACGTTTGAACAATTAGCCTACGCACTCGAACGAGAAATCTCGGCGCGTCCTTAACTTCATCGGCGAGTCACGTATCCCTATGAAACTACCGTTAAACCAGTGCAGAACTTGGGGGGTACCTTCTCCACTGTTGGCGGTCACGATTGTCGCCGGGCTGGTGGGGACAATGTGGGGGGGAATTTTGCTCTTCTATCCCCTATTGGAGGGAGAAGCCCTCCTGTGGTACGAGCTCCACGGCACTTTAGAGGCCATTAATATCGTACTCGCCCTCACGCTCTGTTTAATGGTGTTAAACAGCCGTCAAGAACTCAGCAATTACGCCAGGATCACGTTCAGTGTTGCTTTTCTTGTGGTCGCCTTACTACGACTGGGCCATGTCGTCACTTACCCCGTTTTGCAGGATGGTTTGTCACTATACGCCAGATTCGCAGAAAATCCTGTAAATTTGGAAGAAATTCAGAAAATATCGCTTTTTTTGGCTGTAAGCTCAGAATTTGTGTTAGCTACGGCTTTTCTTTTACGCGCGTGCACTCCCCTAAATCCCCCTATCATTCCCCTCACAAAAGAATTATCCTTACTCATTGCTGTTCTTACCAGCATTCTTGTCTGGCAAGCAAGCTGGTATTACCTGCCATCTTTTGAGTTTTCTAACCGTTTAATGGAATGGGGGGCGTTATTCTTAGCATTAGCCATTCCTTTACTGGCCTACCGCGCTTGGCGATCGAAACTAGAGGGATGGGCCTGGTTAGCCTGTGCTGCCTGGGTATTCTTACTTTCCGCGCTTTGTATGATATTCAGCGCAGGAGAGATAGAAATGCTGTTTTGGGGCCATATTTTCTCCACCATCGGCTTTATTCTGACCTATCGCACAATTTACTTACATGTGGTCGAAGATCCCATGAAGTCTTTACAGCAGGTGCGGGACCAGCTCGCGGAACAGGCTTTGCGTTATCGGACGATTTTTGAAGCCAGTAAGATGCCGATGTTGCTTATCGATCCCGAAAACCATGGCCAGATCGTGAACGCTAACCATGCAGCGTTCCTGTTCTACAAATACTCGTTTGAAGAAATTACCCAACTCAAAATCAGCGACATCAATCAGTTATCGCCTTCAGAAGTCGCCCAAGAGATGCAGAGGGCTAAACAAGAACGGCGGAGCCATTTCCAATTTCCCCATAAACTGAGCTGTGGTGCGATTCGGCAAGTTGAAGTTTATTCCGGCCCCATCGAATTGGATGGGAAGACGCTCCTATTCTCGATCATCCACGACATTACCCATCAGAAGCAGCTTGAAGCCCAACGCATTCAGGGGCACCGACTAGAAGCGATTGGCCAAATCACCGGCGGAGTTGCACATGATTTCAATAACTTACTCCAAGTGGTGGTGGGCAATTTGGAGCTGTTGCGCGACTTGGAACCCGATCAACAAGAGTGCGTTTCGGCGGCATTAGAAGCCGCGATTGAAGGGGGCGAACTCACTCATCGTCTCTTAGCCTATGCACGCCACCAAGCGTTGCAACGACGCCATGTCAATGTAAACGAGCTAATTCGACAATTTATCAAGCGGTTGGAACCGACTTTCCCCGATGACATCGCCTTTATCGTGAGTCTGCACGAAGGGTTACCGACTTTAGAGATCGATCCAATCCAATTGGAGACCGCGCTACTGAATATCACGGTAAATGCTCGCGATGCTATGCCCAACGTAGGAATGCTGTATTTCGTCACTAAATTGAGTGGTGAACCTGTGAATTTTCTCAGAATTATTATTCAGGATACGGGCATCGGGATGGATCAACACACCCTCGAACACGCCACTGAGCCGTTTTTTACGACTAAATCACTCGGTCAAGGAACGGGGTTGGGATTGAGTGCGGCGTATGGATTTGTCAAACAGTCGGGGGGAGAGCTTTATATTGATAGCGCACCTAATTTGGGCACGACCGTGATTATAGATTTGCCCTTGCACAGAACCTCTGAAGACGGATTAACGCCCCCTCAACGCATATCCTCCTCGTCTCCGCCTCGATCACGGAAAATCTCATCCATTTTGGTGGTGGAAGATAACCACGCTGTGCGTCAATCAGCGGTACGCAGTCTTAAACATGCGGGGTACAAAACTTATCAGGTTCCTCACGGACAGGCGGCACTCAATTATCTGATCCAAGGGCTAGAAGCGGACGTTGTGCTTAGTGATGTTGCCATGCCAGGAACGATTACAGGCCTTGATCTTAAAAATTGGCTTCAGAAGTACCGTCCGGAGGTGCGTGTGATTTTGATGACGGGCATTACGGAAAGTCTGGAAGGAATCGAAGTCCCGTTGTTGCAGAAACCCTTTACGCCTGCTCAATTAGTTAAACTCATTGAGTCCACTCTCGAATCGCAGCACTACGATCTCTCCTAAACCCACCATTCCGCCTGCCACGTACCCTGTAACAAGCCCGCCAATACTGGCCCCCAAACTGCGAATTCCTGATCTAATTGCCACGGCAAATCGACCACGAGCAGACCCGACCCGTATAAATTGGCGGTCGTCTCTAAGACAATTTCACAGCGATACACCTTCTGTTGTGGCCAACCGAGTTCACGGAATTGCTGCAACAAATTCTGATGGGGTTCGTCGCGCAGCAGCGGATACCACAAGATGATGACCGCCCCCGCAAACCGCCGCTTGACTTGCGCAATCAAAATCGGCAGTTGTTCGTAGTCGGTTTTAATCTCATAACTGGGATCCAGCAGAATAAGTCCTCGGGAATTTTGGGTCGGACACAAGGCCAATAATCCCGTTAATCCATCCCTTTGATGCACATGCACCTGCTTGTCGACCTGAAATAATACCCGTAACGCTGGGGCTTCTTGGGGATGGAGCTCCATCAGAATCATTTCATCTGAACGTCGCAGACATTTGCTGACGAGTAACGGACTCCCCGGATAGTGAGTCAGTTGACGCCCGTTCGCTTGTGCGACCAAATCGCGGTAATGGCTAAGTTCAGGCGGTAGTGAAGGTGCGTTCCACAACCGCCCAATACCCTCTCGCCATTCGGATTTTGTTGGGAACGGCGGTTGCGTGAGTGCGTAAAAACCGCTTCCCGCATGGGTTTCTAAATAACTCAAAGGCGCCGTCTTCTGCTGCATTTTTTGCAGAACTTGGAGGAGCACAACATGCTTGTGGACATCGGCAAAGTTGCCGGCGTGATAACCGTGTAGATAACTCAACATCGGGAAGCGTCCATGATTAGAGGGTTTGCAGTTGGGGTGGGCGCTTAATCGGTAACGCCCTCATAGATGTAAAACACCGCTCGCACGGGCTGCGTTACCTCGCCAATACATTGAAATTGCTGCACTTTTGGCAAAGTCGCGTTAACCGTGGCGAAAAAGAGAATCGGATCAAAATCGTCATCGGATTGCGCGGAATTGGGAAGCAAATCGACTTCTACCCAGGACTCCATCATCGACACTAAGGTGTCTTCGTCGAGCTTTTCGTGGACGATCAATAGGCGGTCGCGAATCTGCTCCCACCGTTTTAGCGAGATTGGCGCAGTCTCCAGAAAGGTATCCAGACAGGCTGTATCGAGCTTTTGCCGCCATTCTTGATGAATCTGATCGTCGGCTTGGGCAAATTGGCGATCCGATAACGGTGGAAGATTGGGAGAGGCTGCCGCGACACGCCGAATTTCGTCCGAGGTCGGGCCCCCTCGGGAAAGTCGCCAATCCATTTCTTTGGCATACGCTTCTGCAAACCGTTGGGGAAAATTTTCGAGCGTGATGCTATGAATCTTAGCGAGAGTCTGCCGCTCGCGGAGGGCGTTCTGAAAGACCTCATAAGCATCGGCTAGTGATAATTCATGCGCAGCGATTTTGGTCGAAAAGGGTGGTGTGTCTAACGCATTGAATAGCGGTGCATTACTCACCGTCATCACATGACCATCCTCCCATTCCGCCACAAAATCGAACCAGTCTCCCGCCTGCTCATGACGATAGAGAATAGCGGCATAGCCCAAAGAATTGACGGCCCCCCACAATCGAACTTCGGGCATTCCTTCCACTCGAAAATCGCCAATCGTTTCAAATCCAAGCGATTGAATTTCTTGTATTTTACCTCCCCAATCTTGGGTCAACGCGGGGATTAATCGCACCCGTACAGGATTGCTTACAGACATCTGCTGTAGAT
This sequence comes from uncultured Candidatus Competibacteraceae bacterium, assembly GCA_964613675.1. Classification (GTDB taxonomy): domain Bacteria; phylum Pseudomonadota; class Gammaproteobacteria; order Competibacterales; family Competibacteraceae; genus DAIUCA01. The sequence continues at coordinate 10,153 of CAZTIH010000062.1, forward strand.
TCTGAAACATGCGCCGTATTCCCCATCCGACCCATACGAACCCCGCCAAAAACATCAGGAGGAAGAATAGCGTCATGGCCCCAAGAATCTGAAGAAAGAAAGCCACCATATAAAACCTCATTTGAGAGATCGGAATCGGCAGATTATCGACCATTTTTTTTTATAAATCTTGAGATTTTTAGCGGTAAAACTTTTACGGGACGGGAAAACTCATAGGTAAGTGTTATGTCTTTACACTTTACATTCGGAGGCACCATGACCGCCAAACTCCCTGTCACTCTGCTATCTGGCTACCTTGGTGCGGGCAAAACCACCTTGCTCAACCATGTTTTACGCAATCGTGAAGGCAAGCGCGTCGCCGTCATCGTCAACGACATGAGTGAAATTAATATCGACGCCGACTGGGTGCGCGAGGGCGATGCCGCATTGAGCCGTACGGAAGAGAAACTCGTCGAATTCACTAATGGCTGCATCTGCTGCACCCTCAGAGATGATCTACTACGAGAGGTCAGCAAGTTAGCGCGAGAAAAGCGCTTTGATTATCTGCTTATCGAATCCACTGGGGTATCTGAACCACTGCCCGTCGCGCAAACCTTTGTTTTTGAAGATGAAGAGGGAGAATCTTTAAGCGATCTTGCCCAACTCGACACCCTCGTCACCGTCATCGACGGCTTCAATTTCTGGCATGACTACGGTTCTTACGATTTTCTGAGCGATCGCGAACAGGCGATTGGCGAAGCGGACACCCGTACCGTAGTCGATCTGCTCATCGACCAAATTGAGTTCTGCAACCTCTTGGTGATTAACAAAACTGATCTGCTCACCGCCGAAGCCCTTCAGAAGTTGACGGCATTACTCCACAAACTCAACCCCGATGCGGAAATTTTGCACAGCACAATGGGGCAAGTCCCGCTAGAAAAAATTCTGAACACAAAGCTATTCGATATGAATAAAGCGCAAACCTCGGCAGGTTGGATTAGAGAATTGAGCGGCCAGCACACCCCAGAAACCGAAGCCTATGGGATTCAGAGTTTTGTGTATCGGGCGAGACGGCCTTTCGATCCGCAAAAATTTTACGAATGGACACGCCAAGATTGGCCTAATGTAGCGCGTTCTAAGGGGTATTTCTGGTTAGCGACTCGCCATCACTTGGCTTACACTTGGTCCCAAGCGGGTGGCGCTACCCGTTACGAAGCCGCTGGCTATTGGTGGGACGCCGTACCTAAAGAACATTGGCCAGATAGTCCAGACTATCGTCAAACCATTCTGAATAAATTTCAAAAACCTTATGGTGACCGTCGCCAAGAGATTGTTTTAATTGGGATTGATTTGGATGTGGAAAAACTCACGGCGGCTTTTAATCAATGTCTGATCGCTGAAAATCTATTTGTAGAAGGGCCACTCGCTTGGCAGGAACTTTCAGATCCCTTCCCCAAACTTTCTGCAACGGGGGAACGCATCGCATGATTCCCCAAACCTACGCACAATGGCACGATTGCATTGTCCACGAGTGCAAAATCACGCTCACCGCCGATTGGATAGCACAGCGACTAGCGATCTTGAGAGATCGAAATCATTATGAAAATCAAAAATTTATCCGAATCTACGGAGAAGACCACTGGCAACGGGTCGTCGGTTGGTTTGAACAAGCCGCACAAGCCGCCCCCCCCGCGTCTTGATTTTGCAGAGGTTTTGCAAATTGCCGTCGAGCGTTGTCATCAACGACGCAAACGGTGGACCCCTCACCGTCGGCAAATTCTCGAACTGCTGGTACACAGCGAAAAACCGTTGAGCGCCTATGAGTTATTGAAGCAATTCAACGCACTAACCGCTCATTGTCACAGTCCCCCCATTATCTATCGGGCGCTGGAAGGGTTGATCGCTTTGGGGATGGTTCATCGTTTAGAACAGCGCCAACAGTACATCGCGTGTCGCTATCCAGAACATCCCCACGGGGGACTACTACTCATCTGCAAAGAATGTGACAGCGTTGCAGAACTTCCCACCGAACAAATCAATCTAGCGCTTCAACAAGCCCTGTCACAGCATCATTTTCAAGCAAAACAAGCCTTTATCGAAATTACTGGCCAATGCCAGCAGTGCAATGCCCAGAACGCCCCCGCCAAATATTGAGTTGATGACGCGCTTTTCGGTCGGTTAAAACAGTCTGTATCGACTTTCTCACTGCCAATTTTCCGAATCCCCATGCACCCGATCGACCGCTTCCTTCTACAACATGTCCCCATTTCTCAAGCCATGGGTATTTATCTGCATCACCACGATGCCGATGAACTCGCCCTTGCCGCCCCGCTCCTGCCCAATCTCAACGATAAACAATCGGCTTTTGGCGGTAGTCTTGCGGCGCTTTGTAGCCTCTGCGGATGGGCGGTGGTTTACATGCTGCTTGAAGAACGCCATCTAAATGGTCTAACCGACATCGCAATTGCCCAATGCGATCTCCAATTTCGCGCCCCCGTCCGCCATGAACTCATTGCCCGTTGTCCTTGGCCCGACACGACGCGCCGTCAAGCCCTTCTCGATGAGTACGCCCAACGGCAAAAACTCAGTTTATCTTTAGAAATCAAAGTTTTAGGCGAAGATTTAACCGCAGTGACTTTTAACGGTCGCTATGTGGCATGGCCCAAACCCGTAAGCGAAATGCCATGAATCCCCCCCTGGACTTAGTAGCCGACATTGGCGGCACCCACGCCCGATTTGCCTTGTGGCAAGACGATCACGCCATCGCAGCACACACCTTACGTTGCCGAGAGTGGCCCCACCTTACAGCCGCAATTTCTCATTATCTACAACAAGTTAACGCCAAACCTTCCCGCGCCGCTTTAGCCGTTGCCGCCCCCGTTCTGCAAGACGAAATCACCATGCCAAATCATCCTTGGCACTTTTCGGTCAAAGCGTTGCGTCAACATTTCGATTGGTCACAGTTAAGCGTCGTAAACGATTTTACGGCCCTTGCACTGGCAGTTCCCTCATTACAACCCTCCGAAATCGTCCAATTCGGTGGCGAATGTCCTGACGCTCTGCCGAAATCTGCAACGATCGGTGTAATTGGGCCAGGAACGGGACTAGGCGTTTCGGGACTCATTTCTACGCCAAAGGGTTACACCGTGATTCAGGGAGAAGGCGGGCATCGGAGCTTGGCCCCGGTCAGCGATGCAGAATGGGCCTTTGCCGCAGATCAGAAAGCGACAACAGAACATCTTTCCTTAGAGGACATTCTGAGCGGTGCGGGATTGATACGGCTGTATCAGTACTTTGCCCCCCGCACTCAAGCATTGCCTCCCGATTTACCTCTTGATCCACCAATAATTTTAGCCCATCACGAAACCTGTCCCGCGAGCCGAAACGCCATCGATTTATTCTGTAGTCTGCTAGGGAATGCGGCCGGTGACCTTGCTCTTACCTTAGGGGCAGTGGGCGGCGTTTACTTAGGCGGAGGATTGCTCCCTCGCATAGGAATTTATCACTTACAAAACAGTTTGTTACGATCACAGTTTGAGAATAAAGGTCGCTACCGTTCTTATCTGCAACGCATCCCCCTCTTTCTGATTACGGCAGAGAATCCGGCCTTTCGCGGCGCCGCCACCCTCCTTTCCCAACCCGACTATGGTTTGTCGGTTTATCGTTAAACAACTTACTTCGCTGCGACACCTCTTAAGTACCTAACCCGTTTACTACCTGAGGATTTGTGCCCCATGTCGCTTGACCAAACCGCGCTCAACCAACTTTTTTTCGATGCCCGCACTTTCAGCCATTGGCTCGACCGACCGGTCTCTTCAGAGATTCTGCACCGACTTTGGGAGCTAATCGCCCTTGCCCCGACGAGTGCCAATTGCAGTCCGGCCCGAATCCGCTTCATCCAATCTCCCGAAGCCAAAGCCAAGTTAGTCCCTTGTTTATCCCCAGGAAATGTCGAGAAAACGCTGAAGGCACCGATCACTGCTCTGATCGCTTACGATCTCCAGTTCTACGAAAATTTGCCCCAATTATTCCCCCACGCCGACGCCAAAAGCTGGTTTGTGGGCAACGATACCCACATTCAGAACACCGCGTTTCGCAACAGTAGTTTGCAAGGGGCCTATTTGATTTTAGCGGCCCGTGCGCTAGGCCTCGATTGTGGCCCTATGTCTGGATTCGACGAAACCGCCCTCAATGCGGCGTTTTTTCCCGATGAAACCGTGAAAATCAACTTTCTCTGCAATCTCGGTTACGGCGACCGCACCTCCCTTCACCCCCGTCTC
>CAZTIH010000063.1:0-14201 GCA_964613675.1 uncultured Candidatus Competibacteraceae bacterium
ACCCGCGACGGCAAAATCATCGAACTGAGCTGGTTTGGCGACCGCGAAATTCGGTTACCCCTCGGCGAACGCTTTCATTCCCAGCGGTTAACCCTTCGGGCATCACAAGTCGGCACGCTCCCCCCCCACCGCGTCGCCCGTTGGGACTATGCCCGTCGCTTGGCGCTGGCCGTACGGCTCCTGGAAGCGGCGGTGTTGGATGAATTTTTGACAGGAAACAGCCCCTTTAGCGCGTTACCAACGGTCATGGACGAACTTTGTCAATCCCCCACGGTTTTATGTCACAGCATCGAATATCCATCTGAGGGCTAAATTTTATGTACACCGTCGGCGTTCGCGACAGCTTCATGATTGCACACAGTTTTACGGGAGAAGTATTTGGGCCTGCGCAACGGCTTCACGGCGCGACCTACACCGTGGACGTCACCTTGCGTCGGCCCACCCTCGATGCTGACGGCATCGTCACCGACATCGGTAAACTCAGCGATCTCGTTAAAAGCGTGTTGAGCGAGTTCAATTTTCACAACCTCGACGAGTTCGACGAATTCAAAGGCCAAAACACCACCACCGAATTCCTCGCCGCCGTCCTATTTGAACGCCTCAAAATGCGTATCCAACAGGGCGAACTTGGTGCGGGCAGCGAGGGATTGACCGCACTCGCCGTCACACTCCACGAATCCCACAACGCTTGGGCCGCTTACGAGTCAAGTCTTTGATTTACTTCGCTATTCCGGGCGATCTCGATACCCCGAGCGGTGGGTATCGCTACGACCGCCAAGTCATCGCCCAACTACAACGGCGAGGCTATGCCGTCGAGGTACTCCACTTAAGCGACCGATTTCCCTGGCCCGAACCGCCCGATTTAGCCCAAGCGGCTACGTTGTTCGCATCGCTACCGAACCGCAGCATGTTGCTGGTGGACGGCTTGGCGCTGGGGGTGTTGTCCGAGGAAGTGGCTCCCCTTCGCGAGCGACTGTCCCTGTTTGCGTTGGTACATCATCCCTTGGCCTATGAAACGGGGTTGACCGCCGAACAGATCGCCCATTTTCGCCAGACGGAAACTGCTGCATTGCGCCATTGTCGGGGCGTGATCGTGACCAGCCCCCACACGGCGGCGGTACTACAACGCGAATATGCCGTCACTCAGCCAATAACGGTCGCGTTGCCCGGGATTTCCTTACCCGAATTACTGCCCTTAACGAGGATTTCCGACGAAAAACAACTTTTGTGTGTGGGGGCACTGATTCCGCGCAAAGGCCACGAACGGCTGATTCGCGCCCTCACCCCCTACCGAGAAGCACGCTGGCATCTGCATTGTGTAGGCCGTTGTTTGGAGCCTACGACCCGTCATCTTCGGGCTATCCTCGACGAAACAGCGTTGACCCACAAAGTCACCCTCCACGGCGAGAAAACCGACGCAGAATTGGCCCAGTTTTACCGCGAGGCCGACGGCTTGATTTCCGCCGCCCATTACGAGGGCTTTGGGATGGCGATTGCGGAGAGCATTGCGTACGGCCTCCCGATCATTGCCACGGCGGCGGGGGCCGTGGCGGACTGGCTCCCCCCTCAAGCAGCCCATGTTGTCGCGGATGACGCGGCATTACAGACGGCGATAGGGCGATTGCTCACCGACGACGCTTGGTCCAACGCACTACGTCAACAAGCCCGCCAATACCGAGATCAGTTGCCGTCGTGGGGAGATACGGCGACGGCGCTGTTGAACGGTCTGGAGATCATTTTATGAGTGAATCTTTTTCTGCTGACTGGCTGTCGCTGCGGGAAACAGCGGATGCGTTAGCCCGTTCACCGATATTATTGGCGCTCGCAAAAACCCATTTTGGCGCTAAAAAAATGATCAATATCATGGATTTAGGTACGGGAACGGGGAGCAACTATCGTTACCTCAAGGCGCATCTACCGATTCCCCAACAGTGGTGGCTGGTGGACCGTGACCCCAAGTTACTGGGCGTTTTACGAGAAACCCTCCCCGAAAATGCCCCCGTTCACCTTGTAGCGTGCGATCTCAATGCGCTATCGACCTTGGACTTTAGTTCACTCGATCTTGTGACGGCGTCGGCGCTCCTCGACCTCACGACCGCCGCGTGGGTAGATGCCCTGGTGACGAAATGTCGGGAAGCGCACTGTGCATTGTGGGTGACGTTGAGCGTCAATGGGGTCATTCAGTGGCAACCGCCTCATCCCAACGACGACGCCATCCGCGACGCCTTCAACCGTCATCAATTGAACGACAAGGGCTTTGGTCACGCGCTGGGGCCACGTGGCGGCGATTATCTCGCGACGTGCTTGGCATTGGCGGGGTACGAGGTGGTGAAAGCGACGGCGAATTGGCGACTGGAGGGAGTGATGCAGCGGGCCTTGGTAGACCGCCTCATCGTCGATTACGCCGCCGTTGCGCGGGAAATGGGCGTTGCAGCGGTTGACGACTGGCAGTCACAACGGAATTCATGGCGGGACCAAACCCAATTGCGGGTCGGTCACTGGGATATTCTCGCGCTTCCCCACGAGATCACAATCGAATAACACGTCGTCGCCCATGGCAAAATGCCGACAGCGCAAGCGATTTGCGGCGGCCAAGGTGTCAACGGGAGGGAGCTGCAACCCAAGGCGGCCCCCACCAATGATGAGGGGAGCAATGGCAATATGTAAGCGCGTCAATGCGCGTGCCGCCAAAAATCGCGACACCGTGACACCGCCTCCTTCGACAAATAATCGCTGAATCCCCAAGTCCCGAAGCTGCGCGACGAGCTGGCCGTAATCCAAAGCCGTTGCCGTGGGGACGCGAACGACCTCCACCATCGGCAACGCATTCACCCGCACATTCTCGCCACAAATTCGCCATGTGATGGCCTGTTGGTCGCGAAAGAGCTTGAGGTGGGGGGGTAAACGCGCTTCGAGATCGAGCACAATGCGAACGGGATTTGGCCCAATTACCCGTCGCGTCGTGAGTTGGGGGTCGTCGCGCAACGCCGTCCCGAAACCGACTAAAACGCCGTCGCATAGGGCGCGAATTCGATGCAAGTGGGTGAGATTTTCGGGGCCCGTCACAAAGCACGAATCGCCATTATGCGTCGCAATACACCCATTGAGACTCTGCCCCAAGTGGCCCAATACCCAAGTGGGTGACCACAACGGTTCGTAAAGCGACCACCATTTTTCGGCTGCGCGAGGGATCATGTGATTTACCGACTTTTTTGCAGGAAATTGCGAGTTTACGTCGCGACATGGCGAGGATCGAAGGCATCCCGTACCGCCTCCCCCACCATGACGAGTAAGGTCAACAGCCCCGCAATCACCATAAATCCCGATAACCCCAGCCACGGTGCATGAAGATTTTCCTTGCCCTGGCGCAACAAATCCCCCAGTGACGCCGAGCCAGGGGGTAATCCGAGGCCCAGAAAATCCAATGCCGTCAGCGAAGTCACGGCCCCGGCCAAGATAAAGGGCAGAAAAGTCAAGGTCGCAACCAGGGCATTGGGCAAAATGTGTCGCCACATCACCGCGTAGGTGGGTACCCCCAGCGCCAACGCTGCCCGTACGAAATCCTGTTCCCGTCCGCGCAAAAATTCGGCCCGCACCACCGAGACCAGTCCCGTCCAGCTAAACAACAGCAAGACGATTAGGAGCGTCCAAAAGCCCGGCACCAACACACTCGCCACGATGATGAGAATAAATAGCTGCGGCAATCCACTCCAAATCTCGATAAATCGTTGGCAAATCAAGTCCGTCAATCCGCCAAAATACCCCTGAATCGCCCCGACGATGATGCCTATGAGGGTGGAAACGGCGGTCAGAATCAGCCCAAACAACACCGATAGCCGAAACCCGTAAATCAACCGAGCCAATACGCTGCGACCTTGGTCATCCGATCCTAAGGGGTGACGCCACGAGGGGGGGGCCGGCGCGGGAGTGGGTAAGTCGCGATCCACCGTTTTGTAGTTGAACGGAATGATCGGCCAAATCATCCAGCCGCTTTGTTCGATCTGTTGAATCAGAAAGGGATCGCGATAATCCGCCGGACTGGGGAAAAAGCCGCCAAAATCGGTCTCGGCGTACTCGACTAATACCGGAAAGAAAAACTGTTCCTCGTAACGAACCAAAATCGGTCGGTCGTTCGCAATCCATTCGGCAAATAAACTGACCGTGAACAAACCCAGAAATAACCATAGGGCATAAAAACCCATGCGATGACGGCAAAATTGTTGCCATCGGCGTTGGGTTAACGGCGAAAGCGTCCAAAAAGTCATGACTTAGCCTCAAAATTGATGCGGGGGTCGATGAGGTGGTAACTGATGTCCGTCATGAGATTGAGCAGTAACCCCAATAAACTAAAGGCGTATAGCGTGCCAAACATCACGGGGTAGTCGCGGCGGGTAATGGCTTCAAAGGCCAACAATCCAATGCCGTCGAGGGAAAAAATCACCTCAATGAGCAACGATCCCGTGAACAACAAACTCACCAGTGCGGCCGGGAAACCCGCGATCACAATTAACAGCGCATTGCGAAATACATGACCGTACAAAATAGCGGGTTCGGTTAACCCTTTTGCCCGCGCCGTCGTGACATATTGCTTGCGGATTTCGTCGAGAAAGCTGTTTTTGACCAATAACGTGAGGGTCGCAAAGCCCCCAATCACCATCGCGGCCGTCGGTAATGTGATGTGCCAGAGGTAGTCCAAAATGCGCTGTGGCCAACTTAAATCCGCCCAATTATCTGAAGTGAAGCCCCGTAACGGAAACCAGTCCAGATAACGCCCCCCCGCAAAAATCACAATCAACAAAATGGCGAACAAGAATGAGGGAATCGCGTTGCCCACAATGACCACGAGACTACTCCCGCGATCAAAAGCCGAACCGTGATGCACCGCCTTGACAATCCCCAATGGAATCGAAATCACATAAATAATGAGCGTGCTCCACAGCCCCAACGACACCGACACGGGCAGTTTCTCAATCACTAAATCCACCACAGGGCGGTCGCGAAAAAAGCTCCGTCCCAAATCGAACACCGCGTACTGGCGCACCATCTCCCCAAAACGTATCCACAGCGGTTTATCAAATCCAAATTGACGCGCTAAATCCGCCCGTAACTGTGCGTCGATTCCCTGGGCACCTCGGTAAAGGGGATTGCTTCCGATGTCTCGGGTATCGGTCTGGGTTTCAGCGCCCGCCGTACCCGTAATTCGGCTCCCCATGTCGGCGACCGGCCCACGGAGTTCGGCCATGAGCTGTTCGATAGGGCCGCCAGGGGCCAGTTGGACGATAAAAAAATTCGTCGTGACGATTCCCAAAAGCGTGAAGGGAATGAGCAACAAGCGCCGTAAAATATAAGCAGTCATTGGGATTTGAAGGCGTTAAGGCGATGGGGCGTCTAGTAACCACCACGCATTGAAAACAAATCCCACTCGGGTCGAGACAGTGGTTTCGGGGATGCCAAACCGATTCCAGTACGCCACGCGATCAACATTCACATGCCAATGCGGAATCACTAAAAACTGCCACTGTAAAACGCGATCCAGCGCCCGTACCCGTTGAATCAGCGACGCTCGATCGGGAGCCGCGATGACCTGTTCCACCAACGCATCGACGACTGCATTTTGAAGGCCCGCTAAATTGCGACTGCCCGGGGTTTCAGCGGCCACACTGCCCCAAAAATCCCGTTGCTCGTTGCCCGGCGACGAAGATTGGCCCCACACATTGACCACCACGTCGAAATCGAAGTCTCGCACGCGATTTTCATACTGGGACGGATCAATCGTGCGCACGGTCGCGGTAATGCCAAGCCGCTCTAAGTTGCGGGTGAAGGGGAGGGTAATGGGTTCAAAGGCCGGCGAATCGAGCAGAATTTCAAAGGTGAACGGTTGATTGTCGGCATTGACCAGACGGCGATTCTCAAAACGCCAGCCCGCCGCTTGTAACAGATCTAAAGCGGTTTTCAGATTTTCGCGAATGGCGTTGGCATCGGGGTTTTGCGGGGGGGCATATTCCGTTGTGAACACTTCGGGCGGTAGCGCGTCTCGGTGGCGTTCCAACAGAGCGAGTTCCTCATCGGCAGGCAACGCTCGGGCAGCGAGTTCGGAATTGTCGAAGTAACTTCGAGTGCGAATGTATTGATCGAAAAAGAGATTTCGGTTGCTCCACTCAAAATCAAACGCATAAGCCAATGCACGACGTACCCGAGCGTCTTGGAACAACGGACGCCGTAAATTGAACACATACCCCTGCATTCCCGCCACGCGCTCATGGGGAAATTCCCGCTTAATCAACTCACCTCGCTGCAATTCGGGGATGTCGTACGCCAACGCCCAATCCCGTGCGCGATTCTCGACCCGTGCATCAAATTGACGGGCTTTGAAGGCTTCAAGGGCGACGGTCGCATCTCGATAGTAGTCAAAGCGGATCTGCTGAAAGTTGTAGAGACCGCGATTGACGGGCAGATGCCATCCCCAGTAATCGGGATCGCGTTCCAGCGAAATGAAGCGGTTAGGCTCAAACCGACGGATTCGGTAAGGTCCACTTCCCATCGGTATTTCGAGAGAAGGCGCACTAAAATCGCGATTTTCCCAATGATTTTTGGACAGAACGGGCAACTGTCCGAGGATGAGCGGCAACTCCATATTTTTCTGTTCAGGGTCAAAGGAGAATCGAATGGTGTGTTCATCCTTGATTTCGACCGTTTGAACATTGGCGTAATAGAATCTGAAGAATGGCCGCCCTTCTGAACGCAGAATTTCAAAGGAAAATTGGACATCGGCGGCGGTGATGGGGCTACCGTCATGGAACCGCGCTTCGGGTCGCAAACGATATTCGACAAAGGACCGATCCGAGGGAATCAGAATGGTTTCCGCAATTAACCCGTATTCTGTAAACGCCTCATCTTGGCTCTGCACCGTCAGAGTCTCGAAAAGGTAGTTCAACCCCGCCGCACTCTGGCCCCGCACATTGAATGGGTTAAACGTATCAAATCCCCCAACTGCCGCGAGTCGCACAGTTCCCCCCACCGGGGCATCGGGGTTGACGTACTCAAAATGGGTAAAATCGGCGGGATATTTGGGTTCACCGTGCATCGCGAACCCGTGAACGGGGGTGTCGTAAAGGGCGTGACTGGGAAACGGCAACAGACTGACCCCGACGATCAGCGTTAGCCAAAGCCGTTTAAGCATCGCCATAATAGAAACGTTCATCATCATCATTGGAGTGTCACCATGAGTTTTCTTACCGGTAAACGCGCCCTCATCGTCGGGCTGGCCAGTAATCGTTCGATTGCTTGGGGCATCGCGAAGGCCATGCACCGAGAAGGCGCTCAATTGGCGTTTAGTTATCAAAACGAGAAGTTGAAAGGCCGTGTCGTGGAAATGGCGGCCGAACTGGGAAGTACGGTGGTCGCCCCCTGTGACGTGGAAAGCGATGAACAGATTCGCGCGTTGTTTCAATGCTTAGCGACTCAATGGGGTGAATTAGATATTTTGGTGCATTCCGTGGCATTTGCCCCGAAAGAGGCGCTGGAAGGCCGTTTCATTGACAGTGTGACGCGGGAAAACTTTCGCATTGCCCACGACACCAGCAGTTACAGCTTGGCAGCGTTGGCAAGAGAAGCGTTACCGCTGATGAAGGGACGGGCAGGCTCCATTCTGGCGCTTTCGTACTTAGGCGGGGTACGGGCCGTGCCGCATTACAATGTGATGGGGTTAGCGAAGGCGAGTTTAGAAGCCAACATCCGTTACCTCGCCCAGTCGTTGGGATCGGAAAACATCCGCGTGAATGGCATCAGTGCCGGCCCCATTCGCACCCTAGCCGCAGCTGGCATTAAGGACTTTCGGAAGATGCTGGACGCCTTCGAGAAGAATGCACCACTCAAACGCTGTGTGACGATTGAAGAGGTGGGCAATGTCGCGGCCTTCCTGTGTTCGGACTTGGCGTCTGGCGTCACCGGGGAAATTACCTATGTCGATGGGGGCTTTAGCACGGTTGCAATGGGGAATTTGGAGTGAACGAGCATCGCTGAACGGAACGGCGGTTGAATCCTATGGCCTCCCCTGTAGAACTGACTTGGCTCGATCCTCGGGACGATGCACAACCGTTTCCCAACCCCCACCAGGCTTTAGAACATCCCAATGGATTATTGGCGGTGGGGGGCAATTTGTCGCCGCGCCGTCTACTCAACGCGTACCGACTGGGCATTTTCCCTTGGTACTCCGAAGGTCAACCCATTCTTTGGTGGTCCCCGCAGCCCCGTACCCTGTTGTTCCCCGAACACATCAAAATTCATCGCAGTCTCAAAAAAGTCATTAAAAAACAAATGTTTAAGGTGACACTAGATCGGGCTTTTCGGGAAGTGATTGAAGGGTGTGCGGCCCCACGGAGCGATGAGGAAGGCACTTGGATTACCGTCGACATGCAAGCGGCGTATCGACGACTTCACCAACTCGGTTACGCGCACTCGGTCGAGGTTTGGCAATCGACCGAGGGACATTCACAGCTCTGTGGCGGATTGTACGGCGTGGCATTGGGCACGGTGTTTTTTGGCGAATCGATGTTTTCCCGCGTGACGGACAGCTCAAAAGTGGCCCTCGTCGCGTTGTGCCAACAGCTTCAACGGTGGCAGTTCACCGTCATCGACTGCCAAATGCACACCGATCATTTAGCGCGGTTAGGAGCAATTTCGCTGAATCGCGGGGACTTTATGGCGTTACTCGAACAGGGCTGTGTACAGCCTCGGCGAATCGGTCCCTGGCAACTCGATGGCGATTTACCCATCCCCGAATTGCCCGAGAAATGACCGCGTTGCCATCCGTAAAACTTAGACAAAAGCCTTACAAAGTTAATTTTTTGCGAACTGTACAGGACAATTGGGTTTCTAAGGTAAGGCAAATCACCACGAGGAAATTCATGTTATGAACGCAGTTGTCGACGAATCTTGGCGTAAAAACCTACGGGGCGATTGGGATGAGTTCTTGACAAATCCCCGTCCCAACGATTGGTGGACGGGAAAAAGGCCTCAAAACTGTCCTGGGCGGTCACCGTCTGGACAACTTACCTCACTGCCGCAACCCCACCTCACCCACTGCACGCGGCAACAGGTTCAGGACTACTTCGACAACAGTTGGACGCTGACGGAAGTGCTGTTTTCGAGTTTGCAGACAGAAGAAGCGTTTTTCAGGCCGCCGTACCATCATTTACGTCACCCCATGGCGTTCTATTACTGCCATCCATCGGCCTTGTACATCAATAAGTTACGAGTTGCTGGCCTTATTGACGCCCCCATCAACCCTTATTTCGAGCAGCTCTTCGAGACTGGGGTCGATGAGATGCGTTGGGACGACATGTCTAAAAACGAGATGACCTGGCCGACCCTTGCAGAAGCCCATCATTACCGCAAGCAGGTTTACGAGACGGTCTGTGCGGTCATTCAGAACCATCCCGACCTCGGCCCCCATCATCCACCCATCACACAAGATCATCCGTTGTGGGCGCTGTTTATGGGGTTTGAGCACGAGCGGATTCATTTAGAAACCTCTTCTGTTCTAATTCGCGAGTTACCTTTAGAACTCGTTTCCCGTCCGGAAGCCTGGCCGCGCCCTCACGATTCCGCGTTTAGAACGACGAACGGCCATTTTCCGCCTCAGGTAGGCGACGATCATCCTGAGCTACAGTTTCTGCGCGTCGATCCCAAAACCGTGACCTTTGGCAAGCCACGCGATTTTCCGTCCTACGGCTGGGATAACGAATATGGTCGCCGTACCGTTTCGTTACAGCGCTTTTCCGTGAGTCATCAATTGGTGAGCAACGGGGCGTTTTACGAATTTGTGTGCGCGGGCGGCTATCGGGAAGCGCGGTTTTGGACGGCGGCCGGGTGGGAGTGGCGCACCTTTCGCAATGTGAAATGGCCGACTTTTTGGGTACCAACGGGGCCGGCGGGCTTGCACCAATATGAATTGAGGACGCTATTTGAACAGATCTCGATGCCGTGGGATTGGCCTGTAGAAGTCAATGGTCACGAAGCCAAGGCCTTCTGTAACTGGTTAAGCGAACAACATCAGAAATCTTATCGACTGCTCACCGAAGCCGAACACCAAGCGTTGAGAACTTTTTCGGAGGATCCCATTTTACAGTTCGATGGCCAGCAGATGTGGCACGAACAGGGGCGCAACGCCAACCTTGCTTGGGGCACCTCAACGCCCGTTCAGGGGGGAAAGGCGAACGAAATCGGCGTGCACGACGTGATGGGAAATGTTTGGCAGTGGTTAGAAGATGACTTCCATCCCCTAGAAGGTCACCAAGTTCACCCGTATTACGATGACTTCAGCAGCCCCTGTTATGACGGCGAACACCAAATGATGATAGGGGGATCTTGGGCGTCCACGGGGGATGAAGCGAGCATTTACGCCCGTTTTCACTTTCGACCCCATTTTTTCCAACATGCGGGTTTCCGCGTCGTCGAAGCCGATCACGAGGGCAAAGCCGTATCGCTGCACGGTTCTGAAAATGGTCAACAGGGCTACGAAACCGAGCAGATGGTCAATGATTATCTGACCCTGCACTTTGCGACTTCAGAGACACAGATGCCCTTTGCGTTTGGGCCGACCCACGCGACGGATTTTCCAAAACGCTGTGCCGATTGGGTCCGTGAAGTGGGGCTACAGGCCGATATTCGTTGGGAACGCGCTCTAGATGTGGGCTGTGCGGTGGGCCGATCCACCTTTGAACTCTCCCGTCATTTCCAAAGTGTCATTGGCTGTGATCTGAGCCGCGCCTTTATCGACACCGCCGAATATTTAAAAACCCAGGGCGAATTAACCTTTATCTGCAAGGAAGAAGGTGAGCTAGGTCAACGACTTACGGCACAAGTTGATCCCCAAATTGACCGTCGGCGGGTTCAGTTCAGACAGGCCGATGCTTGTTCGTTGCCCCCCGAATGGACGGATTTTGATGCGGTCATGATGGCCAACCTGCTGTGCCGTTTACCCAGTCCCAAATCGTTATTGGGCCGCTTGGGGGGGCCTCGGGGGCTGGTCAAGTTAGGAGGGGTTGCGGTGTTCTTTTCCCCTTACAGTTGGCTCGAATCGTTTACGCCCAAAGGCGCATGGTTGGGTGGTTTTTACGATCAAAATCAACGCCCTATCCACAGCGCAGCAGCGTTGACGATCCAGATGCAGAAACAGGGATTTATTCTGCAACGGGAAATCGACATGCCATTAGTCATTCGCGAACACCGCCGTAAATATCAATTTATCGTGGCCCATGCGACGGCGTGGCAACGCGTTCAGTAGATTTCCCTTTTACGCACTCGGTTTAAGATCGTCGCCATTTCCCAATCGCGACGATTTTTATGCAACTTCTCGAACTTTTCGTACTGGCCATCGTACAAGGAATAACCGAATTTTTACCAATTTCGAGTTCTGCTCACCTAATTTTAGTCCCAATCCTTACCGGGTGGCCTGACCAAGGGTTAGCGTTTGATTTAGCGACGCATTTGGGGAGTCTCATTGCCGTCATGATTTATTTCAGAAAGGATCTTCTGATGATTATTCAGGGATTTTGGCGTCATGGACTCCTCGAACCGCGTTTTTGGTTCACGCGCCCCCAAGCTCGTCCCTTTTCCGATGAAATTTTAGCGGCCCGCTTGGGATGGTTTGTCATTCTAGGTACGATTCCCGCCATCCTATTTGGATTACTGGTCAAAGATGCCGTCGAAACCCTTTTACGAGGCCCTCTGGTCATTGCCACCACGACCGTCGCGTTTGGACTACTGTTGGGTGTAGCGGATCGAATCGGGCACAAATCTCGGGATCTAAGCCGTATTTCTTTACTAAATGCCCTCATTATCGGCATTTTTCAAGCCATTTCCCTAATTCCCGGCACTTCCCGTTCTGGCATTACCCTAACGGCGGGACTATTTCTCGGCTTTGATCGCCAAAGTGCGGCGCGATTTTCGTTTTTACTTTCGATTCCGATTACCGCCGCCGCCATTTTACTCAAAACCCGTGATTTATTGAAATCCGCCGACAGCGTACCTTGGACGGAACTTGGCATCGCTGCCTTACTTTCTGCGTTGAGCGCTTACCTTGCCATCCATTTCTTCCTGACACTGCTCAATCGCATTTCCCTCGATGTATTTGTCATTTATCGAGTTTTACTGGGCATGATTTTGTTTTGGGTCTTTTGGCCCTAAAAAATCCATCATTCTCGTCAATTACTGCGCACGTAAGGATTGCAAAAGCTGTTGTAACTGCGGTTGATAACGCTCCCCTCCCTCGATTTGGGCGTCGATGTGAAGAAATAACCATCGCTGTTGCCCCAGTCGCAACACGACGAAATCCATATCCCGCAACCGCTGATCCTTAGTGCCTACGCCCCGTGCCCAAAAACGAATGCCCCGCAAGCTGTTCAGCATGAATGGCCGAAATCCATCGGGTTGCACGGTCATTTCGGGTTCAAGTTCGTGCCCAAGGATGATTTCCGTCTCCGCAACTAATTCGTTGAGCGCTCGATCATCGTCGGCCTGTTGACGACTCCACAACGTCACGGTAATCCGATTTTCGGGCGACCGAATGGTGACACGCTGATCTTCACCGCGTTCGCTTTGCCAGTTAGCGGGCACCATGACACGCCACCAAGGCGACTGAGCGTTGGGGTAAGACAGGGGCTGATCGGCTTGAACCCCTCCCCAAAAAAGGCCTAAAAACAGGATATTAAGCAAGCCGTATCCAATTGATTTCATCGGTAATATTCCCCTGGTGTGGCGGGTGGCGAAACAATAACGGCCTAGTATAAGCCTCCCGTTTCCCAACTTGCGGTGTACACTCCGCTACCCTTTCCACCACCTGAGAAGGCCAATTCATGGACCTCAAACACATTCCCGCCGGCAAACAGCTCCCCGATGACCTGAACGTCGTGATCGAGATTCCCGCGAATAGCGCCCCCTCCGTAAAATACGAAATCGACAAGGATAGCGGGGCAGTTTTCGTGGATCGGTTTGTAGCCACCGCCATGCACTACCCCTGCAACTACGGCTTTGTGCCGCAAACTCTGTCGGAAGATGGCGATCCCGTGGATGTGCTCGTCGTGGCACCGGTCGCCTTGCCCCCGGGATCGGTCATTCGTTGCCGTCCGTTGGGCGTGTTGTTGATGGAAGATGAGTCTGGGATGGACGCTAAAGTGGTTGCCGTTCCCGTCTCCAAGCTCACCCCGCTGTACAACGACGTGAAAACTTGTGATGACCTCCCTGACTTGCTGCGTCAACAAATCAGACATTTTTTTGAGCATTACAAGGATTTAGAACCCGGGAAATGGGTGAAAGTGACTGGTTGGGGGGACATAGACGCCGCCCGCAACGAAATCACCAAAAGCTTTGAACGGGCACAGAAATAGTTCTGCATTTTTTGCTGAAATGCGTGCCGCCTGCGGTCGTAAGGTTCTCTAAATGATGCCTATTTGCTAATATAATCAACGGTTTGATGAAAAAAGCTGACACCATGGCCTATATTGCATGTCGCAAAGCCGTTGAGCGCCTTGGACTTCGTCCCAACACTTTGAGGGGATAGGCTGATGCCAATGTCATCCCGTCCATCCGAACGCCAAAGGGAAATCGACTTTTCGATGTCGATGCCTATCTGCGCGGTCGAAGCGAACGGGGTGTCATCTTCTACTGCCGCGTTAGTTCAAGAAAGCAGCGCGATGACCTGCAACGACAAGTCGAGCGAATGCGCGACCTCTACCCCCAAGCAGAAATCGTTCAAGACATCGGAAGCGGCCTCAACTTCAAGAGGAAAGGACTGTGTGCCGTACTGGAACGACTTTTGCGCGGAGACCAGCTCACGCCTGTGGTTGCCCACCGCGACAGACTTGCCCGCTTTGGCTTTGACTTGCTCCGATTCCTCGTTGAGAAAAACGGCGGGCAAATCGTGGTTCTCGATCCAGAATTGGGAAGCCCCGCCGACGAACTCACCCAAGACCTCCTCGCCATCCTCTACCACTTCGCTCTGTGAATTCATCCGGCGGAACAGCGGGGGATTTTTCGGCAATGGTTCGGGGCTTCGCGATTCGTCTACAACGAGACAGTGAAACATCTGAACCAGCCGAAGGAATCGAGGGCGAAATATTGGATGGGTGCAGCGAAAATTATCATGGCGGCCTTGCCGAATTGGGCGAAGTCGATTCCTTACCAAGTCAAAAAGATGGCCG
>CAZTIH010000064.1:0-14198 GCA_964613675.1 uncultured Candidatus Competibacteraceae bacterium
GTAGCCGAAAAACTCGCGTTCGAGGAGTTGATCGGGGATAGCTCCGCAATTGACGGCGATAAATGGTTGTTCCCGTCGCGCACTGAGGTTATGGATGGAACGGGCCACCAATTCCTTACCCGTCCCCGATTCCCCCCTCACCAGTACCGGGGCTTGGCTTTTGGCAAGTTTGTGGATGCGAATCCTTACCTGTTCCATAGAGGGAGCCTGTCCCACCAGCAGCGGGGTCGCGTTCGGGGTTTCGTCGTCGTGGGGCGTTTGGTGGGTCTGCAACGCGCTCTGGGCAAGTCGGCGTAATGTATTGATGTCAAAGGGTTTTGCGACGAAATCAAAGGCACCGAGTTTGAGTGCCTCAACCGCACTCTCTACGTTGCCGTGGGCCGTAATCATCGCGACGGGAAGGTTTGGAAAGTGCTTCTGAATATAGGCCAGTAAATCCAAGCCCGTTCCGTCGGGTAGGCGTAAATCCGTTAAGCAAAAATCGACTTTTTGGCCGCGCAACAGGGCTTTCGCTTCATCGACCGAGCTGGCCAACAGACAGTGAATCCCCAGGGGTAACAGGGTTAATTCGATGAGTTCGAGAATGTCCTTCTCATCATCGACAATCAGTGCAGAAGCAGGATTTAAGGACATTAAACGAGGGCCTCGGTGAAACGAGCTGCCTGCGCCGTGAGACGAAAACAGCTCCCAGGATGATCGGGCACGAGAAAAGTCAAGCGGGCGCGGTTGGATTCGCACAGCTCGCGGGAAATGTAGAGACCTAACCCAGTTCCTTGAGATTGGGTCGTGAAAAATGGCTCGAATAACTTGCGTTGGATTTTGGACGGAATGCCGGGGCCAAAATCTTCGATGTCGATCAACACCCGCGAACGGTCAGGACGAACCGTAATATTGAATTGCACCACGCCGTCTTGTTGACCGTGCATACAGGCGTTCTGGCAGAGATTCCAAAGAATTTGGCGAAAGTGGCCCGGATCAAAGCAAATGGCGGTGGTTTTGGGCACCGTCAAGGTGATTTTGGGCGGGGGCGAGTGCGTTTTCACCAGTTCATCCAAAAAATTCGTCAAAAAAGGCGCAAGTAAAATCACTTCGCGTTGGGCCTTGTCGCGTCGAGAGACGGTTAAGACATCGCTAATAATCGCATTCGCCCGTTGCGCGTTGTCGTGAATGATGTGCGGTAAACGGGGGCTGGGATTGGTTTCCTGTAGGAGCTGGGCGGCGTGACTGATGGCTGCGAGGGGATTGCGCAGCTCGTGGGCAATACTGGCGGTGAGTCGTCCCAACGCCGCTAACTTAATTTGCTGAATCCGTTGCGCGATGTGTTCTGCATCTTCCAGAAAAATGAGGACATCGGCTTGACCCATTACGCCTAAATAGCTGAATTGCGGGATAATTTCGGTTTCGCTATTCGGGGCACGAAGGGGCTGAGTTAATTCGCCTTCGCCATTCCACCAGCGTTGCAGACGGTGCGCGAGGGCCGGACAGAGCGCGTCGAGGTGGGTGGGGGGACGATCTCGGCAATTAAGCAGCTCGCGGGCGGTACTGTTCAGCAGACGAATCGACCCGTCAGCCCGAATCACGATGATGCCCGATTGGAGATGTTGAACAATCGCCTCGTTGAGTTCAGCGATTTCGAGCAGTTCTTGGGCACGGCGTCGGGCCAGTTCTTCACTGCGACGGGCACGTTCGGCGAGGGTATGGGTGGTGTAAGCGACGGTCAGCAGAACGAGTCCAAACATACCTAAACGACTCCATTCGTGGCTATTGGGAAAGCCAAAACGCACTAGTATCCAGTCGGGAAAATAATCGATCGTCAGTAGTGGGGGTCGAGTCGCCATTTCTGGGGCAATCAGACTCGCAAACACCGCGAGGAGTAAGGCTAAAATGGCCAGTCCCAACCCCGAATAGAAGGGTAAGAGAATGGCGTTGGCTGCTACCGCCATCACTAAAACGGTCATCAGATTGCTGCCCATCCCCCCCGATGAGTAGATCATGAAGGTCAGCACGCCCATCTCAACTACTGCCTGAATATGAGATTGGATGTTAAGCGCGGGCCAGCGAAACAAACTGGTCGTCAAAAACAGCGATATACACGTGATGTAAATCCAGATGGCGTACAGAAAATCATCGGGTTGGGTTGTGTTGAAGAAGCGGGCGCGATCCTCGACGAGAAAAAATATCGTCGAAAGCACCGCCGCCAGTCCCAGACGATAGAGATTGACCGCCCGTAAGAGATACCAATGACGATGTTCGTCGAGAGGGGCGTTTTCGATTTCACGTAAAATCATTAGGAGCATTTCTTTTCGGCAGCGATGGAACAGAAATTTGTTAACATGGGGCGCCTTGCCCAAACGGTGAGAGGCATTTTCACCTTCTCAACAACCAGAGGAACACCGATGAATCTCCACGAATATCAAGCAAAAGAACTCTTTAAACAGTACGGCGTGGCAGTCCCCCGGGGAATTAAAGCGACTTCTCCTCAAGAGGCAGTCGCGGCAGCGAAAGAACTCGGCACGGCGGTGACGGTGATTAAAGCGCAGGTTCACGCGGGCGGTCGCGGTAAAGCGGGGGGAGTGAAACTCGCCAAAAGCCTCGCCGAAGCGGAAACCATTGCCGGCGATATGTTGGGAAACACCTTAAAGACTATCCAGACGGGTGATGTGGGGTTGCCGATTCATTCGGTGCTCGTCGAGGAAGGGCTCGATATTCAGAAAGAGTATTATTTGAGCATTTTAGTGGATCGTGCGGCGCGGAAAGTCGTGTTTATCGGTTCCAGCGAGGGGGGGATGGACATTGAGGAAGTGGCTGCACATACCCCCGAAAAATTGCACTCGATTTTTGTCGATCCCACCGCGGGTTTGCAGGGCTATCAGGCGCGGCAACTGGGCTTTGCGATGGGCATGAATAAAGATGAAGTGAACAGCCTCGTGAAGGTGATGACGGGGTTGTACAGCTTATTTGTGCAGAAAGATTGCGCGTTGGTGGAAATTAACCCGTTGATTCGCACGGGGAAAAATCAACTATTGGCGCTCGATGGCAAGATCAACATGGATGAAAACGCGCTGTATCGTCACCCGGACATTGCCGAAATGCGCGACCCCAGCCAAGAAAATGAGCAAGAGAATTACGCGCACGAAGTGGGATTTAACTATGTGGCGTTGGACGGCAATATCGGTTGCATGGTGAACGGCGCGGGGTTAGCGATGGCGACGATGGACATCGTGAAGCTCCACGGGGGCGATCCGGCGAACTTCCTCGATGTTGGGGGCGGTGCGAATAAAGAGAAGGTCGTTAAAGCGTTCAAGCTGATTTTGTCGTCGAGCAAAGTGAAAGCGATTCTGGTGAACATTTTTGGCGGGATTGTGCGTTGCGACATGATTGCAGAAGGCATCATCGAGGCGGTGAAGGAAGTGGGGCTGACGATTCCCGTCGTAGCTCGTCTTCAAGGCACGAACGTCGAAAAAGGGCGTGAACTGCTGGCTAACTCCGGCATGAATATCGTTGCTGCCGATGATTTAACTGATGCGGCGCAGAAAGCTGTTGCCGCAGCATCCGCCTAATTCCACTTCAACCACGGGGAGCCACCTATTTATGAGCATTTTAATTAACAAAGACACCAAACTGATTTGCCAGGGATTTACGGGTTCGCAGGGCACTTTCCATTCCGAACAATGTATTGCTTACGGGACCAATATGGTCGGCGGTGTGAGTCCAGGTAAGGGCGGTATGGAACATTTGGGTAAACCCGTTTTTAATACTTGTCACGATGCGGTGAAGGAAGTCGGTGCAAATGCGTCGATGATTTATGTCCCAGCACCTTTTGCGGCGGATGCGATTTTAGAAGCGGCGGACGCGGGAATTGAAGTCATTGCGTGCATTACGGAAGGAATTCCGGTGATAGATATGCTTAAAGTCAAAGCTGCCTTGCGCGGTAGCAATGTCAAGTTAATTGGGCCAAATTGTCCGGGAATCATTACTCCAGGCGAGTGCAAAATGGGAATCATGCCAGGGCACATTCATCAGCCTGGTAAGATTGGCATTGTTTCGCGGTCGGGAACCTTGACTTATGAAGCTGTTTTCCAGACGACCAATATTGGGTTAGGCCAAAGCACCTGCGTAGGCATTGGGGGCGATCCCATTCACGGAATGAGCTTCATTGATGTCCTGACGATGTTCCAAGACGACGCTCAAACCAAGGGAATTGTGATGGTCGGGGAAATTGGGGGATCGGCTGAAGAAGAAGCGGCGGATTTTATCAAGGAAAAAGTACGTAAACCCGTTGTGGCCTACATTGCTGGGGTAACTGCCCCTCCAGGTAAGCGCATGGGCCACGCAGGGGCCATTATTACGGGAGGTAAGGGTACGGCAAAAGGTAAGTTTGCGGCGCTGGAATCGGCTGGAGTAGCGATTGTGCGTAGTCCGGCAGAAATTGGTCCAAAAATGCAGGAAATCCTGTAATTTATCGAATAACGGGTTTTATTCCATGACGGCGCCGCGAGCGCCGTTTTTTTTGGGGATTTCTAGGATTTTACCCAAATTGGGGATGATCTAACCGTTAACCCGCGTGATCGTCACTCCCACCCATGGAACGCGCCAGCAAAGCAGGGAAGACAAATATGCGTAAGGACAAGACCAGGACGATGAATACGACCCCGGCACCAATCCAGTATATGCCGCCCCCAAGCACGCCAAGAACAATTACAAGAAAGCCTACTAACCCGAGAATCACCGTGGCTTCTTTAACCAGAAAGCGATACCAGAATCCCGCTTGAAGCTCTTGGTCAGACCATTCCTCATCATCGTGTTCAGGCTTCGCGGCCTCGAAGGCCGAGATGGCCAACGGAATCCCCAGAACCACGAGGAGTAAAATCATGATGGGGCCCATGCTTATGGCGAACAGAACGATGGCCAGTACTACGAATAAATACATGATGGTGTTCATGTTTCTAACCTCTATGCCCGCACCAATAGGGGAAGCCAAAGTGCTTGTTGAGTGCCATAACGGTGATTCCAGACCTTGCAAGGGGAAATTAGCAACGCGACGACTAGCACTTCCACATAGCAAACGCATGATGAAAATGCCCCGCGTTGGAAATCCCTCTTGAAATGTCTGTGATTGGGACAGCATAACTTATCTAATTAAATTGAGAATCGCTTTAAACTCTGGTGCACGGCAATTTTTCACTAACTCATACAAACACATTTCTAGCCCTGTAATTGTTACTCCCCCTTGAGCGAGTCTTTTTATAGCCAATTCTTTATTAGTCGGCTCGCGAGAAGAAATACAATCACTGACTAAATGAATTTCATAACCTAGATTTTTTAGACTAGTAGCGGTTTGATAAACGCAGATGTGGGCTTCTATTCCGCAAATCAACCATGAATTTTTGCCCAAACTTTGGAGTGCTCGCGTGAAAGAAGGCTCTTCACATCCATCAAAAGAGAACTTAGTAATCGGCTGTTGATCCCCCAACAAAACTCGAATCTCTTCAACTGTTTCACCCAATTTTTCCGGATTCTGCTCTAGCCATACGATTGGCAATCCTAGAACTTTTACGCCCTGTATCAGCTTTTGGCAGTTTTCAATCAAAGAATCACTATTGGAAACGGAGCGGGCCAATTTGCCTTGGATATCAACGATGATGAGACCTGCGTTTTCTTTGTTGAGCATACTAATCTCCTAAATCGAACCATCTGATGTGTTTATCTATCTGGTTTGAACATCAGTTTTTCCCTAAACGAAATCGCTAACGATTGTTTACGCAAGCGATTCACTCCATTGGTCGGGGTAACACGACTTGAACGTGCGACCTCTGCCTCCCGAAAGCAGCGCTCTACCAAACTGAGCTATACCCCGTAATGTCTGTGTCTTGCCGTGAGGCGGATTCACAGAGCCGCGCAATCTATACAACCCGCTTTCGTAATTCAACTCCCCGTCGTGAGCTCCCCTCGCAACGCCCTCGGCAAAGCAAAGGTCACCGCTTCCTCAACTCCCGTAGATTCCCGAATGGCCGTCGCGCCCAATTCTCGCAACCGCGTGACGACCGCTTGCACTAATACTTCCGGTGCCGACGCCCCCGCCGTAATCCCAATTCGAGAGTCTCCATTAAACCATTGCGGATCAATATCTTGCGGTCCATCAATTAAATACGCCGCTGCCCCTCGGCGTGCCGCCAGTTCCCGCAACCGATTTGAGTTTGAACTGGTTTTGGAACCCACAACCAACACAACATCGCATTCCTCCGTCAATTGCTTCACCGCATCCTGGCGATTTTGCGTCGCATAACAAATGTCACCCCGCTTTGGCCCCTGAATCTGCGGAAAACGCGCCTCCAACGCCGCGACAATCGCCGCCGTATCATCCACGGATAACGTGGTTTGGGTCACGTAAGCCAATTGCTCGGGATGCTGTACCACCAACGTCGCCACATCTTGTACCGATTCCACAAGGTAAATGCGTCCCCGCCCCGCCGCTCGGTACTGCCCCAAAGTTCCTTCAACCTCGGGATGTCCCGCGTGCCCAATCAACACCACTTCCTGATCTTGGCGACCATGACGGTGAACCTCTACGTGAACCTTCGTCACCAGAGGACAAGTCGCATCGAATACCCGCAAATGCCGTCGTGCCGCTTCCTCCTGTACCGCTAAACTCACGCCGTGCGCACTGAAAATCACAATCGCACCGTCCGGAACCTCGTCTAGCTCATCCACAAATACGGCCCCCTTCTCCTTAAGATCATCCACCACAAACCGATTGTGAACGACCTCGTGGCGCACAAAAATCGGTGGCCCAAACCGCTCAAGCGACTGTTCGACAATTGCAATCGCACGCTCTACCCCCGCACAAAAACCCCGGGGATTTGCTAAATGGACTTCCATCTAATTTGCCTCTGATGAAGGGGGGGTGGGTTTCAGCGTTTTCTTTGGCGACGGTTCCAGCAACAAAAGTACCGCCCCAATACACAACGCTGAATCGGCAAGATTAAATGCTGGCCAATGCCAACCCCCATAATAAAAATCAAGAAAATCAATTACATAACCAAAAATAATGCGGTCAATGGCATTGCCCATCGCGCCCCCAATCATAAGTGCCAACGCCAACGCCAACCGCCACTGCCCCGCTTGAAGTCGCCTCAGCCATATCGTCAGCACTATCGTCGCGAGCACTGCTAGTCCTACAAAAAACCAACGCTGCCAACCCCCCTGTTGTGCCAATAAACTAAACGCCGCTCCGTAGTTAAAAACCAGTGTCAAGTTAAATGAAGGAAAAATTGGAACCGGTTGGTAAGGAACTAGGGCGTTGAGTGCCCATTGTTTGGTGAGCTGATCGAGCAGAATGACCCCCAGCGCCCCCCCCAACCCGCGTCCCATGAGACTATTGAGTAGGTTCATGAAATAGCTCCCGTGCGTGTTGCACATCGAGATTAAGTTGTTGACGCAGCTCTTCTAGGGACCCAAACCGTTTCTCAGATCGCAATTTATGTACAAACACGACCGTTAAGTGTCCCCCGTACAGATCACCGCACCAGTCCAAAAGATGAACCTCCAAACGCAGTTGCTGACCGTTGATCGTCGGGCGAGTCCCCAAATTGGCGACGCCAAAATGTTGCTGCAATTGGCCATCCGTACTCGTCACCTGTACCGCATACACCCCCCGTAACGGTGGCGGTGGCCCCTTAATCGGCAAATTGGCCGTTGGAAACCCCAACTGACGCCCCAACGCATCGCCATGATGAACCCGCCCGTTTAAGGCATAGGGTCGGCCCAATAGCTTGGAAGCACTTGCAAAATCCCCGCGTTGCAACGCCACTCGAATACTCGTACTGCTGATGCGTTCGTCTTGCTCACATTGGGTCGGTTGGTGGATCACTTCAAAGCCATATTGGTGACTCAATGTCTCCAGTAGCGCGGCATCTCCCTTTCCTCCCCGCCCAAAACGGAAATCGTCCCCAATCCCAATGCAACGCGGTTTCACATGCTGCACCAACTGCTGTACGAATACTTCAGGCGTTAACTCCGCCAGCGCACGGGTGAAAGGCAATAAAATGACCCCATCGAGCGGTAAACATTTGAAAAGCAAGAGGCGTTCGCGCAGTCGGGTGAGTCGGGGTGGGGCAAGCTCGCCTAGGAAAAACTCCCGAGGTAACGGTTCAAAAGTCAACAGCAATGTTGGACGCCCTCGTTCGGTCAATTGACGAATTAAGGCCTGGTGACCGCGATGTAACCCGTCAAAGCTACCAATGGTCAGGGTGCCTTCGCGGTAGGGGGGGGGTAAGGGGGCAAAACGACGAAATAGCTTCATGGGCGCAAGTGACGGAGCCGCAGCCCCATGAGCCAGAGCAGTAGGCTGTATCCCAGAATCGTAGTTGGAATCACTGCTGCGATGGCGCCCCAAGAAGGGATTCCCGTTATTTGGTTAAACCATTGATTATAGTGAGAAAATAGCAACGGAATCGCGAAAAAAAGTGCCGAATTTGCCAGCAGAAGTTGCACAGTGAAGAGTCTCCAATGAATCTGAAAACGGTAAATGCCTTGGCGACACAGCAAGGTCAACAGTAAGACCGCATTCACCAGCGCACCCATACTCGTCGCGAGGGCCAATCCCGTATGCGCAAACGACTGAATCAGTAAGGCACTGCTCCCCACATTCACCGCCAACGCTATGAGTCCGACTTTGACGGGAGTTTTGGTGTCCTGTTGGGCAAAAAAGCCCGCCGCCAGCACTTTAATCAGTACAAAAGGCAGCAACCCTAAGCTGTAAGCTGTCAACGCCAACGCACTTTGGTGAACGTCATTGGCGGTGAATGCGCCGCGCTGAAATAACGCCGCCAACAAGGGTTCTGCAAGCAACCCCAATCCAATCGCCGCCGGTAACCCCAGCAATAGTCCCATTCGTAACCCCCAATCGAGCGTGCGGCGAAACTGTTCCTGATCCTGACGGGCGGCGTGACGCGAAAGTTGTGGCAACAGTACGGTTCCCAGTGCCGCGCCCAATAAACCTTGGGGAAATTCGAGTAACCGATCGGCGTAGTACAACCAACTGACGCTGCCCGTAACCAGTAAACTCGCAAGTAATGTGTTGATGAGCAAGCCAATTTGCGTGACCGACGCGCCAAATAAAGTGGGCAACATCAGGGAAAACACGCGATGAACTTCTACGCTCCCCCACGCCGGTTCCAAGCGCGGAAACAGTCCCAACCGCCACAAAAAGGGCAACTGAAAGGCCAGTTGCGCGACCCCCGCGATCAGTACTCCCCACGCAAGGGCATAAATGGGTTGGTTACACAGCGGCGCCAAATACAACGCCGCCCCAATCATCGAGAGGTTTAGTAGGGCAGGGGTAAAGGCGGGAATCGCAAACTTTCCGCAACTGTTCAAAATTCCACCCGCCAACGCCGTCAACGAGATGAATAACAGATACGGAAACATCAATCGCAGTAGGTCCACCGTTAACCAAAATTGCGCTGGCCGATCCACATACCCCCCAGCAAACAACAAGACCCACAACGGTGCCGCCAAAATTCCCAGCCCAATCACCATCATCAAAATCCCCAGCAAAGTGCTGGCTACGCGATCGACGAGCCGTTTCAAGGCTTCAGGGGATTGGTTGGCGCGGTAGTCCGCAAAAATCGGGACAAAGGCCGTCGAAAAGGATCCCTCAGCAAAGAGTCGGCGAAGGAAGTTTGGAATCCGAAACGCAATAAAAAACGCATCGGTGGCTGCACCCGCCCCAAATACGCCCGCAACGACCATATCCCGTACATAGCCCAAAATTCGCGAAAACAGCGTCATTGCACTTACAACGCTTGCCGACTTCAATACCCCGCCCATCTACCCCCCTTAAGGTGTCGTAAATCACCCAGCGTAACGGTCGCTACAGGAATTTGCCGTATCGCGCGACGTCCTCGCTTTCCCCTACGCTGGTTTCACATACGGGTTTTAAGTGACGCAACCATGAAAGTTCCCAATCAACACAAAGTGGCTAGTGAGCAGGGTGGCCATCAACTGCATTACCTCACCTGGGGCGAACCTCGTGAAATAGGGGTGTTATGTGTCCACGGATTGGCACGCAACGCCCGCGATTTCGACTTTATCGCCGAACAGCTTGCCGAAACGCATTATGTCGTGTGTGTCGATGTAGTGGGGCGCGGCGAAAGTGATTGGCTTGATCTGCCGGAAAACTACACCTATCCGCAGTATCTCGCCGATCTAAAAACCGTCATTGATCACAGCGGCCTCAAACAAATTGATTGGATTGGCACCTCGATGGGGGGCCTTTTGGGGATGATTTACGCGAGTTTTCCCCAAACGCCCGTGCGACGGTTAGTTTTGAACGATGTGGGCTATTACATCCCTATCGTGGCGTTACAGCGCATCGCGGACTACCTGCAACCGCAACTCCATTTCCCCAGTTTTGACCTCGCTGAGCGTTACTTAAGGCAGGCATTAGCGACGTTTGGCCCCCTCACTGAAGCCCAGTTCGCGCATCTGGTGCGACATAGCGTGATGCCTCATCCAGAGGGTGGATTTGTGCCGCACTACGACCCAGCGATTGTGGAGATGTTTGCGGCGGTGGCCGATCAAGATTTGGATTTTGGCGCATTTTGGCGGGAGGTGAAGTGTCCTGTGCTGCTGTTACGGGGGGCAGAATCCGATGTATTAACTTTGGAAGTGGCCGAGGAAATGGCGCAGTTGCCCCATGTCAAACGGGTGGACTTTCCAGAGGTGGGTCATGCCCCCAGCTTGATACCTCTTGAACAGCGTGCGGTGATCGTGGAGTGGCTAGCTCATTAAATCGGCAAACGAATGCGTACTTCTACGGATCACAAAACTTGTTGCGCTGCACAATTAGTTCGTTTATGCTGCAACGCATCAATCGTACTTCACCTGACTTGGAGCGCTCCCATGAGCAAATTACCTTTCGAAATGCCCGCCTTTAACGCCGCCCTGCCTGCGGTAACCGTCAAAGCCCGTCAACTGGCGGTCAACTATGCCGAACGCATGATTTACATGAACTTGGCCAATCTCGATCACCTGGTTGGTCAAATGAAGCACAATCTGCGCGAAATGGCCGAGCTCAAAGCCGATCCCGCCAGTGTGCAAGCGCTGTATCACCATCAAACCGAAGCGGCGAAAGCATTTACTGCTCACAGCAAACAACAGGCCCAACTGTTCAACGAATTGCTGCAAGAAATGCGGACGGACATCGAATCCCTGGCCCGCGAAAGTGCTGCTACCGTGACGGCCAAACAAGCCGCGTAATTCGCGATTCCAGATGCAAGACGAGAACGGGCGATTCAGCCCGTTTTTTTATTTTTGGCTTTAGGATAGCGTCTCATTCGCTTTGAGATTGAAGTGACTCATGCCTTTACGATGGTTGTTAACTCTTCTATTGCTGACGGTGAGTGGAACGCCCCACGCACTCAACCTGCTCGCCCCCTCAACCGATGTCCTCCTCGAACCCGAAGAGGCTTTCCAAGTGTCCGCGCTTTACGAGCCGATGCAGACGTTGGTGCGCTGGCAAATCGCCTCAGGCTACTATCTCTATCGAGCGCAGTTTGGGTTCACAAGTGAAGACCCCGAAACGCACTTAGGAACGCCCATCTTTCCCATAGGCGAGTGGGTAGAGGACGAATTTTTCGGTCAAAGTGAAGTGTTTCGGTACGACATTACGATTGCGATTCCCACCGAGGGCGTCCAACGAGATTGGCCCCTCACCGTGCGTTTTCAAGGGTGTGCCGATATTGGGGTTTGCTATCGTCCCCAAACCACGACTTTAACGGTTATTGTGCCGTAAATCGGTTCGATCTTACGCGATCTGCGTCGATCTTCACGGTTATCCGCTAGACAACTTTGGGGGAACTCGCCACACTGGTTTTCCCGTGGGCAGTGCAGCATTGCCCCGACTAAGTGCATTCCAAAATGAGGTCTCTGTGGCGAAACTGCTGTTATTGAACGGCCCCAATCTCAATTTACTAGGGCAACGCGAACCCGAAACTTACGGTGCGATGACCCTCGCCGACCTCGAAACGCGCTGTATCGCTCTAGCCAACGAGTTGGGCCATGAACTCAGTTGCTTTCAACACAACGACGAAGGCGCACTCATTCAACGGATTCATACGGCTTACACGGACCATATCGCCTTCATCGTCTTCAATCCCGCCGCTTACACCCACACCAGTATTGCGTTGCGGGACGCACTCCTAGCGGTTGCCATTCCCTTTATCGAAGTGCATCTCAGCAATGTGTATCGCCGCGAGACCTTTCGGCATCACTCGTATCTATCCGACATTGCTCAGGGGGTGATTTGTGGCCTTGGCCCTGTGGGATACGAACTCGCATTGCGTGCTGCACATCCGCTTCTGTCGTCAAAGGTTTAGTCCGTGGATATTCGCAAGATCAAAAAACTTATCGAGCTCTTAGCCGAATCTGATGTCGCGGAGATTGAAATCCGTGAAGGTGAAGAATCGGTACGCATCAACCGTCATTTAGCTCACGCTAATACCGTGGTGACGGTGGCACAGCAGACGGGGACGGGTTCCACGGTTTCGTCGGTACACCCGCTAACGGCTTTTGGGGCGTCCCCCGAAACGCCGGCCCTTCCCCATCAACCCCCTGCCGCCAAGGGCCATTGTGTGAAATCGCCGATGGTTGGAACCTTTTACCGTTCCCCCGCCCCCGGTCAGGCCACTTTTGTAGAAGTTGGCCAGAAAGTGACCCTTGGCGACACCCTATGTATTATCGAAGCAATGAAGATGTTTAACGCCATCGAAGCGGACTACAGCGGTGTGATTAGCGAAATCCTCGTAGAGAGTGGCCAACCCGTCGAATACGACCAACCGCTGTTTATTATTCAATAACTTATGCCGATGCTTGACAAAGTAGTGATTGCCAATCGCGGCGAAATTGCCCTACGCGTATTGCGTGCCTGTCGTGAATTGGGGATTAAAACCGTAGCCGTTCATTCCACCGCCGACCGCGAGTTAAAACACGTACGTTTAGCCGATGAGACGGTGTGTATCGGTCCTGGCCCCTCCGCAGAAAGTTATTTGAATATGCCCGCGATTATTTCAGCCGCAGAAGTGACTGACGCCGTTGCAATTCATCCTGGGTACGGGTTCTTATCGGAGAACGCCGATTTTGCCGAACGGGTCGAGCAGTCGGGCTTCATCTTCATTGGTCCGAAACCCGACACCATTCGGTTAATGGGCGATAAAGTGTCGGCCATCAAGTTGATGAAGGAAGCTGGCGTACCCTGTGTCCCGGGGTCGGACGGCCCTTTGGACGAGGACGACGAGCGAAATTTGCGCATGGGAATGCGAATTGGTTACCCCGTCATTATTAAAGCGGCCGGCGGCGGCGGCGGACGGGGAATGCGAGTCGTACACAGTGAAGCGGCGTTGCTGAATGCCATTGCGTTAACCCGTTCAGAAGCCAAGGCTGCTTTCGGCAACAGCATGGTGTACATGGAAAAATTCCTAGAAACCCCTCGCCACATCGAAATTCAAGTGTTTGCCGATGGTCAGGGAAATGCGATTTATCTCGGTGAGCGGGATTGTTCGATCCAACGGCGTCATCAGAAAGTTATCGAAGAAGCTCCCGCTATCGGTCTTAGCCCTGAGCAACGGCAAAAAATCGGTGAATTGTGCGTAAATGCCTGTAAAAAACTCGATTATCGCGGCGCAGGGACATTTGAGTTTCTGTACCAAGCGGGGGAGTTTTATTTTATCGAGATGAACACCCGAATTCAGGTTGAACATCCCGTCACCGAATTCATTACGGGCATTGATTTGGTGAAATTGCAGCTCCAAACCGCCGCCGGTGAACGTCTCTCGCTCACACAACAAGACATCATTTTGCGCGGTCACGCCATCGAATGTCGCTTAAATGCTGAGGATCCCGAAACCTTTACCCCCAGTCCTGGCACCGTGAATCGCTACCATGCGCCAGGGGGACCGGGCGTGCGAATCGACTCGCATTTGTACAGCGGTTATCGCGTGCCGCCGTATTACGACTCGCTGATTGGCAAGCTGATTACCTACGGGGATAACCGCGAAACCGCCCTGGCGAGGATGCGGAATGCGTTGGCGGAACTGGTCGTGGAGGGTATTAAAACCAATGCTGCGTTACATCGGCGGTTATTGAGCGATGCGGGTTTTGTGCAGGGAGGCGTCGATATTCACTATCTCGAACGTCTC
>CAZTIH010000065.1:0-14178 GCA_964613675.1 uncultured Candidatus Competibacteraceae bacterium
TGCGGTCACGCGAGTAGCAGCCGTTCCGATTACGACCACGCAAGGCGCCACAATCCGCGTCGGCGATCTTGCCCAGGTCACGCGCACCGTGGTCGATCCGCCCAGTAGCCGAGGATTTGCGCAACAACACCCCGCGATCTTCATTGCAGCCCGCCTGTTGCCAACGGTGCGCGTCGATCAATGGAGCCAGTCCGTCGATCAGCGCCTACAACAAATCCGCGTCGCGTTGCCCGATAACCTCGCTTTAACCCCAGTTTTCGATCAGTTGCCTTATACCGAATTGCGGATTTTTGGCTTGCTAAACAATGTGTTAGCGGGACTTGCAATTATCGTCTTCGTGCTGTGGGTAAGTATGGGGGCACGCGCCGCTTTGTTGACGGCCATTTCGCTGCCCCTCAGCGCGGGGTTTGCCTTGATTGCGATGGCATTTTACGGACTGCCCATTCATCAGATGTCGATTACGGGTCTGGTCGTGGCATTGGGGATTCTGGTCGATAACGCGATTGTGATGGTCGAAGGCATTCAGAATCGGCGACGAGACGGGTTAGATGGATTTACTGCTGCTCGCCAGACCCTCGAACAACTCTGGCTCCCC
The DNA here is from genome assembly GCA_964613675.1 of uncultured Candidatus Competibacteraceae bacterium. Taxonomy (GTDB): domain Bacteria; phylum Pseudomonadota; class Gammaproteobacteria; order Competibacterales; family Competibacteraceae; genus DAIUCA01. The sequence continues at coordinate 596 of CAZTIH010000065.1, forward strand.
CTCCTCGGTGCCACCACCACCACCCTTTTGAGTTTTGCACCCATTGCGCTGTTACCTGGCCCCGCCGGTGAGTTTGTCGGGGCGATTGCGATGACGGTCATTTTTGCGCTGATTGGCTCGTATTTTGTGGCTCATACCGTGGTAGCTGGCTTGGGTGCGCGCCTGTTGACGGCCCACGGTGGAGGGGTAACGCCCCCTTTCTTCATTTATCTTCCCTTTCGCTACAGTCTCCAGTGGGCGCTTAACCACCCGCGTTTGGCATTGTTGGTGTGCTTTAGCTTGCCCCTCAGCGGTTTTTACGGCGCAACCCAGTTGACCGAACAATTTTTTCCCCCCTCAGACCGTGACATGTTTCAAATCGAGGTGTTGTTGCCCAATGGCAGCAGTTTGGAAACGACCCGTGACACCGCGTTGCAAATCGGCGAACGACTGACGGCACTGGAAGAGATTGAGTCGGTGCATTGGGTGATTGGGCGCAACTTTCCGGCGTTTTATTACAACCTTTTAGGGGGACGCGATGGTCAACCCCATTACGCACAAGCGATGGTGACGGCCGTTGATTTTCGCGCCGCTAACCGTTTGATTCCCGCTTTGCAACGCCAATTTGACCGCGAATTTCCCTTGGCCCAAGTCCTAGTTCGCCAACTCGAACAAGGTCCTCCCTTCAAAGCCCCCGTAGAGCTACGGCTTGTTGGCCCGAATCCCGAACGGCTACGGGAATGGGGTGAACAGTTACGGGGCGAACTGGCCGCACTGCCCAACATCGTTCACACGCGCACGACCCTCAATCATCGCAGTCCCCAACTGATCTTTGAGGCATCCGAAGAAGGGGCCCGACGGACGGGATTATCGTTGACGGCATTGAGCGAACAACTGCGCGTCGCACTTAACGGAACCTCAGGAGGGCAGGTACTCGAAGACACGGAAAAGCTTCCGGTCACCGTACGGCTACCCAATGACCGTCGCACTGATCTCGCGGATTTACATAATTTTTACCTCACAGTACCTCAACCCAACGGGGGTTTTTCCGGGATGCCGTTGTGGACATTGGGTGATTTTCGACTGGAATCTGCGGCGGGCGAGATCAGTCGGCGCAATGGAGAGCGCGTCAACACCCTTGAGGGATTTCAACGCACGGGGGTCTTGCCCCAAACCGTGCTCAACGCGATGCAGACGCGATTGACCGAAATAGCGTGGCAACTCCCCCCGCCCTATCGCTTGGAAATCGGTGGGGAATCGGAAAAACGCAACGATGCGGTGGGTAATTTGCTGGCAAAAATAGGTGTGATCGTGGTGGCTTTTGTCGCCACCCTCATTTTGACGATGAACTCCATTTCCTTAGCGATGGTGGTGATGTTGAACGCCATTCAAGCGATGGGACTGGGTTTATTGAGCGTCTATGCGTTTGGCTATCCCTTTGGTTTTACAGTGATTATTGGGTTACTTGGCATGATGGGTTTAGCCATCAACGGTGCCATCATCGTGTTAAGCGAATTGCAACAACACGCCCCGCGTACGGTGGAAGACGCCGTTACAGTGGTCATGCAGGCCAGTCGGCACATCTTGTCCACGACCCTCACGACGACCGCCGGCTTTGTTCCCCTCGTGCTGGAAGGCGGCGGTTTTTGGCCTCCCTTTGCGATTGCGGTTGCGGGCGGCACCCTGCTAACGGCCTTGCTTTCGCTCTATTTTGCACCGGCTTGCTTTTGGGGGTTACGGCGAAGTCCCGAACCTTCCACAACCGAGAACGACAGTCTATCGGTAAGTGACAGCGCGCTCAGGGAATCAACGACGTAAACGGCTTATCGAGCTGGGCAACATCAATGACCCCTTGCCAGTCCAGTGGCGGGTACTCGGCAAATCGCACACATAATTTGCGATAAAATTGACTGGGGGGGTCACCGAAATCCCGAATCAAATCGCAAAACAACGCTTCTGCCGATTCCCAATGCCCGCTTTCAAAAAACCCCAAGGCTTTAGCGAACAGGGCGACCAACCGCCGCTCGTGGGGTTTCAGCAACTCGCCTTCACGCCACACTTCCCAAATCGTAAGGGCCTGTTGTTTCCCCTTAAACCGAAATTGCCCCATCCGCCGCGCAATCACGTTGGGGACTTGGCTTAACACGGGATCGGAGACCAAAAACTGAGTCCCCAAACGTTTATTGAGATCTTGAATCCGTGCAGCGGCATTGACCGCATCGCCGACTGCTCGGTATTCGCGATGACTGGCGTCCCCCACTGCCCCCAACACCACTTCACCACAGTGCATCCCCAGGCGCGTGCGCAACGGCAACGAACACAAGTTGACCGCTTTAATAGCGACAGCCGCCCGAACTGCCTGTTGACACAGATATTGAGGATCGGGATGCCGACTCCAAAGCGCCAACATGGCGTCACCGATGATGTCGGAAATAAATCCGTCGTGTTCGCGAACGGGTTGGAATAACGCGCCGTAGTACTCGTTTAATGCCTCGCGCAACCCCGCGGGATTCATGCCCTCGGCCAATTGGGTGTAATCCTGCAAATCCGAAGCAAGACAGACGGCAAAATGGGATTCACCGCGATGGGTGTGACCGGTGCCTTGCGCTAAATCCTCGACTACCCAAGTGGGAAAATACTGGCCGATGCCAAATTTCAAGCGTTGTCCCTCGTGGGAACGCCACCACAACGCGATGAGCAACGCCACGGGTAACTGCACAAACAATGGCGTGACCACCGGTAGCCAGTAACTCGCCACGCTAAACACGCCCCAAACTACGACGCCGTACACCATCGCCAATAACGGCACCCCTAGGAGAATCCAACGCAGTTGTTTTGCACTTAAACAGAACGCCAGCAGAACGCTCCATACTCCCGTTAACAGAAGCCACATCGGCACCGACAGCGGTAAAATTTGGCGTTGTTCCAGGAGGTTAGCAAAGGCCGTCGCGGCGATTTCCACCCCACTGTGGCGATGACGGTGATCCGCAAAACTCGACAAAAAACTGTCGATTTGTCGACTCTGAAAGGGCAACTCGACATACCCCACAAAGACCGTGTGATCTGCCGCAACGCTGGGATCGATCAACAGTTCATCTACGCGATAGGTGGGAATGGTTCCCGGTGGCCCGTAAAAATCGAGCATTCGGAGGGTCTCTTGAGGGTCGTACATCTCCAACCACGGCCGCAAATGGGGCTGAGACCCTAACTGTCGACGTGCCAAGATCCATGCTTCGGGATACAGGAGAAAATGTTGCTTAACCTGCTGAATCACTTGATCGCTATGATTTCGCGGCAATTGTTCGGGGAACTGTTGAGTTTGCGGCAACAGGGGATTGATGGCCTGTCGCCACTGAAAATACTGCTCGTGCCAGTGTAGATGGGCCGCCAATACGGGGAGCGTCGGTCGAAAGTTGACCATCGGCGCCCAGGGCCACCAATCGCGCACCTGCGTTCCCCACTGCGGCAATAAAAAGGGGCCATTTGCCCGCGAAACGGCCTGAAATTCTGTTAAAGGCGGCGTCAAAATCGCGTTAACCCAACGTTGTCCCGCATCCTGTTGCAAATCCACATTTTCAAAAAGCACGACGCTCGGAAATTCCCCCATGGCATGCTGCATCGCGGCATCGTTTTCGGGCGTCTGTGGCAACGAGAAACGCATATCAAATATCACCGCCCGGGCCCCCCCCAACCGCAATTGGTCGATTAAGCGCGCGTGGAAGGTTCGGGGCCACGGCGAACGGTCGTGGGGCAACAAGTTGAGACGCTCTGCGCCAATATCGTCGATGGCCGCCAACATTACGCCCGATGGCACAGGACGCGACCCACGCAATTGAAATAATCCATCCAGGGCCATTTGTTCCAACGGCCATAAAAACCACTGCAATAACAACGCACTGAATAGCGCCGTCACAAAGACCACAAGGCGTGGTGACTGAATAAACAGGGCATTGAGCAAGGGATTCACCGAAATAGAACGCCGACAGGGGACTGATTTTGGCAAAATCGCGATGCGGTGCATCTTTTACTTTCAACACAACCCCTAAAGGCAATCGTTATGCAAAAAATCGTGACTTTATTTGGTGGAACCGGCTTTATTGGGCGGCAACTGGCAGCGCAATTGGTTAACGCGGGTTATACAGTACAAATCATTACGCGTAATGTAGAGCGTCACAAAGCGCTCAAAGTCTTACCCACGGTAAAACTGATTGAAGTTGACATTAATAATGAATCTGCTTTAGTCAACCGCCTAAGTCAGACCGCCATTGCAATTAACTTAGTGGGGATTTTGCATGGCACACCAACGCAATTCGATGCAGCGCATTACGATTTCCCACAACGGCTTGTAAATGCCTGTTGTAAGGCGGGTGTCAAAAAAATCGTCCATCTCAGTGCTTTGAATGCAGACGCAGCGAAGGCCCCTAGTGAATACCTGCGCAGTAAGGGACGTGGTGAGCAAGCGATTCAAAAAGCCCAAGAGAAGGGCATTACCACGACGATTTTCCGCCCTTCGATTGTTTTTGGCCATGAAGATGGTTTTTTTAACCTATTTAACAATTTACTGGCGGTTAGTCCTGTTTTACCCGTTGCTCGACCAAAATCACGGTTTTCACCCGTCTATGTGGGTGATGTCGTCGCTGCCATCCTGAAATCGCTTACCGACAAGGAAACCGATAATAAAATTTACCATTTAGGTGGCCCAGAAATCTTTACTTTCCAAGAAATTGTGAACTATATCTCAAAAGTCAGCGGCCAAAAGCGGTTAATTGTGGGATTACCGGACAATATCGCAAAATTACAGGCGTCGGTGATGGAAATGCTCCCCATCAAGCTATTTACGCGCGATAATTTTCAATCCTTACTTGTCGATAGCGTATGCCCAGAAGAGGGGTTACAGCTCAAGGATTTAGGCATTGAAGCCCAGAAAGTCGATACGATTATGGCGGAACATCTAGCACGGCGGGGTGGTAAAGGCCGTACCAGTCGTTACGACGATATGCGTAGAGAAAATCGACGGGGTTAATGGCTTTAACGAATTTCCGCTGCATTAGCGCCTGTAATGGATCGAATCGTGGCGGCATTTATGAACTGTATAAAAGCCATAATAGTTCACTTGGGGCGGAAAATTGCATAAGCAATGAAATTGACGATGAAGTTGTCATTCACGTGCTCTAAGCGGAATTTCCTGTAAAATCCTGGAGAAGTGCGCATTACGCTGCCCACTTCTCTTTGCAACCTTGCAGTCCCCTCGCCTTCTTAATCCCAATCTTATTCACTTTCGAGGAAATCATCGTGGTTCCACCTTGGCTCGCATGGGCGCGCGAAATTCAGGCATTGTCCCAAACTGGCTTACATTTCGACCAAACGCATTACGGTCGGAGCCGTTATCAACGGTTACAAGCGATTGCGGCGGAAATCGTCGCACACCACTCGACACTACCCGCTTCGGAAATTTTGGCTGAGTTTGGCCGCCATAGCGGTTATGCGACGGTGAAAGTCGATGTGCGGGGGGCCGTTATTCGCGACGGTAAGTTGTTGTTAGTACAGGAGGAAGGGGACGGAAAGTGGGCCATTCCCGGGGGATTTGCCGATGTGGGTGATGGACCTGCGGAGATGGTCAAGCGAGAGGTGTGGGAGGAAAGTGGTTTGAAGGTCGAGGTGGCCAAGCTCATTGGCGTGTTTGATGCGAACCGACAAGGCGAACTTCGGTTTCATCACGCGTATAAGTTATTGTTTTTATGCACTGATTTAGGGGGCGACCCTCGTTCGGGCGATGAAACTTTGGATGCACGATTTTTTGATTTTAACGAGATTCCACCGCTCTCTCCTTGGCGAACTAATCACCAGCATTTAGTGGAATTGCAAGCCCATTTAGCCGATCCTTACCGTTTACCTTATTTTGAGTAAATCCTGACTTTTGGTATTAGTTGACCAGTGGTTCCACCCAAATCGTGGCCGTCACCTGAAATTGCCCTTGGTTACGCCCGATGTTTTCGACCACGATTTCCCAAGATCCTGATGTCGGAAAGTCTATTTCGCAATACTCATACGCACCTAGTTTCACAGAACGACACATCGCATTACTCGCATTCGTCATACGACCAGGGTGTGCGAATAAGTCAAAATCATTGAGTCTAAGGGGCTGAGTACGCGCTACCCGCTCGCCATTCAAGGAAATTCGCAACTGACGAGCGTTTGTTGGCACTTCCACCGTAAATCGTCGGTCGCCAGAACCATTTCTAAACTGTCCAAGCTGTTGCAGGGCCACATAAACAGGAAAACGATCGGTTTCATTACCTACCAGACTGGGCCAGTTTTCACATGATTGTGCCCCTAATGGAGAACGCACTCGGTCAGTAATCCAACGACGCACATTAAACACCTCGGTATTGATCGACAAACTCTGGCGTTCACAACGCCCCGTTCCACCTGAAGTAATGCCAACCAACACAAAATCATCCTGTACCGCCAAAAACTGTGGTCCACCCGAATCCCCGCCACAGGTATTTGCACTAGGCCGTTGGGCTTGTGTCCGCCAGCAAATATGATTTTGCCCATAATCTCTTGGGCATTGTCGGGTGACCACCTCGCCAAATCGCTTAATTCCGGTATCCGTCAGGCGCTCGCGGGATGAGCCAAACCCCACGATTTGCGTCGCCACATTGTTGCCTAACCGTTGATTTTGCTCGATGTTTACGGGCTGGATACCACGTGCGGACGCAGAAAGCCGCAAAATCGCCACATCTTCTTGACGACCGAACTGGTAGCCCTGCGGGACGAGGATTTCAACCACATCCAAGGTCGGGCCATGTTGGAAAAAAATTTCGATTTCATCCACCGCCAATAATTGAGAACCATTTGACTGGCAATCGCGCCCGCTTCCTTGGCATACACAATGTGCTGCTGTCAGAACGGTATCGCAACTGACCAAAACCCCGGAGCAAAACCCAAATTGAGCTGCTTTTTGTACTAAATTCACGACAGCAGGCCAGGTATGGGAAACCGTGCCATTTGCAATTTTTGTCGGAATTTCCTGGGAAAATAAGTTTTTTGACGATAAAAAACAGAAAAAAATCAAAATAAAAATTTTCAACGGATTCACCAGAAAGTTAACTTTTAGGAAACCAAGGAAGAAAAGCACTTGTTTTACGGATATAATTTCGATATTCAGGCCTTCTTTCCTTCAAATCGGCTTCTAGTAAAGCCACTCCCGAAACTTTCAACAGTAAGAAAGTCATTAATATAACCGATAAAATCGTCCAAAATTGACTCCAACCACCAGCCAACGCAAAACAGAAATAGCCCCACCATAGTACGCATTCGCCAAAATAGTTGGGATGTCGCGTATATTTCCAAAGTCCTTCCGACATAACTTTGTTGCGATTACTTGCCTTACTTTTGAACTTTGCGAGTTGCCAATCGCCAACGGCTTCAAAAGTAAATCCCAAACACCAAAGTGAAAAGGCCAGCAAATCCAGCCAATTCAAGGGATTATGGCTAAACATTGCGCTCATTAGCGGCATTGCAATGACCCAAGCTAATCCCGCTTGTAGCCAAAAAATCAGATAGAGACTTTTTACATCGAAATTAGGCTCATTACGCGCCCGAATCGCCTGATAACGACGGTCTTCTCCTTTTCCCCAATTGCGCTGTGTAATATAAAAACTCAATCGAATCGACCAAATCATTACCAGTAATAAAACCAGGCCAGCACGATGACTTAATGCGTTATGAGTCGTAAAAAAACCAGTTTCATCCACTGAATCAGTAGAAATCCAACCTGCATAAATCATTGCCAATAACAAAAAAAACAATGACCACAATGAATCTACGATGCTGACGTCTTTTTTTAGATAGCTCACGCCCCACGCCACCGTAGCTACGCAGAGAAGTATGAGTAAAGCGAGTAATGAAGCCATTAACATTTTGGTATTTCCCATAAAAAAGCCCCGTTAGGGGCTTTCGATTTAGCTTGCAGCAAGTGACCTCGACCTCAATCAGCGACGGCAACATCTGCCGAGGTTGCCATCGGATCCCGATCGACCAGTTCAACATAGGCCATCGGCGCTGCATCTCCAGGACGAAAGCCACACTTTAAGATTCGCAAATAGCCGCCCGGGCGTTCCTTAAAACGCGGGCCAAGTTGATCGAACAACTTTTTAACGATGTCCGGCTGCTTTAAGCGACTGAATGCCAAACGACGATTAGCCACACTATCCTCTTTCGCCAAAGTAATGAGCGGTTCAGCGATACGCCGCAGCTCTTTAGCTTTTGGTAAGGTCGTGCGGATTAATTCGTGTGAAAACAGCGAATTAGTCATATTGCTGAACATCGCCTTACGATGACTACTGGTACGACCGAGCTTACGGCCAGTTTTTTGATGACGCATTTCAATTCTCCTGCATCAGTTTAACCGATGCCTTTTTCATCCTGTTCATGGGCTGATCTTGGCGACTGCCAGTTATCGAGTTTTATCCCCAAGGACAACCCGCGTTGTGCCAAGACATCTTTGATTTCCGTGAGCGATTTTCTCCCTAAATTGGGCGTTTTCAGAAGTTCGCTCTCGGTACGCTGAATAAGGTCGCCAATGTAATAAATGTTTTCCGCTTTCAGACAATTTGCCGAACGAACGGTTAACTCCAAATCATCGACGGGTTTCATCAACATGGGATCAATGTCGCCAAAGGTATTTTTAGGCGATTCTTGACCGTCATGCTGCAAATGCACAAAAACTTCAAACTGCTTAATTAACAGGTCGGCTGCCAATCGGATGGTCTCTTCGGGATCGACGGTACCGTTGGTTTCAATATCCAGGATGAGTTTGTCTAAATCCGTACGCTGTTCCACCCGCGCGCTTTCGACTTTGTAACTCACCTTGCGAATGGGGCTAAACGATGCGTCAAGCTGCAACCGCCCAATCGTCCGACCTTCCCCCGCCGAAACCCGATGCGTTGTCGGTAAGTAACCCCGCCCCAATTCCACCCAAAGACGCATTTGTAGGGTTTCATTCTTAGTAAGATTCGCAATGAGATGCTCGGGATTCACTAACTCGACACTGTGAGGCAACTCAAGATCCTTAGCTTTGACAGGCCCCGGCCCTTTTTTGGACAGTTGCAGTTGAGCTTCCGTGGTTCCGCGCATCCGTAATGCTACCCCTTTGAGATTCAACAAAATGTCGATGACATCCTCTTGCACCCCCTCAATCGGGGAATACTCGTGATGAACACCATCGATTTCGCACTCGACAATGGCGGCCCCTGGAATCGCAGACAGTAAGACTCGCCGCAACGCATTACCGAGCGTGTGGCCAAATCCCCGTTCTAACGGTTCCAATGTAATCCGCGAATGGTAAGGATCGAGTGATTCTATCCCAATAACACGCGGTTTGAGAAAATTTAGGGCTTCCGACATGGAAATAGAGACCTCATAGAAAGGTGAAATTACTTGGAGTACAACTCCACCACGAGAGATTCATTGATATCTGCCGGTAAGTCGGTGCGGTCGGGAACGCGCTTAAATGTCCCAATCATTTTATCGTTATCGACCTCTACCCAGCCGCCAATCTGGACTTGAGCGATTTGTAACGCATTTTTGATACGTTCCTGATTACGGCTTTTTTCCCTTACCGCAATCGTATCGCCCGCTTTAACTTGATAAGAAGGAATATTCACAGCCTGCTCGTTCACGGTAATGGCCCGGTGAGAGACCAGTTGACGGGCCTCTGCGCGGGTCGTCGCAAACCCCATGCGATACACCACATTGTCCAAACGGCATTCTAGTAATTGCAGTAAATTTTCGCCGGTCGATCCCTTACGACGCGCCGCTTCTTCGTAATAGTTGTGGAATTGCCGCTCCAAAACCCCATAAATCCGACGTAGCTTTTGTTTTTCACGTAGCTGCGTTCCGTAATCCGAAAGCCGACCTTTCTTACCACCGTGCTGACCGGGCGGTTTTGCCAACTTTTCCTTATTGATTTTGCCTTCTAACGGACGAATCGACGATTTTAGGAATAAATCCGTCCCTTCGCGCCGAGCGAGCTTGCATTTTGGACCAATATAACGTGCCATAGCTATTCTCCTGACTTAATCTTACACACGCCGCTTTTTAGGCGGACGGCAACCGTTATGGGGAATGGGCGTCGTATCGATGATATTGACGATTTTAAACCCCGCCGCATTGAGTGCTCTCACGGCGGACTCGCGTCCAGGCCCCGGGCCTTTTACGCAAACTTCAAGGTTTTTCACGCCATATTCTTTCACGATTTCCCCAACCTTCTCTGCCGCAACCTGGGCAGCAAATGGGGTACTTTTACGCGAACCCCGAAAACCCGCCCCACCCGCAGTCGCCCAACCCAGGGCATTACCCTGACGATCGGTAATGGTAACAATCGTGTTGTTGAATGAGGCGTAAATGTGGGCAATCCCATCGACAACGACTTTTTTAATTTTTTTACGCGGTTTATTCGCCGCAGACTGTTGTTTTGCCATAAATCACCTTTATTTCTTAATTGGGCGCCGAGGTCCCTTGCGGGTACGGGCGTTAGTACGTGTACGCTGACCGCGCAAAGGCAGACCGCGACGGTGACGAATTCCACGATAGGTTCCTAAATCCATCAATCGCTTGATATTTAGGGAAACCTCTCGACGCAAATCGCCTTCAACGATAAATTTCCCTACTTCCGCGCGTAACGACTCGACTTGGGCCTCAGTAAGGTCGCGAACCTTAGTTTGTGGCGCAATTTCGGCAATTTCACAAATTTTCTTGGAGCGCGTCGGCCCAATCCCGTAAATTGAGCGCAGAGCAATGACTGTATGTTTCTGCGCGGGAATATTAACACCTGCAATGCGAGCCATGTTTTTCCTCTTAGTACAACCGACCTTACCGCTGGCCGGGCATCGAGCCTTTGAAGCTGGCTTTCTTCAACAGACTTTCGTATTGATGGGACATGAGATGGGTTTGGACTTGACTGATGAAGTCCATGACCACCACGACGATGATGAGTAAGGAAGTGCCGCCAAAATAGAACGGTACGGTTAAATAAAGGTTGATAATCTCGGGAAGCAAGCATACGCCAGCAATGTAAAGCGCTCCTGCAAAAGTAAGGCGCGTAAGCACTTTATCGATATAATCCGCCGTCTGTTTGCCAGGACGAATTCCCGGGATAAATGCCCCCGATTTCTTCAAATTATCGGCAGTTTCTTCCGTATTAAAGACAAGTGCCGTGTAAAAAAAACAGAAAAAGATGATTAGACTTGTGTACAAGGCAATGTAAACAGGCTGGCCAGGCATCAGTAATGAAGTGATTTCACGCAACCAATCCATCCCCTCTACGCTACCAAACCAACTCCCCAGCGTTGCGGGAAATAAAATCAAACTCGACGCGAAAATCGGGGGAATTACCCCGGCCATGTTGAGTTTTAACGGCAAATGACTGGTTTGACCACCATAAACTTTACGTCCTACCTGCCGCTTCGCATAGTTTACGGTAATGCGTCGCTGACCTCTTTCGACAAATACCACGAAAGCCGTCGTAGCCAAGACCAAAATCAGGATGAAAATGACGACAAGGATGGCTAACTCTCCCGTTCTCGCCAATTCCAAAGTTCCGCCCACCGCACGGGGGAGTTCAGCGACAATACCCGCAAAGATGAGTAATGAAATCCCGTTACCAATACCCCTTTCGGTGATTTGTTCTCCTAGCCAAATCAAGAACATCGTTCCAGTGACTAAAGTAATGACGGCAATGATCGTAAAACTTATTCCCGGCACGATGACGACGGACTGACCCGCTATCTGCTGACTTTGTAGGGCAATACTCACCCCAATCGACTGAAATAAAGCGAGCAGTAAAGTCAGATATCGCGTGTATTGTGTCATTTTTCGCCGCCCAGCATTACCGCCTTCCTTACGCAACTGTTCTAACGACGGCACCACATAGCTCATCAGCTGCACGATAATCGACGCCGAAATGTACGGCATGATGCCCAGCGCAAAAATACTCAGCCGCTCCAGCGCACCGCCCGAAAACATATTGAACATGCTCAAAATCGTGCCGCGCTGCTGGTCAAACAAAGCGGCCATTGCTACCGCGTCGATCCCGGGGACGGGTACGAAAGTTCCGGCGCGATAAACCACCAGCGCCCCCAGTACAAACAGGAGGCGGCTGCGCAGTTCGGTGAGTTTGTCAAGGGGCGGAAGTGCGGCCATAAATTACTCCGCTACCGCTGCTTCGGAGGTCGCCTCGATGACGCGCCCGCCCATCGCTTCGATAGCGGCCTTCGCCCCCGCCGTCACCCCGATACCGTCCAAAGTCACGGCTTTCGTTAATGTACCCGTAAGCATGACCTTAGCGCGGGTGACATGATTGGGAACGATATCAGCGTCTTTAAGTACCTGAAGCGTAATGATTTCTGCCTCAACAGCATTGAGTTCGTGCAACCGAACCTCTGCCATAAACCGCGCCATGTGCGAGCGAAATCCCCGCTTTGGCAAACGGCGTTGCAAAGGCATCTGGCCCCCTTCAAACCCCACTTTGTGGTATCCCCCGGCCCGTGCGTGCTGACCTTTATGCCCTCGGCCACAGGTTTTCCCAAGGCCAGACCCCATACCACGCCCCACGCGCTTTGCAATCGGACGACTTCCCGGCGCAGGCTTCAAGGTATTCAAGCGCATCATGATGAAACTTCCTCAACTTTCAGCAAATAGGACACGGTGTTGATTAGGCCGCGATTACACGGCGTATCGAGCACCTCGACAGTGTGGTGCATTCGGCGTAGCCCCAAGCCGCGCACGCAATCTTTGTGATTTTTCAAGCGCTTATTGGTACTGCGCACGAGAGTCACCCGAATTTTAGGCGCGTTATCCATGAAGAATTTCCTCCACCGTTTTACCGCGCTTCGCTGCCACATGATCAGGCGATGACATCGCGTGTAAACCATTGATAGTCGCCCGCACTACATTCACAGGGTTACGGCTACCAATGCACTTCGCGAGCACATCTTTCACACCAACGACTTCAAATACGGCCCGCATTGCGCCACCAGCAATCACGCCCGTTCCCTCGGAAGCGGGTTGCATAAACACTTTTGCGGCCCCGTGCTCACCGCGCACCGCGTGCTGTAATGTCGCGCCGCGTAAGGAAACTGTCACCATATCCTTACGCGCCTTTTCCATTGCCTTTTGAATCGCTGCTGGTACCTCTCTCGCCTTACCATAACCGATACCAATGCGCCCATTACCGTCCCCGACAACGGTCAAAGCGGTAAACCCAAATTGCTTACCGCCCTTAACTACCTTAGCGACGCGATTAACAGCGACTAATTTTTCTTGCAAGCCATCGGTCGGCGCCGTGGCATTATCCATACTGTGATTTGCCATGACTTAAAACTCCAAACCATGTTCACGGGCGGCGTCAGCAAGCGCCTTTACGCGACCGTGGTAACGAAAACCAGACCGATCAAAAGCAACCCGCGTAATGCCCACTGCTTTTGCGCGTTCTGCAATAAACTTCCCGACGACTTTTGCCGCTTCGACATTACCCGCATAACCCGTAAGGACTGACTTAACATCGGCTTGCAGGGTAGAGGCAGCGGCAACAATGCGTT
>CAZTIH010000066.1:0-6269 GCA_964613675.1 uncultured Candidatus Competibacteraceae bacterium
AAACCGCGCCTTCAGAAAAAAATCGGCGAAATCCCAAACATCCAAATTAAGACCGGCTTTGAAAAAAGAGTCCGTCTTTGAAGTCATCGGCTAAAACTCCTGTGAGAAAGATTGACGATTAAATAAATGCGCTAACTCAGCGAGCGAGTCCGCTAAAGGTTCGTCTAAGGCCCCTGCCGACAAAGCCCAGGCCCAATTGCCTTCCGTCGAGCCAGGGCGGTTCATCCGCGCCGAAGTGGGTAACCCCAAACCGTCTTGGGCAGGAAACAGCGCAAAATCCGCCACCGAACCCAAGGCCGTACGAATGAGATCCCAATGAATGGCTTTTCCGTCGGTGTTGAGGTAGCGACGGACGAGATGACGAGTTGTTTCGGGTTGCTGCTGCCACCATCCCTGTGCGGTGTCGTTGTCATGGGTGCCGGTGTACACCACTTGATGACGTTGATGAAAATGAGGGAGGTAAAGGGAGTCTAAGCGTCCCTGTTGGTTCCCCATAAAGGCAAATTGTAAAACCGCCATGCCCGGCAACGCCAACGCATCCCGCAATGCCACGACATCCTCCGTAATCAACCCCAAATCCTCTGCAATCAAAGGTAAATCGCCCAATTCTGCTGCCAATACCCGAAATAAATCTAATCCTGGCCCGGGTTCCCAATGCCCGGTTTTTGCCGTCAAAGCCTTCGGTGCAATGGACCAGTAGGCGGCTAAACCGCGAAAGTGATCAATTCTCACGAAGTCGCATTGAGACAGTAACAAACGCAGGCGTTCAACCCAAAAACGGTAGTTATCTTGAGCCAGATACGCCCAGTCATACAGCGGATTTCCCCATATTTGACCCTGTTCACTGAAATAGTCTGGGGGAACGCCCGCCACCGCCGTGGGTTGACCGTAATCGTCTAGCAAAAACAACGAACGCTGCGCCCACACCTCTGCGCTGTCGTGTGCGACAAATAACGGCATATCACCAATGATGCGAATGCCCCGCCGATGTGCTGCCTCCCGCACGCGCTGCCATTGTTGAAAAAACTGAAATTGGGTGAACTGTTCGATGCCAATGAATTCGTCGAGGGTTTCGCGGGCCGCTCGCAGGGCATCAGGACGACGGTGTGCGAGGTCAGCGGGCCACTTCCACCACGGTTCTCCGTAAAACCGTCGCTTCAACGCGCTAAATAAGGCGTAATCGTCGAGCCAGTCCCCATGATCCACACAAAAAGTTTGGAATTCTTCCCAGTGATGGGCGTGGGCACGCGCCCGAAATCCGTAAAACGCCTGTTGTAACCTGGGCAAGCGCGTTTGGATAAGCCTGTCGTAATCAATCACCCCCGTAGAAGGCGGGTCAGGGGGGGCAGTCGGTAACCATCCTGCTTGAACTAGGGGTACCTCACTCACGAGTAGCGGATTGCCCGCAAACGCGGAAAGGGTCTGATACGGCGAGTGACCATAACCCGTGGGATTCAGGGGCAAAACCTGCCACAAGCCCTGTTGTGCCCGCTGCAAAAAATCGAGGAATTCATCTACCGACGCCCCCAAGTCATGCGTAGGTAAAGACAAAGGATGCAAAACCACGCCGCTTGTGCGATGCATAGTCAGAACTCCGAGGGGAAGTTGAGAAAAATCAATCGACCCTTAATGCCCGCTCACCCACTTCTGATAAGCGAGTTTTGGGTCTTTAATGGCTCTGAGCGATTTACAGAATTCGGGTTGACGCAGCCGTTCCGCGACCTGGGCAATAATTTTGAGATGCTCAGTGGTGTAATGCTCGGGCACGATGAGACCAAACACGAGATCCACCGGTCGATGGTCTGGCGCTTCAAATTCAATGGGTTGATCGAGTTTCAGAAATGCCGCTTGTGCCGTTTGAATCGCGGACAAGCGACCGTGGGGTAACGCGATCCCCTCGCCTAACCCGGTGCTTCCAAGATGTTCTCGTTGGATGAGGCAATCAAAAATCGCCGACGCTAATTCGTCATCCCCTGTGCCCCACAACTCCGCCAAGGTTTCGAGCGTGCGCTTTTTGCTCGTCATCGTGGGCAACAGCAAAATTCGTTCGGGGGTGAGTAAGTCGGCGAAATTAACCATGAGCATCGAGTCAGTCAGAAAAAGAGCAGCGAAATGTAGTGTTATTAACTCTCGGGCGCGATAGCAGGGGTGGGATCGAGAAAGTCACGCACTTTTTCATTGCGATGTTTGTCGCAGTTTTTCTCTTTGTGACGTTTGATCTGGCGGTCGATTTTGTCGATGAGCAAATCAATGGCGGTGTACAGATTCTCTTGTACGGCATCGGCGTGGAGATCGTTCCCCGCGACGTGAACCGTCATTTCGGCCTTTTGCTGGAGTTTTTCCACACTCAAAATCACATTCACGCTCGTCGCTTGTTCGTAATGACGTTCGATGCGTTCTAGTTTGCCGAGCACATATTGGCGCAGGGCGTCTGTAATCTCGACATGATGTCCCGTGAGGTTGACTTGCATGGGATGGCTCCTTGTTTTAGTTGGAAAAACCGCCACGACGGCGGTGTGAAAGAACTGCCGTCCGCTCAATTGCAGACGGTCAGTGGAAAATCGGCAAAAACGCGCGGCGGGCCTCGACCCGACCGCACTACAGGTGACGACGGTCGGTGGAGGAGGGAATGGCCATAATTTCCCGATATTTCGCCACGGTGCGGCGGGCCACTACAATGCCTTCCGCCTTGAGGAGCTGGGTTATCTTGCTATCGCTTAGGGGTTTGTGGGGATTTTCGCCGTGGATGAGCTTCTTAATCATGGCCCGAATCGCAATAGACGAACATTCGCCACCGTCGTGGGTGTTGAGGTGGCTGGAGAAAAAGTACTTAAACTCAAAAATGCCTCGGGGGGTGTGCATGTATTTTTGAGTGGTCACGCGGGAGATAGTCGATTCGTGCATCCCCATGGTTTCGGCAATGTCGCGTAAGACGAGGGGTTTCATAAACTCTTCACCGCGTTCAAAAAAAGCCTGTTGATGTTCGACAATACAAATCGCGACTTTCAAGAGGGTTTCATTACGGTTGCGCAGACTTTTAAGAAACCATCGCGCTTCTTGCAGATGGTTTTTCAGACATTGATTATCGCTACTCGCATCGGCCCGACGGATCAAACGGGCGTAATCGGCATTGATGCGCAACCGTGGGGCATGATCGGGATTGAGTTCAACCACCCACCGATCTTTCAACCGTTTGATGAAGACGTCGGGCGTGATGTACTCGGTGGGAATCCCACTAAACTCCCGTCCTGGATAGGGATTGAGCTGTTGGATGAGACGAATCACGCCATCGAGTTCGTCGCGGGTCAGCCGTAGCCGTCGCATGAGGTTGTCGAAATCGCGAGCTACCAATAAATCGAGATGTTGAGATACAAGACGGTGGGCAAGCGCACGATAGGGCGTGTCTATTGCGAGCTGTTCGAGCTGTAACGCCAAACATTCCCCCGGATGCCGAGCCGCAATGCCGGGCGGGTCAAACCGTTGAATGCGCTTCAAAACGGCTTCAATTTCCGCCATCTCGATGTCGCCACTTAACCCTTGGGCGATGTCCTCCAGGCTTTGGCACAGGTAACCTCGGTCATCGACGGCATCAATGAGCGCGAGGGCAATGTCATGGTCGATGTCGCTTAACGGGGTGAGGTTGAGTTGCCATAGGAGATGTTCCTGAAGTCCTTCGCTGACCGCAGCACACCGTTCGATGGGATTATCTTCCTCTTCCCCCCCACTCGCGCCCCCGCCCCCCGTACTCTCGTAGTTGTCGTAAAGATCTTCCCAACGACTATCGACGGGGAGATCGTCGCTAATTTCGTTGGGCAACTGGTCGCTGAGTTCGGGGGTTACTTCGGACTTGGCTTCAAGGGGGGGCGGGTCTTCGGCGGAGGGGGCCGTTTTGTCGGGGGTAGATTCAAAGTTTGCCGTGTCATCGAGGGCGTCAAAATCGGCACCTTCGAGATGGGATTCCTCGACCTGTTCCAGCATGACATTGGAATCCAACACCGTTTGAATCTCGGCCTGTAAATCTAGGCTGGACAGCTGCAGCAGGCGAATGGCCTGTTGCAACTGAGGGGTCATGGTCAGCTGTTGACCAATGCGCAGTTGCAGCGACTGTCTCATAGCGGTTATCGAAAAAATTGAACTTAACTCGGGTTGTAGCACGGCATGATTCTTGAGGGATAGCCCTTGACGCTATTCAAAAAAATGCTTCCAACCTCGTTTTGATTTTAAGGCAGGGCGCGTTCACACAAAGAGATTGGGGGCTTTTACCCTCGGCTTAGAACGCCTGTTGACATCCTCCCCGCCCTGAAGGACGGGGGTTACCGCGCATCTGGATCACCACAATCCCCTGGCGATCTAAATGGCGCAGTGGAATGTCACGAATTAAGCCACTGAACGTCGTCACCCAAATACACGGCCCGTGCGTGGGGATCATCGAGAATTTGTTGTGGGGAACCCGCTGCAATCACCCGTCCCTCGTTTAGCACGTACGCCCGCTGACACACTCCCAGCGTTTCGCGAACATTGTGATCGGTAATCAAAACCCCAATGCCGCGTTCGCTTAAATGATTGATTAAGCTGCGAATTCCCTTGACCGATAGGGGATCCACCCCCGCAAAGGGTTCGTCCAGCAACATAAATTGCGGGTTGGCGGCCAGGGCCCTTGCCACTTCGACGCGTCGCCGTTCGCCCCCCGAGAGACTAATCCCCAAAACCTGACGAAGATGAGCGATTTCTAATTCTTCCATGAGAATTTCGGCCTGTTCGTGACGGCTTTTAGCGGTGCGCAAATCGCGGCGCAGTTCGAGGACGGCAAGGAGATTGTCGCGAACGGTCATCCGCCGAAAAACCGAGGCTTCTTGGGGCAAGTACCCCACGCCCAATCGGGCCCGTGCGGCCATCGACAGGCGGGTGATGTCGCGATCATCGAGGGTGACGCGCCCTTCATCGGCCCGAATCAGCCCCACAATCATGTAGAAACTGGTCGTTTTACCCGCGCCATTGCGGCCCAATAATCCCACCACTTCGCCCCGTTCGACCGCGAGCGAGCAGGCATCTACAACGCGCCGCCCGTGGTATCGCTTGACGAGTTCTTTGGCTTGTAACATCGGTGTGTGCTCTCAAATGCGGTGAACCCATTGTACCGGCAGCGTAAAGCAGTTCTGCAAAGACGAGCGAGACAAAGGACCTTGAGTGGCCCACCGCGAAATTTACGATTTCAGAACTGCGGTTACGGTTGCCCCGCAAGGTTTAAGTGCTCATCCAGACGTACCCGATAGGCATCTTTGAGCTGCTCAATTTGCGCCGTTTCGGACGCCATCCACGCATTGAACCGTGCGATCAGATTGGGGTGACGGGGCGATGAAAGTCGATAATGGCCGCGAATGTGAGGCAAATTTTCGTTGAATAACAAAGCTCTAGGGCGTGACATTTCGATTTCTAGTTGATAGGCCGCCACGGAAATGTTCATAAACGCGCCGTCCACCCATCCGCGAAGGGTCTGTTCCAACAACCCCGAAAAACGATTGTTTTCGTGAATGCGCACCTGTCCTGCTTGAATAAGCTCCAGATAGGGCCACGCAGTAAATCCTGCGGGGATCCCAAGCACCTTTAATTCGGACAATTCCTGGGTCAAGCGCTGGGGTAATACCATGACGCCGTCGATATATTCGACCACTGGATCGCTATAGGTGATGTTCGTGCCCTGTTTCAGATCAGCGGCCCAGTAAGCGTTATCCGGATACTTCAAGTCGATTCGCTGAGCGACGAGTTCCTGAAATAACCGTCGAATGGGGAACGGGCGGTAAATGAGCTGAATGCCCGTATCTTCCGCAAACGCATCCAGAATTCCCCGAGCAAACCCCGTGTATTGATTGTCCTCGTAGTTGTAATGCGGGTAATAAGTAATGTCTTCAACGCCGACAATATAAGTTTGTTGCTCTTGGGCCGTCGCACATATTGCCATAAACATCAAGAGCCATAGGGGGCATTTCATCAGGGATGACCTTTTGGGATGGAATTAAGCGATTGCAAGAATAACGGGGATATGTGACACAAAAAAAACGACCCCTTTCGGAGTCGCTTGAAGGTTGGTTAGTGGGCGATGGAAAAATTTATTCGTAGTAACCCACGGCGCACACTTGATCGCCAATTTTCGTGACATAGGCCACTTTTTGAACTGGATCGGTTTCACCTGGACGCGGCCACATGTAAGCCACTTCGATAATTTCCCCTTCTGCAGCACGCTCGTACATTTCGGCGCCAAGGCCTTTCCC
>CAZTIH010000066.1:6279-14011 GCA_964613675.1 uncultured Candidatus Competibacteraceae bacterium
TCTTTGTCCTGAAGTTCTTTCAGACTTCTTCCGACTAACGAGGGGTGAGCGGTGAAATTGCCGTCTGCACCGCCACAAAATGGGTAGAGATCGCGATCTTTAAACCCGTCTGCGCCAGCGATGAAGGCGGCCAACGCGGCGGATTCATCGGCTTGCATGGCGGTAACGACATTTTCCAGCATGGCTTTGGCTTCTTCGGCAGTTCCGAAATCGGCAGCCATCACGGGGAGTGCAAAAGCCGCACTCATGAAAGCGGTGAATACGCGATTTAATGCCATAAGTAAATTCCTCTGTCGGTGGTTAATTTGATTGCCGTCTTTGCAGCGGCTCGCAGTGTAATTTTTGGGTGAATTAAAACAACTGCGATTACTTCGTATTTTGATAGGGAAAATTAGATCATTCGATGCGTAATACGCGCTTCACGAGGGCAAGATGACGACGACTAATCTCCAGGGTATCGCTGATGTCTCGAAACTCAACTCGGGTGGTCTCCCCTTGCCGTATCAGGCCTTTTACAAAGGGAGGCGCAATTAGGGTACTGCGATGAATTCGCAAGAAATGTTCTGGGTACTGTAATTCGATTTGTTTTAGTGATTCTTCAATTAAAATCGTCCCATTCAAGTGCCTTAATGTGGTGTATTTTTGATCTGCTGTGAAATAAATCACTTCATTCAATGAAATACGCTCAATCTTGCGCCCAGATTTAGAAATAAAAAAATCAACAGAATCCTCAATTGGGCGTAAATGGAGTTGTTGGGCACGATTTAATTGTTGAGCCGCATTCAGTACATCGACCAATTTTTCCAACCGAATGGGTTTGAGCAAATACCCCGCTGCACGCACTGTGAACGCGGTCAGGGCATGTTCTTCATACGCGGTGGTGAAAATCAGGGCGGGAGGCGAGGGTAAACGCGACAGTTGGCGGGCGGTCTCTAATCCATCAAGGCCTGGCAGATGAATGTCTAACAATACGATGTCCGGATGGTATAACCGATTGAATTCTAAGGCTTGTTCACCATGAGCCGCGACAGGGCAGAGGGTATACTCGGGGAGTACTTCAAATAGCTTCTGTAAGCGCAGTTGGGCGGGAATTTCATCTTCTACAATGAGTACTTTCATGGGCGAACCGACCGAGGGAGATTTACGGGCGCTGAGTTGAGAGCGGAATTTCGAGGTGCACGCGGTAGTGATCGGCGGTTGGGAAAGTGTCACAGCGTGCGCGGTCCCCAAAAGACAGCTGGAGCCGTTGCCGAACATTTTCGAGCGCCAATCCCTGCCCCTGTTCCTTCAAACGCGGTGACGAATTAACGGGGAGTTGAGGCCGTGGGTTGTCGATGTCGATATGCAATATTCCTTGAATTTCAGCCAAAATGACCGTCACGGTGCCCCCTTCAATACAGGGTTGGATGCCGTGATAGATGGCGTTTTCGAGAAGCGGTTGCAGAATAAGGGGCGGCAACGCTAAAGCCAGGGGAATAGGGGTTTTGTATTGCCAATCGACCTGTAACCGAGGTCCTAATCGCTGTTGTTCGATGGCGAGGTAGCGGTGGGCGAGATCGAGTTCCTCACTTAACGGAATTTGGTGATCCTGGGCTAAGGCCGATCGGAACAGCGTCGCGAGGTTAAGCACGAGGTTTTCAGCGTCTTGGGGACGGTGCGAAATCAGCCCCGCAATCGCGTTTAGACTATTGAATAAGAAGTGGGGACGGATGCGGGCTTGTAAAACTTGTAGCTGAAGACGGGCTTGTTGGGCGACGGTCGCTTGCCAGCGCTGAAGCACGAATAGATACCGCAGAAAGGTCAGCGTCACGAGACTACTAAGCAGAAAATTGGTGAGCGGAAAGCCGATGGGGTGCAGCACAAAAACGCGGTGGAAAAGGTGAAGCACCAGGAGGGAGTACATCAACGTAATGAGCTGGGTGGTGAGGTAAATCGCCACAATGACCGTGAGAAGAGTTCGACGAACCAGCCACGGGGAAAGTATCTGCAAGACCGCCGCACTCGTGAGTACGGTCCATTGAATGAACAACGAGGTGGTCGCCAGATGAAACCAAAATTGATCGAGGGAAGGGTTACTTTGGGCAAGCGAGAGCAGGAGTGCGAATAACTCCCCCATTAAAATGAGCATAAAAACTACGCGTATATCGTTGAATGCGGGCAGGAAAAAGTGAGCGGTTTGCATAGAGCAGGCTAGGACGAGGGTTGACAGCGTAGGGGGGGATTAGAATAATCCGCGCCTCTCAAAAAAGCCGATGTAGCTCAGCTGGTAGAGCAACGCATTCGTAATGCGTGGGTCGGGAGTTCGAATCTCTTCATCGGCAAGTCATTGGATTAGAAACGACATGGGAACAGTCGCAAGCCCTTTTGAAGCGGGCAAATTTAGAAGACATCCCAAAGAAAATCTCGCTCACAATCAAGTTTTCCAAGCGAATTTGCTGCGTTTTTCACACTCATTCCGTCCCGCATGAACAGACCTTCAAAGCAGAGTAATCCCCTGTTTTCCCGAAGCATTCTCTCGCCAGAACGCCAAAAATGGCTTGTTGCGACGCAGTGTTGGGGCTATGGTCGCTCCTCGAATCGGTACTTTTACGCATTTTAGTAAGTAAATTTTGAAACCTCGTCTAATGTTCCGATAGGTCTCCCTAAGGCCAATGCCAGAGTGAAAGCTCGGTTCTCCTTCCTCATGCGTCTGAGCGGTCATCTGGCTTTAAGAATATTCGAGAGACCTCGATTCACATTCCGCCTAAAAACTGATCCCCTCTGAAGCGAATACAACGAATACCATTATGTCTCTCAATAACATCCGTCAGGACTGGTTCTCTAATGTCCGTGGCGACATCCTAGCCAGCCTCGTTGTCGCGCTGGCCCTAATCCCCGAAGCAATCGCGTTTTCGATCATCGCCGGCGTCGATCCCAAGGTTGGGCTTTACGCTTCATTCTGTATGGCCGTGGTCATTGCCTTTACGGGGGGGCGCCCCGGCATGATTTCGGCAGCCACGGGTGCTATGGCCCTGTTGATGGTCAACTTGGTGAGAGACCACGGCCTGGATTATTTGCTTGCCGCGACCGTGCTGACGGGCATTCTGCAAATCATGGCCGGGCTTCTGCGACTGGATCTGTTGATGCGCTTCGTGTCGCGCTCGGTCGTCACTGGTTTCGTCAACGCGCTGGCCATCTTAATCTTTCTGGCCCAGTTGCCCGAGTTGACCAATGTTCCCTGGGAAGTGTACGCGCTGGTCACGGGGGGGCTCGGCATCATCTATCTACTGCCCTATGTGACACGCGCCATCCCCTCACCCTTAGTTTGCATTGTCGGTTTGACGGTGATTTCAATCCTTCTGGAGCTGGAGGTGCGTACCGTCGGCGACATGGGTGAGCTGCCCGACAGTCTCCCCAGTTTCCTGTTTCCGAATATCCCCCTCACCCTCGAAACCCTAATGATCCTCCTGCCGTATTCACTCACTTTAATGGTGGTCGGATTACTCGAATCCCTGATGACGGCGACCATTGTGGACGATCTAGTCGATACCAAAAGCAGCAAGAAACGCGAATGTATTGGTCAGGGCGTAGCGAACATGGCCTGCGGATTCATCGGCGGGATGGCGGGATGCGCGATGATTGGTCAGTCGATCATCAATATCAAATCTGGAGGTCGGGGACGACTTTCCTCACTGCTCGTCGGGGTGTTTCTAATAATGATGGTGGTCTTTCTCGGCCACTGGGTTGCGCAAATTCCCATGGCGGCCCTCGTGGCGGTGATGATCATGGTGTCGATCGGTACCTTTAATTGGGAGTCGATTCGCAATTTGCGGACACATCCGCCCAGTTCGAGCATCGTCATGGTCGCGACCGTGGTGGTGGTGGTGGTGACCCACGATCTGGCGAAGGGCGTACTGGTGGGCGTGTTGCTTTCCGGCATCTTCTTTGCTCACAAGGTCGGCCGTGTGCTGCATGTGGAGTCGATGAGTACCGACGAGGGACGCAGCCGTCATTACCGCGTGACCGGTCAAATCTTTTTCGCCTCGACCGACGCCTTTATCGATCGCTTCGACTTCAAGGAAGTCATCGATAAGGTGATCATCGACGTGAGTCGTGCACATTTTTGGGACATATCGGCCATCAGCGCCCTCGACAAGGTGGTCATCAAGTTTCGTCGTGAGGGGACAGAGGTCGAAATTTTGGGCTTGAATGAGGCGAGTACCACGCTGGTCGACCGTTTTGCGATCCATGACAAGCCCGACGCCATCGAACGTCTGGCGAACCATTAGCGGAGGACATCCCCATGAAGAAAATTATCGTCTGCGTCGATGACACCTCGGAATCCGCTTCGGTCACCGCCTTTGCCGCCTGGGCAGCACAGCAAATGAAAGTCCCCCTTGAGTTTCTACATGTCCTCGACCGTCATCCCGAAGTGGCTGAGGACGGGGATTATTCGGGCAATCTCGTCGCCGACTCTCGGGAAAATCTTCTGCGGAAATTATCTGATAAAGATGTTGAGCGCAGCCGCCGCGCCCGTGAAAAGGGACGTGCCCTACTTGAGACGGTTAAAGCCCAAGCCCGCGCGGCTGGTGTGATGGATCCCGATGGTCGTCTGCGTCACGGCAGTCTGGTCGAAGCCCTAACCGAGCGAGCCGACGACATCGAGATGGTGGTGATGGGTCATCGCCATCACACCGATAAGCTCCGCTTAGATCACACGATAGAAACCGTAATCCGTAGCCTAAATTGTCCGCTGTTGTCATCCATGGGGGAATTTCGGGAACCCAAGCGCGTGATGTTGGCTTTCGATGGCAGTCCCGAAGGGCGCTCTAAAATCGAGCGTTACGCAAGACATCCGCTGGTAGGTTCCCTGGAATGCCATGTCGTGATGGCGTGTGACCGAATCAGTCCGCTAGTTGAAAAAATGTTGGCTTGGGCCATGAACACGCTCACCACACAGGGGGTTTCCACGGTCACCAATGCCCTTGTCGGCGAACCGATAGAAGTTCTGCGCGACTACAGCCGTACGCACAGTATCGACTTGATGGTCACCGGCGCTTTCAGGCATTCGATCCTCCGACAACTGCTGTTTGGCAGCACGACAATTAAACTATTGCGCACCAGTTTGGTGCCTGTGCTGGTACTGCGCTGAGTCGAAGCGAATAGGGAGGTCACGCAAGCTCAAGCTGGTGACCTAAATGCGCGACAACCCTCCTCTTTCAGAGCGGGGAGGATGTTAACACGCCGTGTTCCTCCCCCATAAACCCCTTAAAAAACGCCCACTTTTGTAACCAATAAAAAGCCCTCCGAGTCTCACAGGTCAGTTTTTTAACCTTGGATGTGAGCACGTGAAGACGGTGTCAATCAGTTCCTTACTCACCTTACCTACTATCTTTCTCGCCGAAGATCGCTGGGACTTTTACGGTCAACGCCTCTCCCTTGTCGCTCCTTTAGGCGGCGTGTCGCCAAAATTCAACCGAAAATTCAAGGGGTTCGCCTAATGCTTTGGGGTAACTCTGAGACGCGCTGGGGGCTGATTTCTCAGCTATTTCACTGGGGAATGGCCATCGGGATTGTGGGAACGGCTCTAGGCGGGATGTACATGACCTCATTGCCCGCGTCGCCAGACAAATTCTGGCTCTACATGATGCACAAATCGTTTGGTCTGATATTGCTGGGGTGGGTCGCGCTACGGATCGGGTGGCGCTTTCTGAATCCCACGCCCAAACTGCCCGCCGATACGCCCCCCCTTCAGCAAAAGATCGCCCTTGGCACCCACATCGCATTGTACGGGCTTATGATTGGGATTCCCTTGAGCGGTTTTGTGATGCACTCGGCGTCGTCGATTCCCTTTCGGTTGTTTGGTATTTGGACCGTGCCGAAACTCTTTGCCGAACCCAGCATGGAGATCTTAACCCTGGCCAAGAATGCCCATCAGACCATGTTTATGGCTTTGGGGATTCTGGTGTTACTCCACATCGCCGCGGCGCTCAAACATCACTTTATCAACCGCGACGACATTCTGAAGCGCATGTTGCCCTTCGCACGCACCCTAGGCGCGGTTCTGCTCGTGACTTGGGCGGGCGCAGGACAAGCTGCCGACTGGAATGTGTTGGAAAACAGTCGCTTAGGCTTTACGGGAACACAAAGTGGGACACCGTTTAACGGGCGGTTTGAACAGTTCGATGCGGTGATTCACTTTGATGAACAACAGCTATCAGACAGTCGATTTGAGGTCACCATCGACACCACTAGCGTGAATACGAATAGTGCAGAACGCGATGAAATTTTGTCGACGAGCGACTGGTTCCATTTTCGGCAGTTCACCGACGCCACCTTCAAAACAAAATCGTTTACCCAAAACGGCGACCGCTACGAAGCCCTGGGAGATTTGACGATCCGAGGCATCACGCGCGAAGTCGTGTTGTCATTTACCTGGACGGCCCACGGAGAAGAGGCGAAATTGCAGGGAGAAGCCTTGTTAGATCGTCGGGATTTTGAAGTTGGCATCGGCGAATGGGCCAGTGATTCGATGGTCGGTTACGACGTCAAGGTCACGGTTGAGCTGGCGTTACGTCGGCCCTGATGCTTTCTGTGAACCGCTGCATTCCTGCTTTAAATGCCCCGCTCACCTGGTTGAAAGGAGTCACCTGCTCTGTCAATCCCTGCTAAATGCTGTCACTTGTCCTGTCAATCCCTGCTAAACGCTGTCACTTGTCCTGTCAATCCCTGCTAAACGCTGTCACCTGCTCTGTCAACTCCAACTCACGTTTACTAAATGAGGAATTTGCTATGCGTTCTTTAATTTACGCCGTCGCGCTCGCCTTGCCCCTGACCGCCCAAGCGATTGAATATCGTCTCGATCCTGCCCACACCTTCCCCCATTTTTCCGTCCGCCACTTGGGATTTTCCACCACGATGGGACGGTTCAATGAGACGGAAGGGACGCTCGTCATGGATCGAGAAAATGACATTGGTTCGCTGCGGGTGGTAGTCAAGACAGCCTCGGTGGACACGGGCCACGAAGCCCGTGACGAACATTTGCGCAAGGAAGATTTTCTATTTGTTTCCGAATACCCCGAAATGATCTACGAATCGACCCAGGTCACCTTTCATGGAGAAGAGAAGGATAATGCGACTGTCGAAGGAAACTTGACGCTACGCGGCATCACGCAACCCGTCACTTTAGAAGTCACTAAAATTGTGTGTGGTACGCACTTGTTCACGCAGAAAGATTTTTGTGGATTTGATGCGTCGGCCGTCATTAAGCGGTCGGATTTCGGCATGACCTATGCGCTGCCCGAAGCGGTGGCGGATGAAGTGGTACTGATGTTGTCGACGGAAGCTTTCCCCGTAGAAGACGCCAATTAATGGCAGTGAACCAATAGTTTTCGCTAACGAATAATGTGATTTACCTGCGAATATCTCTCATCTTTGAGTGGAGTCTTATCTCGCAAAGCCCGTAGAAAAATCCCACGGTCGCCATGAAGGTCGCGGGTCGACGATCATCCCTTGCGAGGGGATCGTCCTTGCAGACCTGATCCTCATGAAATAAAAAGACACGCGCCCTCGATACGATAGCGGCGCTCGGGGCTTTTTGTGGTTATTTTTCTCGCCCCTAACGCCATGGGACTAGCTTGCGACATCACCTGTCGTGCGCTTGGATAACTTAGGGTGATGGCCCTCAACCTTTCCCACTCCATCGGATGATTTTTGAAGGACAACGCATGAAAAAACGGCTTTTGATCATCAC
>CAZTIH010000067.1:0-6532 GCA_964613675.1 uncultured Candidatus Competibacteraceae bacterium
CTTTTGATTGCTAAATTTCAAAATGTTCAGCGCCCGATCCACCGGCAAACCGCGCACCAAGTCCGCCACTAAACGGGCTTTTTGGGGCGAGATGCGGGCGTGACGCAAAATAGCATTGGTGGACATCACTGCACCTCTAGCGCGATTTCTTGTCCGCCACATGCCCCTTAAACGTACGGGTCAAGGCGAACTCACCGAGTTTGTGACCAATCATGTTTTCCGTAATCATCACGGGAACATGCTGCTTACCGTTATGCACGGCAATCGTTAACCCAATCATCTCGGGAATGACCATAGATCGACGCGACCAAGTTTTAATGGGCTTGCGACTACTGCTGGAAATCGCTTGCTCAACTTTTTTGATCAGGTGTAAATCGACGAACGGCCCTTTTTTAATCGAACGTGGCATCGCGTTCCCTCGTTATTTCTTCGCAGTGCGACGGCGAATAATCATGCCGTCGGTGCGTTTGTTGTGACGGGTTTTATACCCTTTGGTCGGCACACCCCAGGGAGTGACGGGATGCTTACCAAAGTTGCGCCCTTCGCCACCGCCATGGGGGTGGTCAACCGGGTTCATAGCTGTACCGCGCACGGTCGGACGAATGCCAATCCACCGTTTAGCGCCCGCTTTGCCAAATTTCTTCAAATTGTGCTCGCCGTTCCCCACTTCGCCGATGGTGGCCCGACATTCCACATGAATTCGACGCACTTCCCCAGAACTCAGGCGCACAATCGCGTAATCGCGTTCCCGACCGAGCAATTGGGTCGTCGTCCCTGCGCTGCGGGCGATTTGTGCCCCGCCCCCCGGCCGCATTTCAATGCAATGCACTTGGGTTCCTACGGGAATGTTCCGCAGTGGGAGACAGTTGCCAGGCTTGATGGGAGACACCGGCCCCGATTGCACTACATCTCCCACCGATAATCCCTTGGGCGCGATGATGTAACGGCGTTCACCGTCGGCGTAGAGCACCAGTGCAATGTTGGCGCTGCGATTGGGGTCGTACTCAAGCCGTTCAACTTTAGCCGGGATATCGTCTTTGTTACGGCGAAAGTCCACCAACCGATAGTGACGCCGATGACCGCCCCCCTGATGACGCACTGTAACGCGCCCCAAATTGTTGCGGCCCCCGGACTTGTTCTGGGCCACGACGAGAGGTGCGTAGGGTTCCCCTCGGTAAAGCCCGGGCGTTTTGATCTGTACGACAAATCGCCGTCCCGGTGAAGTTGGTTTTTTCTTAATAATCATGGAGTTATCCCTGCGCGTCGGTCATAAAGTTGAGGTCTTCGCCCTTTTGGAGCGTGACATAGGCTTTCTTCCAATTATTTCGCTTGCCTTCGATTTGGCGAAATCGGCGGGTTTTCCCCTTGACATTCAATACATTGACCGCCGCAACTTTCACTTGAAACACCAGTTCGATAGCGGCTTTGATGTCGTGTTTATTGGCGTCACGCGCAACCTTAAACGCGATTTGCTTGCGGTCTTCGCTGTCGGCAAGACGAGTGGCTTTTTCGGAGATGATCGGGGCAATGATCACATTCAATAAGCGTTCTTCTCTGAGGGTACTTAACATGCGAGCCACTCCTCGATTTCGGTGATGGCATCTCGGGCCAAAATCACGCAGTCACTATCGATGAGGCTGACGGGATCCATACCGTGCACATCGCACATCCCCAACCACGAAATATTACGCCCCGCCAGAAAAGTGGGTTCATCGAGGCATTCGCTGACGACGAGCGTTTTGTTGCCCTCAAGACCAAAGCGATTCAGGGTCGCCATCATGAATTTCGTACGCGGTTCATCGAGACGAAACTCATCAATCGCAAATAGCCGATCTTCCCGACGCAGCTGCGCCAGAATGCTACTCATAGCGGCGCGATACATTTTTTTGTTGACTTTTTGAGAAAAGTCACGAGGTGTTGCGGCAAACACTTTACCGCCCCCCCGCCACAACGGGCTACGGCTAGTCCCCGCACGGGCACGCCCCGTTCCTTTTTGCTTCCACGGCTTTGCACCGCCCCCCTTTACCATCGCCCGCGTTTTCTGGGCTTTAGTCCCCGCACGCCCGCCCGCTTGGTAGGCCACGACGATTTGGTGGATGAGGGCTTCGGCGTAATCGCGGTCGAAAATATCGGCAGAAACGGCTAATTCGCCGAGCGCATCGGGATTAGCGAATGTACGCAACGGAAGGGAAACCGTTCCTTCTTTACGGAGACGGCGACGCGGAGGGGCCGCTTGAATACGAGCTTCCATCGGTTACTCCTTCGGCTTTCTAACTTTAACGGCGGGGCGAACGATGACATCCCCCCCCTTGGCACCCGGGACGGCACCTTTAATTAACAACAGATTGCGATCGGTATCGACGCGCACGACTTCGAGATTCTGAATACTGCGCCGTACATCCCCTAAATGACCGGCCATGCGCTTGCCTTTCCACACCTTACCTGGAGTTTGACGCTGCCCAATGGAGCCGGGGGCACGATGCGAGAGCGAATTCCCATGCGTGGCGCGTTGTGCGGCAAAGTGGTGGCGTTTGATCGCACCGGCAAAGCCTTTACCAATCGTCGTACCCGTCACATCGACCTTCTGCCCCACCGTAAACCGATCCACCCGCAGTTCGGCACCGCATTGCAAATCAGCGCCTTCCCCTTCGGTCAAACGAAATTCCCAAAGCCCTCGACCTGGCTCGACTTCGGCTTTCTTGAAATGGCCCGCCATCGGTTTGGTCACGCGAGAGGCGCGACGGGTCCCCGTCGTAATCTGAATGGCTTCATAACCATCTACTTTTAGGGTTTTGCGCTGGGTCACGCGATTGGGTTCAACTTCGACGACCGTTACCGGAATCGACGCCCCCGTTTCGCTGAATAAACGCATCATGCCGATCTTGCGACCGACTAAGCCTATGGCCATTTTTGTATCCTCTAAAAAACACAACCCGCTAAATGAACGGAAAAACGGCGAGAGGAGGGGTTGGCCACCCCTCATCGCCTGTGGAAAAAAGTACGGCTAGTTGAGTTTGATCTGAACGTCGACGCCCGCAGCTAAATCGAGCTTCATCAACGCTTCAACGGTACGGTCCGTAGGGTCGATAATATCGAGCAACCGCTTGTGGGTACGCAATTCGTATTGATCCCGTGCGTCTTTGTCCACATGAGGCGACACCAGCACGGTGTAACGCTCAATTTTCGTGGGCAAAGGAATCGGACCGTGAACTCGGGCTTCGTTCTTCTTAGCAGCAGAAACGATTTCCCGCGCTGACTGATCGATTAACCGATGATCAAATGCTTTCAGGATGATTCGGATGCGTTGGCCGCTGCTCATGGCGCTACTTCAAAACCTTCGCTACAACGCCCGCGCCGACGGTACGGCCCCCTTCGCGAATCGCAAAGCGTAACCCTTCTTCCATTGCGATGGGCGCAATGAGTTCGACGACCATTTTGATGTTGTCGCCAGGCATCACCATTTCAACCCCTTCAGGTAACTCCACCGAACCCGTTACATCCGTGGTGCGGAAGTAAAACTGCGGACGGTAACCTTTGAAAAAGGGAGTGTGACGGCCGCCTTCTTCCTTGCTCAACACATAAACTTCCGACTCAAACTTGGTGTGCGGCGTGATGGTGTTGGGCTTGGCGAGAACCTGCCCCCGCTCCACATCTTCGCGCTTCGTACCCCGTAGCAGTGCCCCGACGTTGTCACCGGCTTGGCCTTGGTCGAGCAACTTGCGGAACATCTCCACACCCGTACAGATGGTTTTTACCGTATCGCGCATCCCCACAATCGAGACTTCATCCCCTACCTTCAGAATTCCGCGCTCAACCCGACCCGTAACAACCGTTCCGCGACCCGAAATCGAGAACACATCTTCAATGGGCATCAAGAAAGGCTTGTCAATGTCGCGTTCGGGCTGCGGAATATAAGCATCCAAGGCATCGACCAACTCGACGATGGCCGGTACCCCAATAGGAGATTGATCGCCTTCGAGCGCCTTCAGAGCCGAACCTTTAATGATCGGGGTATCGTCGCCGGGAAAATCGTATTTCGATAACAGCTCGCGGACTTCCATTTCAACGAGTTCTAACAGCTCCTCGTCGTCCACCATATCGGCTTTGTTCATAAAGACGATGATGTACGGCACACCGACCTGACGCGACAACAAGATGTGTTCACGTGTTTGAGGCATCGGGCCGTCAGCCGCCGACACCACTAAAATCGCGCCGTCCATCTGCGCCGCACCGGTGATCATGTTTTTCACATAATCCGCGTGGCCAGGGCAATCTACATGGGCGTAATGGCGTTTCGGGGACTCGTATTCGACATGCGCCGTCGCAATCGTAATCCCCCGAGCGCGCTCTTCAGGAGCCGCGTCGATCTGGTCATACGCTTTAAATTGCCCACCGAAACGCTCGGCACCGATTTTCGTCAGCGCAGCAGTCAGTGTCGTTTTGCCATGATCCA
This sequence comes from uncultured Candidatus Competibacteraceae bacterium, assembly GCA_964613675.1. Lineage (GTDB taxonomy): Bacteria > Pseudomonadota > Gammaproteobacteria > Competibacterales > Competibacteraceae > DAIUCA01. The sequence goes on from CAZTIH010000067.1 coordinate 4,454, forward strand.
CGTGACCAATCGTGCCGACATTTAAGTGGGGCTTTGTACGTTCAAACTTCTCTTTTGCCATGATTAACCTCAGCTATTCTCAATCAGTAAAGCGTTGTTTTTAGTTAGGCTTTTTTCTTAATAATCGCCTCAGCCACATTCATTGGGGCCTCGGTGTATTTAGTAAATTCCATTGAATAAGTTGCCCGCCCCTGCGTCGCAGAACGCAGCACGGTTGAATAACCAAACATTTCGGAGAGAGGGACTTCGGCCAATACCATTTTGCCCGCGAGACTGTCTTCCATGCCTTGCACCACGCCGCGACGACGATTTAAGTCACCAATAACATCCCCCATGTACTCTTCGGGGGTAATGACTTCGACTTTCATGATCGGTTCGAGGAGCACGGGACTCGCTTTCAACGCACCTTCTTTGAAGGCCATCGACCCAGCAATCTTAAACGCCATTTCCGACGAATCCACATCGTGGTACGAACCGTCGTAAATCGTCACCTTTACATCGACGACGGGGTAGCCCGCCAGCACCCCATTGGATAATTGCTCTTGCACGCCTTTGTCCACCGCAGGCACATACTCTTTGGGAACAACCCCGCCGACAATCTCATTGGAAAAGGAGTACCCCGTCCCCGGCTCTTGAGGCTCGATGCGAAGCCACACATGCCCATATTGACCCCGTCCCCCAGACTGGCGAACAAACTTACCTTCTTGCTCGACTTTGCGACGAATGGTTTCTCGGTAAGCCACCTGTGGCGCCCCCACATTGGCTTCCACCTTAAATTCGCGTTTCATCCGATCGACGATAATCTCAAGGTGCAGCTCTCCCATCCCCGAAATAATGGTTTGTCCGGTTTCCTGATCGGTGTGAACGCGGAACGACGGATCTTCTTGCGCCAATTTCTGCAACGCAATGCCCATTTTCTCTTGGTCGGCCTTGGTTTTCGGCTCAACGGCCACCGAAATCACCGGCTCGGGGAAATCCATACGCTCAAGGGTAATGATGTTGTTGAGGTCGCACAGCGTGTCGCCGGTCGTCACATCTTTCAGGCCCACGGCAGCAGCGATGTCACCCGCAAGAACCTCGTCAATTTCTTCGCGCTGGTTGGCGTGCATCTGCAACAGCCGTCCGATGCGCTCTTTCTTGCCTTTGACAGGGTTATAAACCGTATCGCCTTTCGTCAGAATGCCCGAATACACGCGGAAGAACGTCAGCGTACCGACGAAGGGATCTGTTGCGATCTTAAACGCAAGCGCTGCAAAGGGTTCTTTGTCATTGGGATGACGTTCTGAAGGCTCATCATTTTCCAAATGCCCTCGGATCGCCGCCACATCGGTGGGTGCAGGGAGATATTGAACAACCGCATCCAACATGGCCTGCACACCTTTGTTTTTAAAGGCCGTTCCACACAACATCGGAATAATTTCGTTACGCAGAGTGCGGGCTCTTAATCCTGCAATAATTTCTTCCTCAGTCAGCTCCTCGCCGCCTAAGTACTTCTCGATGGTCTCTTCAGAACCCTCTGCGGCGGCTTCAATCATCTTCTGACGATACTCTTCACAGATTTCCTTGAGATCATCGGGAATTTCTTCATAAGTGAAGGTTGTGCCGCGATTGTCTTCATCCCAATACACCGCCTTCATCTTGACCAGATCGACGACGCCCTTGAAATTTTCTTCAGCGCCAATCGGCACTTGAATGGGAATTGGATTCGCCTTCAGACGGTCGATTAGCTGCTGGTACACACGGAAAAAGTTGGCCCCGGTACGATCCATTTTGTTGACAAACGCAAGACGAGGTACTCCGTACTTGTTTGCCTGACGCCATACAGTCTCCGTTTGCGGCTGTACCCCCCCCACCGAGCACAGCACCGTGCAAGCGCCATCCAACACCCGCAAGCTACGCTCAACTTCGATGGTGAAGTCCACGTGACCGGGGGTGTCGATGATGTTAATGCGATGCTGCGGAAACTGTTTGGCCATCCCCGACCAAAAACAGGTCGTAGCCGCTGAGGTAATAGTGATTCCGCGCTCTTTTTCTTGCTCCATCCAGTCCATGGTGGCGGCACCGTCGTGAACTTCACCA
>CAZTIH010000067.1:6542-13633 GCA_964613675.1 uncultured Candidatus Competibacteraceae bacterium
TTTGTGCGAGACCCCGGTGTAGAACAGAACCCGTTCGGTCGTAGTGGTTTTACCAGCATCAATGTGAGCCATGATGCCGATGTTTCGGTACAGCTCGATGGGCGTTTTGCGGGCCACGGCGATTTCCTCTGTTACCAGCGATAGTGAGCGAAGGCTTTGTTCGCGTCGGCCATACGGTGGGTGTCTTCGCGCTTTTTCACGGCAGCGCCGCGATTTTCAGACGCATCGAGCAGTTCACTGGCCAGTTTACGCATCATGGATTTGTCGTTGCGCTTGCGAGCCGCGTCGATGATCCAACGCATTGCGAGGGCCGTTCTGCGGACCGCACGCACTTCAACGGGGACTTGGTAAGTTGCCCCCCCCACGCGCCGCGACTTCACCTCGACGACGGGGCGAACGTTGTCTAACGCTTTCTCTAAAAGCTCCATAGGATCGTTTTTAGCGCGTTCTTGGATCTGATCGAGCGCACCGTAAACAATGGATTCTGCAACGGATTTTTTCCCGCGCTCCATCAACATGTTCATAAAACGTCCAAGCATTTCGCTGTGGAATTTGGGGTCAGGGAGCACTTCGCGGCGTTGAATTTCGCGTCTTCTGGGCATGGCTACTGTTTCCTATCTATTTCTTGGGCCGTTTGGCGCCATATTTGGAGCGACCCTGGCGGCGCTTGGCGACACCTGAGGTATCTAAACTGCCGCGCACCGTGTGGTAACGCACGCCGGGGAGATCTTTTACCCGTCCACCGCGAATCAGCACGACCGAGTGCTCCTGCAAGTTATGACCTTCTCCCCCAATATAACTCGTGACTTCAAAGCCATTCGTGAGCCGCACCCGTGCCACTTTGCGCAGCGCAGAATTGGGTTTTTTCGGCGTAGTGGTGTACACCCGCGTGCAGACGCCCCGTTTTTGGGGGCAGCCTTCCAGCGCCGGCACGGTGCTCTTTTCTTTTAGACTGGTACGCGGTTTGCGCACCAATTGATTGATCGTCGCCATTAGGTTAGGTATCTCAAAATACGGGGCGTAATTAAGTGACTTGTGCGCTCTCAACCTCGTCCGTCAAGAGCAATTCACGGCGGATAGAGGCCAATGAACGCCTCGACGTTCCCGACGAGGCCACATCAAGTTTGATGTAAAAATCATGACAGCCCGCTAAGGTGCGGCCCATCGAAGGCCGCGTAATTTAGGTTTGTGCCTAAATACTGTCAAGTTGCGATTGGTTTGGGGACATAAAGGCCGTTTGGGCGATTTACAGCACAACGCCGAGCAAGTCCGCCCAGCGTCACGATTTTATGCCGCCAATTTTACCCAACGGCGCAACAATTACGCCCTAAACCCTCGGGTTACTCCCCTAAATCGGGCAGATCGAGACTAAACTCGGTTTCGAGGAAGCGATTGGGACTACGACGTTGATTGCGTCGCTCGCTGTGAAACGCTAAGCCCGTTCCTGCCGGCACGAGTCGTCCCACAATCACATTTTCCTTCAGCCCGCGCAGGTCGTCGCGCATTCCACTCACCGCTGCTTGCGTCAAAACGCGCGTGGTTTCTTGGAACGATGCCGCCGAAATGAACGACTCGGTGGCCAACGACGCTTTTGTAATCCCCAACAGCAGGGGGCGGTAACGGGCGAGGCGGGCCGTTTCCCCTTTCTCTTTGACGATTCGGTCATTTTCTTCCAAAACGCGGGTACGTTCCGTGGTATCGCCGCGAATTAACCGAGTTTCGCCCGGGTCGATGATTTCGACTTTGCGCATCATCTGCCGAGAAATTACTTCGATGTGCTTATCGTTGATTTTCACGCCCTGCATCCGATAAACACTCTGAATCTCGTTCACCAGATACGCCGCCAATTCGTATACGCCTAACAGCCGCAGAATGTCATGAGGATTGCGTTCGCCTTCGACCAGAATGTCTCCACGCTTCACATGTTCGGCTTCATAAACAATCACTTGGCGTTGCTTGGAGATGAGTATCTCGTTGGTTTCTTGACCGTCTTCTGAAGTGATGACCAGACGTTGCTTCCCTTTGGTTTCCTTGCCGAAACTCACGACCCCCGAAATTTCGGCGAGTACCGCAGGTTCCTTCGGCAAACGAGCCTCAAATAAATCCGCGACCCGAGGCAAACCGCCTGTAATATCTCGCGTTTTACCCGCCTCTTGCGGCAATTTCGCCAGCACATCCCCCACCGCAACGGGATCGCCGTCGTTAATCGTAATGATGGTGTTGGGTTGCAGTGCGTGATGCGCTAAGAGATCTGAACTGGGACGCTTCAGATCCATCCCGTTTTCATCGACGATTTTAATCATCGGTCGTTTTTCCCGACCCAACATCGCGCGTTTCTTCAACTCCATCACGACGAGCTTTTCCAATCCCGTTTGCGGGTCAGACTCGCGTTCCACCGCAAGCCCCTCTTCGCAGTCCACAAATTTTGCAAAACCAGACACTTCAGAAATCACGGGATGAGTATTGGCATCCCACTCCGCGACGGTTTGGCCTGCATCTACGCTCTCGCCTTCCCCGACCCCAATTTCGGCCCCATACGGCACCTTGTAACGTTCGCGTTCACGCCCCAAATCATCTCTCACGATGAGTTCGCCCGAACGAGATACCGAAACGAGTTTAAATTTCCGATTGACCACCGTTTTGATGTTGTTGATGTGAATAATGCCCCGCGATTTTACCGTCACGCTGTTAACGAGCGTCCCTTTCGACGCCGCACCGCCCATGTGAAAGGTTCGCATGGTGAGCTGAGTCCCCGGTTCACCGATGCTCTGGGCGGCAATTACCCCAACGGCTTCCCCAATGTTGATGCGGTGACCTCGGGCCAAGTCTCGACCATAACAGGCACTACAAATGCCATAACGGGTTTCACAGGTGATGGCTGACCGTACCCACAACACATCGACTCCCGAACGCTTGATTTCCTCCGACCATTTTTCATCAATGAGCGTCCCTCGGGGGATCGCCACTTGATCGCTCCCAGGCACCAGCACGTCCCGCGCTAATGTCCGTCCCAAGGCGCGTTCGTGGAGATGCTCTTTCACCTCGCTCCCCTCCAACACCGCCATCAACTGCAATCCCTCTTGGGTTCCACAATCCTCTTCGGTGATGACCAAATCCTGTGCCACATCCACGAGACGCCGCGTGAGGTAGCCTGATTGCGAGGTTTTTAAGGCCGTATCGGATAGCCCCTTGCGCGCGCCGTGCGTCGAGATGAAGTACTGCAACACCGTCAACCCTTCGCGGAAATTCGCCGTAATGGGCGTTTCGATGATGCTGCCGTCGGGCTTCGACATGAGTCCGCGCATTCCGGCCACCTGACGAATCTGCTTGTCCGAACCCCGTGCCTTAGAATCCGACATCATGTACACGGCGTTAAAAGACATCTGTTGTTTTTCGTTACCGTCCCGCTTATCGACAACCGTTTCCTTACTCAAATGCGCGATCAACGCTTTACCGATCTTGTCGTCGATACGCTGCCACATATCCGTCACATTGTTGTACCGCTCTTTAGAACTTAACGCCCCTTCTTGGTACACACTTTCAATGCGTTTGGCCTCTGCTTCCCCTTCTGCAAGCAGGATAGCCTTCTCTTTCGGAATGACGAAATCTTGAATGCAGATCGAAATCCCCGACCGCATGGCGTAGTAAAACCCGGTGTACATCAGCTGATCCGCAAACACGACGGCATGTTTAATCCCCATGCGCCGATAACAACTGTTGATGAGATGCGAAATCGCTTTTTTGCTCAAAGGACAGTTGACTAGCGCAAAGGGCAGTCCATCGGGCAGAATTTCGGACAGCAACGCTCGTCCCACCGTCGTTCTGATCCGTTTGGTGACTTTACGCGGCTTCCCTTGATCGTCGTCCTCGGTGATGGTTAACCGCACCTGAACTGAGGCGTGCAGTTCAGCCACATTGTTGGAATATGCGCGATGCACCTCTTTAACATCGGCGAAAATCATGTCCTCACCCTTGGCGTTAATGCGCTCGCGGGTCATGTAGTACAGCCCTAACACCACATCCTGCGACGGCACGATGATGGGTTCACCGCTCGCTGGACTCAAAATGTTATTGGTGGACATCATCAGCGCCCGCGCTTCGAGTTGCGCCTCAATCGACAGAGGCACATGCACCGCCATCTGATCGCCATCAAAATCCGCGTTAAATGCTGTACACACCAGCGGATGAAGTTGAATCGCCTTCCCTTCAATCAGAATCGGTTCAAAGGCTTGAATGCCCAACCGATGGAGGGTAGGCGCTCGATTGAGCAACACGGGATGTTCGTGAATCACTTCCTCCAGAACATCCCAGACTTCTGCGGCTTCCCGTTCCACCATCTTTTTCGCCGCCTTGATAGTGGTGACGATACCTTGGCGAATTAATTTCCCAAAAATGAACGGCTTAAAGAGTTCTAAAGCCATTTTTTTCGGTAAACCGCATTGATGCAACTTGAGCGTCGGGCCCACTACGATCACCGAACGCCCTGAATAATCGACCCGTTTACCCAACAAGTTCTGACGGAATCGCCCTTGTTTCCCCTTAATCATGTCGGCAAGCGACTTCAACGGACGTTTGGCACTGCCCGTAATGGCACGACCACGACGGCCATTGTCGAGCAGGGAATCGACCGCTTCTTGCAACATGCGTTTTTCATTCCGCACAATGATGTCAGGGGCATTGAGTTCGAGAAGCCGCTTCAGACGGTTATTGCGATTAATCACCCGTCGATAAAGATCGTTGAGATCAGATGTTGCGAATCGCCCGCCATCGAGAGGCACGAGGGGCCGTAAATCGGGCGGCAACACAGGGAGTACCGTAATAATCATCCATTCTGGACGGTTGCCAGACTCGATAAATGCCTCAATCAACTTCAGACGTTTGGTGTAGCGCTTGAGCTTGGTTTCTGCATTAGTCTCTTGAATCTCTTCGCGCAACCGCAACGCTTCTTCTTTAAGATCCATCTTAATCAGCAGTTCGCGAATGGCTTCGGCCCCCATTAACGCTCGAAATTCGTCGCCATACTCTTCGATCATCTGCAAATGCTCTTCTTCTTCGAGCAACTGCCCCGCTTTTAACGGCGTCATGCCAGGGTCGATGACGATAGCGGCTTCAAAATACAGCACGCGCTCTAAATCACGCATGGTCATGTCGAGCATTAAGCCGATGCGCGAAGGCAGCGCCTTCAAAAACCAGATGTGTGCGACGGGGCTGGCTAATTCGATATGCCCCATGCGTTCGCGACGCACCTTGGACAAAGTGACTTCCACCCCACATTTATCGCAGATTGTCCCGCGATGCTTAAGTCGTTTGTACTTACCGCACAGGCATTCGTAATCTTTAATTGGCCCAAAAATTTTGGCGCAAAACAAGCCATCGCGTTCGGGTTTGTAGCTGCGATAGTTAATTGTTTCGGGCTTTTTAACTTCGCCATAAGACCACGAACGAATCACATCGGGAGAAGCTAAACCGATGCGGATGGCGTCAAAATTTTCCACCCCTTCCAGATTTCTGAACATCGTAATCATGTCTTTCATCGCGTATTACTCCCGATCTAATTCGATATTGATGCCTAACGAACGGATTTCTTTTAACAGCACATTGAAGGACTCTGGCATCCCCGCCTCCATCTTCTGATTGCCATCCACGATGTTTTTGTAGGCCCGTGAACGCCCTTGTGTATCGTCGGATTTCACCGTCAACATTTCTTGCAATGTGTGAGCTGCGCCGTAAGCCTCCAACGCCCACACCTCCATTTCCCCAAATCGCTGTCCCCCAAATTGCGCCTTCCCGCCCAGTGGTTGCTGCGTGACCAACGAATAGGGACCTGTGGAACGGGCGTGCATTTTGTCGTCCACTAAGTGATTGAGTTTCAACATATACATGTAACCTACGGTGACCTTCCGCTCGAAAGGATCACCCGTTCGACCATCGTATAGGGTCATCTGGCCATTTTCGGGCATATCAGCCAGGCGCAACATCTCGACGAGTTCGCTTTCGTGGACACCGTCGAAGACCGGGGTTGCCATCGGTACGCCTTCTCGCAAGTTCTGCGCGAGCTGTTTAATCTCATCATCAGACAGACTATCGAGATCCACAGACTGTTGATTATTGCGGTTATAGATCTTGTTTAAGAAATCTCTTAAAGCGTTCATCTGCGTTTCGTGATGAATCTCTAGGAGCTTGCCGATTTTCTGCCCGAGCCCTTTAGCTGCTAACCCCAGATGGGTTTCCAGAATCTGTCCCACATTCATTCGCGACGGCACACCTAACGGATTCAGCACGATATCGACAGGAGTACCATCGGCGAGATAAGGCATGTCTTCTTGGGGCACGATCATGGACACCACGCCCTTGTTGCCGTGACGCCCCGCCATCTTGTCACCGGGTTGCAGACGTCGTTTCACCGCCAAATACACTTTGACGCTCTTCTGCACCCCAGGCTGCAATTCATCGCCTTGACGGGCTTTTTCGCATTTCTCGTCAAACCGCTTGATAAACATCTGACGCTGTTCTTGTAAGCGATGACCGAGTTGCTCCAATAACGCGCTCTGATCGTCGTTCTGCAAGCGAATCTCGAACCAACGGTCACGGGGAAGTTTTTGCAGATACTCCGACGTAATAACCGTATTCGATCCCAGACGCTCGGGACCACCATCGGCAATTTGATCGAGTAACAGTCGCTCGACTTGACTAAATAAGTCGTTCTCCAAAATACGCTGTTGATCGTCTAAATCCTTCTTGATACGGGCTATTTCGGCCTCTTCAATGGCTTTAGCGCGACTGTCCTTCTCAACGCCTTCCCGCGTAAACACCCGTACGTCGATGACGGTTCCATCCATCCCCGACGGGACTTTAAGACTCGTTTCCTTCACATCAGACGCTTTCTCGCCAAAAATCGCCCGCAACAACTTCTCTTCTGGAGTCAGTTGCGTATCGCCTTTAGGGGTCACTTTCCCCACCAGAATGTCGCCCGTCTTCACTTCTGCACCGATATAAACGATGCCCGCTTCATCGAGCTTTTGAAGTTTTTCATCCCCGACATTGGGAATATCGGCAGTGACATCCTCCGGTCCGAGCTTGGTGTCGCGAGC
>CAZTIH010000068.1:0-13502 GCA_964613675.1 uncultured Candidatus Competibacteraceae bacterium
GCGCAACATCCAGGTCATGCGTTGATGTTTAAGTTGAGCCATTCCCTGCGATTTATGAGTGGTGAGCGAGAAAAAATGCGGTCTGTCGCCAAACAGACGCTTTATGAATGGCCAGAGGGCGCGGCAGGATTTGGCTTTGTTTTGGGGGGATACGCCTTTGCATTGGGCGAATGTGGCGCATTAACAGATGCCGAAACGATTGGGCGTCAAGCTGTCCTCCACGAACCCATCGACGTTTGGGGACATCATGCCGTCGGTCATGTGATGGAAATGCAACATCGTCCCGTTGAAGGGCTTGCGTGGTTACATCAATCTCAACCGCTGTGGCCTCAATGCAACAATTTTGCGCGGCATTTAGCGTGGCATGTGGCGCTATTTCAGCTCGAACGCGATGATATTCCCGCCGTGCTCACCACCTACGACAGCCACATTGATCCCCAAGAAAGCGAGGATTTTCGCGATGTGGCCAATGCGGTGTCGTTATTATGGCGAATGCGGCAGTTGGGTCACGATGTTGGGGATCGCTGGGATGCACTCTATCGCCTCGCACAACGACGGGGTCACGACCTCATCTATCTCTTTGGAACTTTTCATCATTTATTGACTTTTCTCGCGGTAAACGACCTTCCCAATGCGCTCGCTGTCGTCCAACAACTTCAAAGCCGCGCCACCGATTTAGATGACCAGGGCCGTCTAGCCGCCGCAGGGTTGGCGGATTTTGCTCAATGGCTTCTCAATCGAGAGGGAGACGCTGTTTATCTTGCCCAACAACTGCCGAATTTAGGCGGCAGTCACGCACAACGGGATGTTTTCTTGCGCACGCTCATCGCAGAAAGTGCGGCTCATGGTCAGATTAAGGCGACAGTGACCCTCCTGCGAATGCGTCGTGAACAGCGCTCAATTGACCGATTTCACGAACTGATGTTAACGCGCTTACCTAACGAGGTTTTATCGTGATTGCGAACTCAAATTCCCCTTATCGAGTCGCCGACGCTATTGCCCAAACCCTGCATCAACACGGTTGTACCGTCGCTTTCGGTATGCCCGGCGGGGAAGTCGCTACCCTTCTCGACGGTTTCTATCACGCTAATCTGCCCTTTGTTCTCGTTCGTCACGAAACTGCCGGCGCGACGATGGCGGCGGGAGCGTGGAGTAGCGGAGAGCCTTTTGGCCTGTTGGTAACCACCCTGGGGCCAGGGATTGCTAATGCAGTCAATGGGTTAGCCGATGCGTTACAGGAACGGGTTCCATTGCTCGTCATCACAGGGGTCGTCGATCAATCGGTACGCTCCCGTTACACCCACCAAATTCTCGATCATCGCGCCTTACTCCAAGCAGTGACTAAAGGCAGTTTTGAAATTGACGCCATTCATCCCACCGAAACCCTTGAACGCGCTATTCGCCTCGCCTGTACTCCCCCATATGGCCCTGTTCATCTTGATTTAAGCCCAGAAATTGCCGCGCAACCCATTACAGAATCCCCTTGTACTCCGACCCAGGTATTTCCCGTTGCACAGGTTAATCCCCATTTATTAGCCCCCTTGCTTGAGCAAGTTCAGACCTGGAAACGACCGATTGTCTTGGCTGGATGGTCCGCTGCTCAAACGCCTATGGAACCGGCAATCCGTCGGTTGGCCGATCAGGGGGTGCCAATCATCACCACCTACAAGGCAAAGGGACTTTTGGATGAGCACCACCCCTCAGCATTAGGGGCCGCCGGGTTATCTCCGCTAGCGGATCAAGCACTCTTACCTTTGTTGCAAGCCGCAGATGGCGTATTGCTGCTGGGATACGACCCTATCGAGATGCGACAACATTGGCTCAATCCCTTTTCGACGGAGGCCATGGTTGTGGATTGCAGCGAGTGGACGGTTGATCACGCAATGCACTCCGTAACCCATCGGATGATTGGCCCGCTTGCAGACCTTGCGACCCATTTTGCCGCTGCGCTAACGGGGCCGTTTTGGCCACAAGCAGAACCGCTTCAAGCGCGGACAGTACGACGACAATCCTTTGCGATCCGCGAATTCTGGGGTCCACACCAGATTTTCGATGTGCTACAGACCCAACTCGATTCTCAAACCGTGGTAACCGTGGACAGTGGCGCACATCGCATTTTGTTAACGCAACAGTTGTGCTGCGCGATCCCCAAGCAACTCCGACAGTCGGCGGGCTTTTGCACGATGGGCGTCGCGTTACCTTTGGCAATAGGGATAAAAATTCGCCAACCCACAACTCATGTCATTGCAGTGGTCGGAGATGGGGGGTTGGAGATGGGATTAGGTGAACTGGGAACCCTGCGCGATCAAGGGCTAAAACTCACGGTTCTCGTGTTACAGGATGCGAGTTTGGCCTTAATTGCGTTGAAACAACAGCAAAACCAGTTGGCCACCGTGGGCGTAACCCTGGGTCGAACCGATTTGGCGACTGTCGCGCAAGCGTTTGGGGGTCAAGGCGCCACCGTACGCAACCGTCAACAGCTCGAACACGCCCTGCTTCAAGCCCGCACCGCTGAGGTTTTCACCCTAATTAATTGTGAAATTGATGCGACTCATTACCGCGACGCTTTCTAAGACTCATCTAACTGAATGATGCCCAAAAAACTGCGAAACGGTTGCGTATCCGAAAGGTCGTTTCCGACGAACCGTTAAATTGAGACTTTTCGTGAGCGACCCCGAAGCCGAGTTGAAACCCTTGTTTATTCAAGCCCTTAATGGCGATAAACCCGCCTACCGTCGATTCCTAACCACCGTGACGCCGTACATGCGACGCTTCATCCGAACGCGTTGGCCTACGCTTAACGATAGCGAAGACCGTCTTCAAGAGATTTTGCTGGCGATTCATTACCAACGTCATACCTATGATGTGCGGTTGCCGCTGACCGCATGGCTTTACGGCATTGCGAAGTACAAGTTAATTGATGCCCATCGCCGCCTAAACCGCGAACAACAGCGTCATCAATCGCTGGAAACCCTCGCCGAACCTCTATTTGCAGCAGAAGATCACGAAACACTTGCCGCTCAACGGGATGTAGAAGTGCTGTTAAACCAACTCCCCCTCTCCCAACGGCGCGTGCTGATGGCAGTGAAGTTACAAGGCCAAACCGCCATTGAAGCCGCACAGCATTTAGGCATATCCGTTGCCATGGTTAAAGTCACTGTTCATCGGGGCCTCAAAAACTTAACCAGACTGCTGAGAGGTTCCCTATGAAAACCGAAGCATTAATCGAATTCCTAGTGGCGACCCATTTTCCGCCGATCGCCATGAAGCGACTTTGGGCGTACGGTTTATCCATTGGCGCCCTCGGCAGTTTGGGACTGCTGCTTGTTATGCTTGATCTACTCGACTTCTCCAACGCGGTCGAAAACCCTTATTTTTGGCTGCGTGAAACCTTTTTACTCATCCTGGTTTTCGTGAGTTTTGGGGGACTTTATCGCTGCGGGCAACCGGGCGTGCATTTAACGGGCTTAACTTGGTCATTGGGAGTTTTGTGGGGAATTTTAGGGATAATTGCGCTCCTCGTTTTGTTTAACGCCCCTAAAGACATGCACAACGATTTGTTGTGGGGGACAAGCTGGTGGATTTGCTCGCCCATGATCGCTTTGCTAGGGCTACCTTGGGGATTGGCGGCGATTTGGGGGTTACAACAACTCGCGCCGACCCAATTGGGGCAAGCGGGGGCGTGTGCGGGGCTTTTCTCAGGGGCCTGTGGTGCATTTGTCTACTCACTCCACTGTCCAGAGTTTTCCCCGCCGTTTGTGATGCTCTGGTACAGCGGCGGAATTCTGATGCTCACTGCGTTAGGGGCGTGGATTGGGCCAAGACTTTTGCGCTGGTAGCAGTATCATCGCTTAAACACTTGATTCCCAACTTTCCCAAACCTCTTATCGGTAGCAAGCTGGTCGGAAGTTTCTTTGATGCCTTCCGCCATGACCGACTATCTCCCCATCGCCCGCCGCGTTATCGAACTCGAAGCCGAGCAGCTCCAACGCATTGCCCGTACCCTGACCCCTGATTTCAACCACGCCATTGAATTGCTACGGAAAACCCGAGGGCGCGTTGTCGTCACCGGTATGGGAAAATCCGGCATCATCGGACAGAAAATCGCTGCGACCTTGGCCAGCACGGGCACCACCAGCTTTTTCCTCCACCCCGCCGAGGCGTATCACGGCGATTTAGGCATGATCGCGGCAGAAGATCTCTGTTTACTGCTCTCCAACTCCGGGGAAACCGAGGAAATCGTACGGTTGCTCTCGTTTCTACAAGACAACGGTAACGCAATGATCGCGTTGACCGGCAATCCTCAATCGACCTTGGCCCGCCACGCCACCGTTCACCTCACCGTACACGTCACACAGGAGGCCTGTCCGTTGCAATTGGCCCCCACGGCCTCGACCACGGCAGCTTTAGCGATGGGGGATGCGTTGGCGGTGGCGTTGATGGAAGCGCGGCAGTTCCAACCCGAGCAATTTGCGCGATTTCATCCCGGTGGCAGTTTGGGCCGACGTCTGTTGCTGCGCATTCATCACGTGATGACCCGCGAAAATCTGCCCATCGTCGCGCCCCGTTGCGATGTCAGCACTTTGTTGACGGCCATTTCGGCGGGGCGATTGGGATTGGCGGTGGTGTGTGAGGGAGACCGACTATGCGGTGTGATTACGGACGGCGACATCAGAAGGGCATTGCAGAAGTACCAACAGGCGTTTATCCATCTCACGGCAGATGAATTGATGTCGCCCAATCCCCACACCATCGACGCGGAAGCTCGTCTCGAAACGGCCCGTGAGCTGATGCACAGCAAAAACATTACAGCGCTACTGGTCTTGCGCGACGAACAATTTTGCGGCGTGGTACATCTCCACGATTGTGCTTAATTCATTCGTTTCACTGGTTATTTTGGCAATTTACGGGGGTATTTATGCGTTTACTTGATTTTGAAATTGGTCTCGATCAACCGTTATTTCTGATTGCCGGCCCGTGCGTCATTGAATCCGAGGGGCTTGCCTTGGAAACAGCAGGTCAACTCAAGGAAATCACCGAATCGTTGGGCATTCGCTTCATCTACAAGTCCTCATTCGATAAGGCTAATCGCACTTCGCAACACAGCTTTCGCGGACTGGGCCTAGCGGAGGGACTACGGATTCTGGAGGAAGTCAAACGGCAAATTGGGGTCCCCGTCCTCACCGATGTCCACGAAGACACGCCGTTATCTGAAGTGGCAGCGGTAGTGGATGTGTTGCAAACCCCAGCACTCCTGGTCAGACAGACCAATTTTATTCTGAACGTGGCCCGTCAACAAAAGCCGGTTAATCTGAAAAAAGGCCAATTTCAAGCCCCGTGGGACATGCACGCCGTGGTGGAAAAAGCAAAATCCACAGGGAATCAACAAATTATGGTGTGTGAACGCGGGGTATGTTTTGGATACAACAATTTGGTTTCCGACATGCGGAGCCTCGCACTGATGCGTTCTACACAATGCCCCGTGATCTACGACGCAACCCATTCTGCTCAACTGCCCGGGGGTCAAGGCGATAAATCGGGGGGGATGCGGGCGATGATTCCGATATTGGCACGGGCGGCGGTTGCGGTGGGTATCAGCGGTCTATTCATGGAAACCCATCCCAATCCGACGGTTGCGTTAAGCGATGGCCCCAATTCCTGGCCGCTCCCCCAACTCGCCGAACTGTTACAGACTTTGGTAGAAATCGACCGTTTGGTGAAAAATCGCCCCCTTTCTGAAATGACGGTGGAGAATTAATCATGCTCGATCCAAAACTGCTTCGTGGCGATCTCACCGAACTCGCCGCCCAATTAGCGACGCGCAATTTTGTACTTGAAACCGCACAATTTGCAGAATTGGAGTCACAGCGGAAGGCGTTACAGATGCGCACGCAGGAATTGCAGAATCTGCGCAACACCCGTTCCAAAGCCATTGGGGCCGCGAAAGCGAAGGGCGAGGACATCGAACCGCTGCGTGCAGAAGTTGCGGCCTTTGCAGAACAATTACAGATCGCCGAAACCGAATTAGCGCGTTTACAGACAGAATTGCAGAATCTGAGTCTGCTCATTCCCAATCTGCCCGATCTTTCGGTGCCAGTGGGCAAGGATGAGAACGAGAATGTGGAAGTGCGTCGCTGGGGAACGCCGCGTAACTTCGATTTCACGCCAAAAGATCATCTGGACGTTGGCGGTGCGGCGATGGATTTTACGTCTGCAACAAAACTCACAGGCGCGAGATTTTCGGTGTTACACAAGGATTTAGCGCGATTACACCGGGCGTTAACCCAATTCATGCTCGATCTGCACACGCAACAGCACGGCTATGCAGAAGCCTATGTCCCTTATGTGGTTCACGCCGACAGTCTCCAAGGAACGGGACAGTTGCCCAAATTCGCAGCCGATTTGTTTGCAGTACCGCGTTCAGACACCGAGCAGACCGCACCTTATTATCTTATTCCGACGGCGGAGGTTCCGCTGACAAATCTGGTACGCGATACCATTCTGGACACCGCCGCGTTGCCCCTGAAATTTACGGCCCACACGCCCTGTTTTCGCAGTGAGGCGGGGTCTTATGGCAAGGATGTACGGGGTCTGATTCGGCAGCATCAATTCGATAAGGTGGAGTTGGTGCAGATTTGTACGCCAAATCAGTCGATGGACGCCCTCGAATCGCTAACTCATCACGCAGAAACCGTCTTGCAGAAACTCGAATTGCCCTATCGAGTCATGCTGTTGTGTACGGGAGACATGGGGTTTGCGGCCACCAAGACCTACGATTTAGAAGTCTGGTTGCCGGGACAGAATCGCTATCGAGAAATTTCGTCGTGTAGCAATTGCGGCGATTTCCAAGCACGACGTTTACAGGCCCGTTATCGGAAAAGCCAAGAAAAACCCGAACTCGTTCATACACTTAACGGTTCGGGATTGGCAGTCGGTAGAACATTAGTTGCACTGTTAGAAAACCGTCAGCAGGCCGATGGCAGTGTGACGATTCCCGAATGTTTACGGCCCTATTTAGGCGGTGCAGAAGTGCTAGGGCCGTTCTGATACAGCTTGCAGAATCTCTATTTATTCTTCAACTGCCTCGACACGACGCCCGCGTCCTCGACGACCTTGCCCACGCCGTTCCGACATTTCATCGGCTTTGGCCTGTTGTTCGGGGCTGAGTTGGTTACGGATGGCCTGCCGCAAGCGGGTTCCCTCATAGGTCATGTTGGCAACTAACGCACCGATTTCCTCCGCTTTGGCCCGTAATACCGCTTCATCGGCGTTTTGTTGCACCAATTCGCGCATTTCACGGCGCAAAGTCCGCATTTTCCCACGATTTTCCTGCGTATCGGTGCGCGTGACCGTCAGCAATTGCGTGATGGTTTCGCGTTGTTCGGGGGTGAGCTGAACGGTACGGTCGAGCTTTTCCACCATCCGCACCTGCATCATTCCATCACGGCGCATCTGCCCCCGTTCTGCACGCTGTTCACCGCGACGCATCATGCGTTGTTCTGCACCCGATTCACCGCGACGCATCATACGTTGTTCTGCACCACATTCGCCGCGTGGCCCGACGGCATACACACTCGTCGCACCTAATGCCAGCACCGCAACGACCGCAAGGGATAAAGTTTTGCGTTTCATGGACGTTCTCCATTGATGGGTTGAAAGACGCTTTACAGAATAGGCCACTTAATGCAAAGAAACCGACAACCTCGGTAAAGATAATAAAATGAACGACTTCTAGTCTTTGCAGAAAAATCCAATCTGTCTTTCAGTTTCTGCAATGAGATTCGGAATTTCTTCTGGCGGGACGCGCTCGGGTTCACCTGCCGCATTTTGACGGGTTATAGGCTGTCCACTGGTCAGGGTAGTGAGATTGCGGCGGGCATTTTCACACGATTCTCGTTCACGGGCCCGCACTTGCGCGATGCGGTCGTTTTCCTCGCGACTCCGTTCCACCCCCTGCACGCGCTCCCGCAACTCATTCAACGCCGCATCGGGATCCACCGAACTCCGTGCCGGCCCCCGAATGAGTTCACATGTCTGCTCACGAAGGGGAAGCTCCCGATATTCCACCCGACCCTCTGCATCCGTACACTTGAACAAATTGGCCTGGGCGAATGTGGGGGGCGCGTAGACAAAAGAAGTGAGAATTAAAGCCGTAAACAACGCTTTCATGGAATTATGCCTCGATTTAAGTTGAGCAACTGTGTGGTGTATAGGTGAAGTATTTGCCGAAAAAATCCCCACTTCAACGCACATTGCGTTAAGACTTTTAAGGGCTTGCGTTATGCCCACACCGTTTGAACAATCGAGTTCTGGAGGAAAGTCCCTTGCCCTCTCAACACAGTTGCAGAAGTATCAAAAGCGAAGCGCAATGCGAAATACTACAAGCCGAACTTTCTGGAAAAAATGGGTTGGTATTGTTTCAGATATTCAACAGACCCATAAAAGGAGCGGCTACATCCGCCAGGATCAATTCGCCGAACCCATTTTCTTCAACAAATCAGATTTGAAACTGAAGGCAAATGACTCGTTGAATCTCGGCGATCAGATTCAATTCGAGGCCAGTATCCGATTCTGTAACTTCACGAATAAATGGATTTTTATCGTCACGCAAGCCAAGAGACTAGATGTTGTTTCGTATCTGCCGCCTTGGTGGAAGGCGTGGGAAAATCTGCTTCCGCGCTGGCATATTGCCGCCCGCGAACAACACCGATTGATGGCGAGTACCTTTGAAAAGCTCGAAGCCGAAGGTCTTGATACTTCGTCACTACGGGACTGGATTCCTTCTGAGCAAGATGCAAAACGGCTTGAGAACATTAGTTCTGTTATCAATGGAATGCTCCGAGGCCCAACTTTCTATGTTTCTGATCGCCAACATCTCGATGTGCAACTAAAAGGTGATGGCCCTTGGAAAGCGATTCGCCAACTCGTTAATACCTATCTCGAAGGTGAAATTGCGGTTCGCGGTCTGAAACCTAAAATTGAAGAAAATTTACCGACGACACCTAAAGCGGAAATCCCACCGACAACGCCTAAACCGCCACAAGAAATCCCTCTACCCCCCAGAGAGGTTCTTGTACCGCCCAAAGAAGTTCCTCAAGTCAGCGATCAGAAGTCAGACGAGGCTTGGCCAATTTTAGCGAACTACTGGGCAGCAGCTGCCGACAATGCCTTCAAGCCGAATCCAAAAATATTCGCAGAATTCGCCCAGAAAGGGGTCAAAATTCCCCAAATTTTAGTGGATTGGCGTCCTGACCAAAAAGAAGGTCGACGTATTGATAATGCGCTGATTCTGACAAGATTGGCCTTGAAGGAAACGCCGCGTCGTCCCGAACGTCGGCAACACATCGCGAGTCAGCTTGCGGGTGAAACCCCACCATGGATCGCTTTGAGAGCGCTTGTATCCCGATATCTGGATCGACAGAATATTCATAAAAATCAACACCCCGTTGCACCTGCTGTGAAATTGGGGCCGTTACCACAGCTGGCGATCCTCAAGGAATTGCACCCGCCAAAAGTTCTGCAACCCGCGTTGACTGACCTTACGGCATTTATCCGTGGACATGATTGTTTTACGGTGTATGTCGATGAGGTGTGGACATTGGGCAGCGATAAAGGCCACGCCGTGAAACCCCATGAAGGGGTCATTGCCGGGATTGTTTGTCGGGGAACGCCCGATCAGATTTTGTCGCTCAAAAAAATCAAAAATCATTCCTACAAAAATCTGGAACTGGCAAAAAGCGCTTTAACCGATCTCTGGAAAGCCTCTGATTGTGTCCCTTTTCTATTCCACATCGCTCTCCCAACTCCCGACGAGTCCGCCAGCGTTTATTACGATCAGCTATTGCAATCCGCGTTTATATTGCTGTTAGGCTGGTTACTGCGTCCCCAAAAACCGACAAAACTCTGGTTTTATGCAGAAGCGATAAGTGGCTATGGCCATCCTATTGATGACGATGGCACCCAGTTTTATCGCGGGTTAATGAGTGTGAAACCCCAACGCTTTGCTTATTGGGAATTGCAGGAATTTGCCTGGAAAGAAAGCAATTTTAATTACTTGCCCTACGCGGATTTAGTGGCCTACCTCGCCCACGAACATACAATCAATAATTGTCTGTTAGGCGAATGGACTAACTTTAAGAAGCTACCGGGCTACGTTCCCTTCTCACTTTCCCTTGTCCCTCGACTCGAACGGCTTGAAACGCTCGAAGCGCATCAAAATTTGCAAGATGTCATTGATTTTGCGGTGGAAAATGGGGATAGCGCCTTTGGAAAACTCGTTCTTGACGATCTCACGTGTCGGGTTAGCAACCACCCCATGCTGTTGCGCAAACTTCTCGAAGCGCTTAATGAACGTTATCAGAATAAAGTACGGGACGTGGCCTATCTGAGACGCACTTTTAAGGCCGTGCATCAGATGATTCCCACAATCCCCGCAAACGCACACCCACGTCTGCGCATTCTGTATTTCTTAACTGCACTTCAGAACGCCAATCACGATGGTGATCCCCTTCGTATTCGTGAAGCGGCAACGAATTACAAAGCCATTTGCGATGAATTGAAAACGC
Organism: uncultured Candidatus Competibacteraceae bacterium; assembly: GCA_964613675.1. Lineage (GTDB taxonomy): Bacteria > Pseudomonadota > Gammaproteobacteria > Competibacterales > Competibacteraceae > DAIUCA01. Next base: position 10,566 of record CAZTIH010000068.1, read on the forward strand.
AATATCGGGAACTCTGCGTCGAAACCGATCTGAACTTAGCGGTACATTACGCGGATCAGTTTCTCTTCAATGATGCTTTCGTGACAATCCATAATTGGCTTGAGGATCCATTACGTCCAGCACTACCCCTGATTCTGCAAGGGCGTTTATGCAGTTCTTTGGGGCAGTACTACGCTTTACAGGACAGCTTTTCCACGGCAGATCGTTATTTTGAGGCAGCACTGGAAGCGTTTAACCATCCCGCTGTCAGCGATGAAAACCCTGCCGCTGACTGTCAACAAACCCAAATTTATCGCGCTTTCAATGCGTTAGAAGGCAACTTGGACTCTCTCCTCGATAGCGTTTATGCGCTATTCGGGAACCAATTTGATGAACAATTGGGCGCTAAATGGGCCGCGAATACCCAGACTGCCGATCAATATCTGCATCATCTTTTGCTACGTCTGATGGCTCAGAACGAAAATTTTCTGGCCCTGCGCAAGGGGTATGTCGATGCGCACGCGCAATGGGGCGGCGACTACCCGCAACATCCCTGGTCATCCATTTGGGGCCATCGGGCGTTACTCCTACAAGAGCGAAGTGAAATTCAACCCGACTTAGCCCCTAAAGTCGAAGAATGCCTGCAAAAAGTCATCACAATCGCCGAACATCCCGATCACGGCCCCACCATGGCGCTGATTGGAGCGACGTGGGCGACCGTTGCGGCTTGTCTCCGAAGTGAAGGCCCCTATGAAGCTAAAGCCCTTGAATTAATTGAGAAATCTCGCGCACTGCCAGGCGGATCATTCGAGATTGAAAATCTGTTGTGCATATTAAAAGTGCCTTTACCGGACCGCGTATGGGAAGCCCTCGGCACCCTTAGATTTAACTACTGCTGAAAACCCCACGGGAATGCACCTTGACCCTCTTTAAGGCCCTCGCTAGTTTTACCGCCCTTCAACTGAAATTTGCCGTATTTTGCGGCTAATTCCCCGAAACAATGCCCTTTACGGGCTACAACCTAGCGATACCCGCAGGAGCCTTCCGTGGAACTTACCGGCGCACAAATCGTGGTGCGATGCCTTCAAGAAGAGGGCGTCGAATATATTTTTGGCTACCCCGGTGGAGCCGTTTTACATATTTACGATGCCCTGTTTGTTCAAGAACAAGTCAAGCACATCCTCGTTCGTCACGAACAAGCCGCCACTCACGCCGCCGATGGCTATGCCCGTGCTTGTGGGAAACCTGGCGTGGTCTTAGTCACCTCCGGCCCCGGATTGACCAACGCTGTGACCGGAATTGCGACGGCTTATATGGATTCTGTCCCGATGGTCGTTTTATCGGGCCAAGTCCCTACCAAGTTGATTGGTAATGACGCTTTCCAAGAAGTCGATTCGGTAGGGATTACCCGCCCCTGCGTCAAACACAACTTCCTCGTCAAGGATGTCAAGGATTTAGCTGTCACGATTAAAAAAGCGTTTTATATCGCAACAACTGGGCGTCCTGGCCCCGTTCTCGTCGATATTCCAAAAGACATTACCGCAATGAAGACCGAGTTTTTCTATCCCAAACAGGTCAAAATGCGTTCTTACAACCCCACGGTGCGCGGTCATACCGGTCAGATTCGTAAGGCCGTGCATCTGATGATGGCGGCTAAACGGCCCATGCTGTACACCGGCGGGGGCGTGATTTTGAGCGATAGTGCGCCTGAACTCGTTGAATTAACACGGCTTTTGGGCTTTCCCATTACCAATACGCTCATGGGATTAGGTGCCTATCCCGCCACCGATCCGCTATTTGTCGGCATGTTGGGAATGCACGGCACCTACGAAGCCAATATGGCCATGCACGGTTGTGACACACTCATCGCCATCGGTTCGCGCTTCGATGACCGCGTGACGGGGCTGCTCGAAAAGTTCTGTCCGTACGCCAAAATTATTCATGTCGATGTGGATCCGTCGTCGATTTCTAAGAATGTCAAAGTCGATGTCCCCATTGTGGGTTCCGTACCGCAAGTGGTTCGCGCCATGATCGACATCATTAAAGAGGAGAATCTGAAACCGCAGCATGAAGCCCTTGCAGAATGGTGGCGTCAGATTAATGAATGGCGAAAAGTTGAATCGCTTAAGTATCAGAATAGCGAAACAGTCATTAAACCGCAGTTCGTCGTGCAGAAACTCTACGAAGTCACTCGCGGCGACGCCATTGTGACCTCTGATGTGGGGCAACATCAGATGTGGGCGGCTCAATACTATCTCTTCGACAAACCCCGTCGGTGGATCAATTCCGGTGGTCTGGGCACGATGGGCTTTGGGTTGCCCGCCGCAATGGGCTGCAAATTGGCTTATCCCGATATGGACGTCGCCTGTGTGACCGGCGAGGGCAGCATTCAGATGATGTTGCAGGAGCTATCGACGATGTTGCAGTACCAGACCGCCGTTAAAGTCGTGAATCTGAACAACCGCTATCTGGGGATGGTTCGCCAGTGGCAAGAGTTCTTTTACGATAAACGCTACTCGATGTCCTACATGGATGCGTTGCCCAATTTTGTAAAACTTGCAGAAGCCTACGGACATGTCGGAATGCAAATCGAGAACCCTTCAGATGTGGAGGGCGCCCTCAAAGAAGCCTTTGCGATGAAAAACCGCACCGTCTTTTTGGACTTTTTGACCGATCCTGAAGAAAATGTCTTTCCGATGATTCCGGCGGGGGGGGCGCATAACGAGATGTTGTTAGCGGGCCGCGACTCCATGAAATCCACTCACGAAGAAGGGATGGTTTTGGTGTAAACCACTTTTTTCCTAACACAAACAATAAGTTGATGAGAATTGATTTAAGGGGAAATCATGCGACACATTATTTCTATGTTGCTGGAGAACGAATCGGGCGCGTTGTCTCGCGTAGCGAATCTGTTCTCGGCGCGGGGCTACAACATCGAGAGTCTGGCCGTGGCCCCCA
>CAZTIH010000069.1:0-3540 GCA_964613675.1 uncultured Candidatus Competibacteraceae bacterium
ACGACCGCCCGCGCGATCTGGCGGTTTTTCCCCGGTAAAGTCGCGCGAATGGCCCCTCGACGGGTGAGTTCGTAACGAATATTGAGATCGTCGAGACGTCGACAGGTGTAATGGACAATTTCATCCGTCAGCCCAACTGGACTGGGAATGGCGAGAAGTTCGAGTAGGGTTTGTTTGAGATAATCCAAATCAATTTTGAGTTTTTTGGGGGCCATAACAGACGCCTCCTATGTAGTTTGTGTCGCACCCCGAAGCGCAGTGAACATCGCTTCTTGAGGATTGAGGTCGATGAAATCGTGAAATTTTGACATGCTCCCCGCCCTAAAGACAGGGATTCCCACGTTGGTCACGCCGTCAGCGGAACGGTCACGCATGAGGCACCACCGCGGTATAAGGGAATAAAAGGTCGATAAATCGCTCGGCGGTGGGTTGCGGCTCGTGATTGGCTAACCCCGGGCCCTCGTTCGCTTCGATCACGACATAATCCGGCTTTTGAACATCGGGAACTAGAAAATCAAAGCCCACGACAGGGATGTCTAGCAAACGCGCTCCCTGTTCAGCGACTTGGGCCAGTTTGGGGTGCAATTTCGGCGTGACATCGTGGATGGTGCCCCCAGTGTGCAGATTGGCGGTCTGGCGAACCGTCAGATGGAAGCCATAGGGCAACACATCGTCAAAAGTGAACCCCGCCCGCTTAACGCATCGTTCGGTTTCACCATCGACCGGGATTTTAGACTCGCCCCCCGTTGCGGCTGCACGACGCCGACTCTGTTTATCGATGAGTTCGCGCACGGTGTTTTGCCCATCTCCAACGACGGCAGCGGGTTTGCGCACTGCCGCCGCGACTAACCGAAAATCAATCACGATTAACCGCAAATCTTGTCCACGACAAAACTGTTCCATTAACACTTCATCGCCATACCGTCGGGCGTTCTCAATCGCCACCTCGACTTCCGCCCAGGTCGTCAGATTAACGGCAATGCCCTGTCCCTGTTCCCCCTTCAAGGGCTTAATCACCACGGCTTGATGTTGCTCAAAAAAGGTGCGATCTGCGTCAGTTCCCTCCAGAAGGTGTTGCGCAGGAACCGACAATCCCTATTCGCGCAACAGACGGGTGGTTACCGATTTGTCCTGACAACGACTCATGGCAATCGCACTGGTGAGTTCGGTCAACGACTCCCGACAAATGACGCTCCGTCCCCCAAGGCTTAAGCGGAAATAGTTCTGTAAAACATCCAAAATCTCGACATGAATGCCCCGTCGCCGCGCTTCCTTGGTGAGCAGTCGGGCATAGGGGTTGAGGCCCTTTTCCAGGTCGGGACCGGTGTACAACGACTCGTTAATGGCATTTTTACGCTTGATGGTGAATACCGGGACGCGCTGAAATCCCAACTTTTCGTACAGCGCAATGGCGTGTTGATTGTCGTGCATGACGGAAAGATCGAGAAACGCCCGTCCCCGTGCCAAAAATTGCTCGATGAGATACCGCACCAGTGCCTCGCCCACCCCCGGGTGTGGACATTGAGGATCCACCGCTAAACACCAGAGACTTGATCCCCCTTCGGGATCGCCAAAAGTGTGAACATGATCGACTCCCATCACCGAACCGATAATTTCCCCGCTGTGATGATCCTCAGCCACGATGAATGAGAGTTGGCGGGATGTGCGTCCCAACCACACGAACTCCGCTTCCACCGGCACCATTCGGCGAAGGGCGTACACGCGGTTAATTCCCGCTGCATCAGCTCGCGTCCGCAAACGCCGTATCGAATAGCTTCGCGGCGCCGTGTCCGCCGACCGATATTGGTTCAACCACAGACGATAGGTGTGGGACGGGTCCAAAAATAGGCTCTGCGGTGCGTGGGCCAGGACGACATGCGGATCGCGAACATAAAATGCAATGTCCCGTTGGCCTTGGCTTTCCTGACTCAATACCCGCGCTACCTCCTCCGCCGCCTTAAAGGTGTGGGCCATGATGAGCTGTCCCCAACCACAGTTCAGCACCACATTTTCGGGGAGTTTCAAGGCATTAGGCAGTTCATCGGGGTTGCGCTGGTGATTGACCGAAGGGGCATTAAATCGGCTCAAACGGTGATCGGTGGGATGACTCATGAATTAGATTCCCTGACGCTGCAACCACATCTCTAACAAGGCCAATTGCCACAATTTCGAGCCGCGCAAGGGCGTAATGTGGGTTTCGGGATCGGCCAAGAGTCGCTCCACATAGGGCATCTGAAAGAGATCGCGTTGACGCGCCGCCGTGTTGGTCAGGGCCTCGCGTACCAACGCCAGATAGTCGCCCTTCAGATATTTGAGTGCGGGTACGGGAAAATACCCCTTAGGACGGTCAATCACCTCGGCGGGAATCACCTGACGGGCGGCTTCTTTGAGTACATATTTGCCGTCATCGCGAATTTTGTGCGCTGCGGGAATGCGGGCGGCTAACTCAACCAGTTCGTGATCGAGAAAGGGAACCCGCGCTTCAAGTCCCCAGGCCATAGTCATGTTGTCCACGCGCTTCACCGGGTCATCGACCAGCATCACGGTCGTATCCAAACGCAACGCTTTATCAACGCTCAACGACGCGCCCACCGCCGCGAAGTGTTCCGCCACAAAACGACGGCTGTGGTCGTCACCCACAAATCGGGGATGAACGGTTTGGGCAAACTCGGCGTGATCGCGATCGAAAAAGACGCGGCGATAGGTATCAAGGGGATTGTGGGCATTGAGCAACGGGGGATACCAGTGATAACCGCCAAACACTTCATCCGCTCCCTGACCCGATTGCACCACTTTGGAATGTTGCGAGACCGCCTCAGATAGCAAAAAGAACCCCACGCAGTCGTGCGACACCATCGGTTCGTTCATAGCCGCGATGGCATCGGGGAGCGCGGGCAATAGGCGGCGACTGTCGATAAAAATCTGCTGGTGATCGGTAGCAAAATGCTGGGCGATTCGATCGGAATACGGAAATTCATCGCCCTTCTCCTCGCCGACATCCTCAAAACCGATGGAGTAGGTACGCAACTTTTCCGCACCCGCTTCCACCATCAACCCTACGATCAAACTCGAATCCACACCCCCAGATATTCATCGGAAACCAGACGGCGTTTAACGGCGAGTCTCAAAGCGGCAAGGGTTTCGTCTCGCCAATCGGCAAAGGATTTTCGGTCATCACCGTCTTCAATCGCGCCAAAAGGCAACCACCAGTATTGATCGAGGGTGCGGTCGCCGTTGGGTTCGATCAACAGGCGGGCGGCTGGGGGCAATTTTCTTACCCCTTGTAACAGGGTATGGGGGGCAGGAACGACGGCGTGGAAATGGAGATAGTAATGCAACGCGACGGGATCGAGGTCGGTATTGACTTCACCGGCGGCAAGTAAGGCGGGTAAGGTTGACGCAAATCGCAAGCGGTTCAATGTTTCCGTGTAATACAGCGGTTTAATGCCTAAACGATCTCGCGCCAAAAATACACGTCCCGAATCCCGTTCCCAAATGGCAAAGGCAAACATTCCGTGGAAATGGGTGACACAATCCTTA
>CAZTIH010000069.1:3550-6351 GCA_964613675.1 uncultured Candidatus Competibacteraceae bacterium
TCTTACCCCAAGCATGGTACGCCTTCAAAATCACTTCCGTGTCACCGGTGGAGTAGAATTGGTAGCCCATCTGGGTGAGTTGCAGGCGCAGCTCGGGATGGTTGTAAATCGCGCCGTTAAACACGATGCCCAAGCCCAAATTGTTGTCCACCATAGGCTGTTGGGCGTGCTCGGAGAGATCCATGATTTTAAGCCGCCGTTGCCCGAACGCGAGTCGCCCTTGTGCAAATACCCCAACGCCATCTGGACCGCGTTGCGCTTGCTGATTATTCATTTTGAGAATGGCCTCTACTTGAGCCACGCCATCGTCAAAACGAATCTCACCGCTAATTCCACACATCAGCATTTCTCTTAAATTGTCAATGGAGCATGGATTATGCCATTTTGTGGTGTTAAAAGCGAATTTTCAGAATCACGATTGCAGTTGGCGTTTGTGAAACGAAAAAGGCGATCAATTTTGACCGCCCCTCACTAAAACACGATTTTCCATTTCCTTGGGGAGACGGGCGGGGCAGCGACAATTCAGTGATTCCTGCATAACCTCTGGGAGCGCCCCGCCCTAAACGTTCATCCCAACATGCTTAATGTGTTGCTATTGGGGCCGCGCAAATAAGTCTAAGTGTTGACTTTGTGAATCGCTTGACCGTGGACCGCCAACGCTGCCTCGTGTAACGCTTCGTACAAGGTGGGGTGACCGTGAATGGTACGGGCAAGGTCTTCGCTGCTCGCCTTAAACTCCATCGCCAGCACGACTTCTTGAATTAGCTCCGAGGCCATGGGACCGACGATGTGTGCTCCAAGGATTTCGTCGGTCTCTCCGTGAACGAGGATTTTGACCATCCCAGCGGCCCGATCCATCGCCTTAGCCCGCCCGTTGGCCGCGAAGGGAAATGACCCCATTTTGTACGGCACACCCTCTGCTTTTAATGTTTGTTCGGTCTTGCCTACCCACGCGATTTCGGGATCGGTGTAAATCACCCACGGGATGGTGTCGTAATTCATGTGCCCATGCTTCCCGGCAATCAATTCGGCCACCATCACCCCTTCCTCCGCGCCCTTGTGGGCCAACATCGCCCCGCGCACGAGATCGCCAATGGCATACACGCCGGGAATGTTGGTTTCACAGGTTTCATCGTCCACATGAACACAGCCCCGTTCGTCCATCAGCAAACCGACTTCCTCATCGGCAATGCCCTGAGAATTGGGCCGACGCCCCACACAGACCAGCAATTTATCGACTTCGAGTTCGTGATCGCCGTCTTTGTCCTTGTAGTGAACTATGACGCTGTCGTTGGTCTTGTGGGTACCCGTGACGCGCGCGCCTAAACGGATGTCGAGGCCCTGTTTCTTAAACTGTCTGAAGGCATCGGCGGCGACCTGATGATCGACCACCGCTAAGAATTGATCGACAGCTTCTAATACGGTGACCTGCGCGCCGAGGCGTTTCCACACCGAACCCAGCTCCAAGCCAATCACGCCCGCGCCAATCACACCTAAGCGGTTAGGCACTTCGCGGAAGTCCAACGCCCCCGTGGAATCCACAATTAATCCCCCATCGATTGGTGCAGCACTGATTTCAATGGGTTTAGAGCCAGTTGCGAGAATGACATTGTCGGCATTGACTATGGTTTTAGTGCCGTCGTGGTGGGTCACTTCCACCTGCTTATCGACGAGCAACTTACCGCGTCCCTTTAACCACTCCACTTTGTTCGCCTTAAAGAGCTGCGAAATCCCGCCGGTGAGCTGAAGGATGATGTCCTCTTTGCGCTTCATCATCTGATTGAGATCGAGTTTGATGTCGCTTACCGAAATGCCGTGGGTACTCATCCCGTGATGGAGTTTGTGGAAGTGTTCCGAGGACTCCAACAGGGTTTTCGAGGGTATGCACCCCACATTCAAACAGGTTCCGCCTAATGCCGGCTCGCCTTTGAAATTACGCCATTCCTCGACACAAGCGACGGCTAAACCGAGTTGGGCACATTTGATCGCCGCCACATACCCCGCTGGACCGCCCCCAATCACCACTACATCAAAAGTTTGTGCCATGTTTTGGCCACTCCTCTGTTAGTTCTGCAAAACGGGACAGCATCAATTGCTGCCCCCGTAATCCCCGACCGTAATCGAGACCCTTAGACTTGTAATAACAACCGTGCCGGATCTTCCAGACATTCTTTAATCGTCACCAAACTGCTCACGGCCTCGCGACCGTCGATGATGCGGTGGTCGTAGGAAAGGGCCAAGTACATCATCGGACGCACAACCACTTGACCGTTTTCCACCATGGCGCGGTCTTTCGTCGCGTGCATTCCCAAAATGGCGCTCTGTGGCGGGTTCAGAATGGGGGTGGACATCATCGAACCAAACACCCCACCGTTGGTAATTGAGAACGTGCCGCCGGTCAGGTCATCGACGCTCAAGGTGCCCTCTTTGGCCTTCTTGCCAAAGTTCGCAATCGCCTTTTCGATGTCGGCAAAGCTCAAATGATCGGCGTCGCGCAGAATCGGAACCACTAAACCGCGTGGGCTGGAAACGGCAATCCCAATGTCGTAGTAGCCGTGATACACAATGTCACTGCCATCAATGCAGCCGTTGACCGCCGGAAAACGCTTCAGCGCTTCAATCGCCGCTTTCAAAAAGAACGACATAAAGCCCAAGCGAACCCCGTGTTCTTTCTCGAATTTGTCCTTGTACTGGTTACGCAAATCCATGATGGGCTTCATGTTGACTTCGTTGAAGGTCGTCAAAATGGCAGCAGTCCGCTGGGCTTCGAGCAACCGTTCTGCAATTCGTGCCCGCAAACG
>CAZTIH010000069.1:6361-13447 GCA_964613675.1 uncultured Candidatus Competibacteraceae bacterium
CATCGGTTTTGGTCACGCGACCCCCGCGACCGGTCCCCACAATTTTGCTGAGGTCGATGTTCTGTTCCGCGACTAAACGCCGTACCGCAGGACTTAAATCCTCTAAATCGGCTTCCGTCGGGGGGACAACTGCCGCAATCTGAGGAGAGGGCGGCGGTGGTGCGGAAACGGGGGCAGTGACTGTAGGGGCGGCAGACGAGGCTTCCCCCGCTAAAACGTAGGCAATTAAGTCTCCCGATTTCACCGTACTCCCATCGGCCTGCACAATTTCTCCCATCACGCCGTCTACGGGCGCGGGCACTTCTAAAACGACTTTATCCGTTTCCAAGTCCACCAAGTTCTCATCGCGCTTGACGGCTTCACCGGGCTTTTTCTTCCAATTCACAAGGGTCGCATCAGCCACCGACTCGGGAAGACTGGGAACGCGTACTTCGACACTCATAAGGATTTCCTTTGGTTGTGGTTGGTGTGGAGAAACAAAACTGTCCCCGATCAAGGCTTTAGCGCCTGACCGAGGGATCGCGATTTATTCGCCCATCGCTTCTTTGATGAGCTGTTTTTGTTCAGCGACATGGGTGCTGTGATACCCCGTCGCAACCGATGCCGACGCGGCCCGTCCCGCGTAATACACTTTTTGGCCGCCCAAAGGCGCTTCTAATTCGTGAACGATCTGGAACCAGGCCCCTTGATTGCGCGGCTCGTCCTGACACCAAACGATGTCGCGTGCATTGGGATATTTCTGCAATTCCGCTTCGTAGAGGGCTTTCGGGAACGGATACAGTCGCTCAATCCGCACAATCGCCACCTCATTTTTTGCGTGCGCCCGTCGTTCAGCAAGCAGGTCGTAGTACACCTTGCCCGTCGTAAATACGATCCGCGTCACTTTGCTCGGATCGTGTTCGTCGATTTCGGGGAGGATGGGCATAAATTTCCCGTCTTGCAGGTCTTCAAGCTGGTTAACAGCCAACGGATGCCGCAACAAGCTCTTCGGACTCATCACCACCAGCGGTTTGCGGAAGGGTTGCAAAATCTGTTGACGCAACATGTGGAAACACTGCGCGGGCGTGGTGGGAACGACAACCTGCATGTTTTCATCGGCGCACAGTTGCAAGTACCGCTCTAAACGCGCCGACGAATGCTCAGGGCCTTGTCCCTCAAACCCGTGAGGCAACAACAGAACTAAGCTGCACAACCGTCCCCATTTCACTTCGCCCGACGCAATAAATTGGTCGATCACCACCTGTGCACCATTGGCAAAGTCGCCAAATTGGCCTTCCCAAATGACCAGCGAGTTGGGGTCGGCGGTGGCAAACCCGTATTCAAAGCCCATCACGGCCTCTTCCGACAAAATCGAGTCGATGACAGTGAAACGGGTAGCGTCGTTGGAGAAATGCTTTAACGGCGTGTAGCTGCTGCCGTCTTTGAGGTTGTGCAACACAGCATGACGATGGAAAAAGGTGCCGCGTCCGCAGTCTTGTCCCGAAATCCGCACTTTGTAGTCATCTTTCAACAAACCCGCATAGGCCAAATTTTCGGCGAATCCCCAGTCGATGGGCAACGCGCCTGCCGCCATTTTGCGACGGTCGTCCATGATTTTGGCCACCCGAGGATGTAACTCAAATCCCTCGGGAAGTTCGAGCATTTTGGCCGCGAGCGTTTGAACGGTGGGAATATCAATTCCCGTGGCGACGGGCAAATTCCAATCCGCTTTGCCGCTCAAACGGGCCCAATCCGTACTGTAGGCGCTGGGGTTGTTCACCAACGGTCGCGACACCGTATGACCCGCTTCGAGTTCGTTGCGATACGCGCTCTGCATGGCGGGCAAATCTTCGGCAGAAATCACGCTCTCATGGGCCAATTTCTCGGCGTACAAGACGGCGGTCGTGCGATGGGCACGGATGCTTTTGTACATCATGGGCTGGGTGGCGGCCGGTTCATCGGCTTCGTTATGCCCTAAACGGCGGTAGCACACTAAGTCGATCACGACATCTTTTTTGAACTCGGTGCGGTAGTCCATAGCGAGTTTGGTGACAAATAACACTGCCTCCGGGTCATCGCTGTTCACATGGAAAATCGGCGACTGAATCATTTTGGCGACATCGGTGCAGTACTGGGCCGTGCGTGCATCCAGGGGATTGCTGGTGGTGAACCCAATCTGGTTGTTGACCACGATGTGCACCGTCCCGCCAGTGCGATAGCCCCGCACCTGTGAAAACTGCATGGTCTCCATCACCACTCCCTGTCCCGCAAACGCCGCATCGCCGTGAATCAGCACCGGGACGACTACTTCATTTTTTACATCGCCGCCCAAGCCATCGACACACTGACGGCGTTCCATCCGCGCCCGCACCGACCCCTCGACGACCGGATTGACGATTTCCAAATGGGAGGGATTGAAGGCGAGGGCCAGGTGAACCACGCCCCCGGGGGTCTCGACATCGGACGAAAACCCTTGGTGATACTTCACATCGCCCGCACTATTTTCGAGCAATTTGCGTTTGCCTTCAAACTCTTCAAACAAATCGGCCGGTCGTTTACCGAGGATGTTCACCAACACATTAAGCCGTCCCCGATGGGCCATACCGATCACGACTTCTTTAGCCCCATTTTCGCCGGCGCGTTGAATGAGCGCATCCATCAGCGGAATCAGACTGTCGCCACCTTCCAACGAGAAGCGTTTTTGGCCGACAAAACGGGTGTGCAGATATTTTTCTAAACCCTCTGCCGCGACGATTTGGCGCAAAAGATCGCGTTTTTGTTCTGCCGTTAACGCTAATTTGCCTCGGGCCTCTTCGATGTGCTTCTGCAACCACCGTTTTTCTTCGGTTTTGGTGATGTGCATGTATTCGGCACCTACATTCCCCGTGTAGGTTTCGCGCAGCATCGCCAAAATCTCGCGCAGGGGCAGGCGATCCGCCGTTAATCCATACAGTGTACCGGCATTAAATACCGTATCCATATCGACTTCAGACAGGCCGTGAAAGGTAGGTTCGAGATCTTCGACGACGGGGCGATCTCGCAGATGAATGGGATCGAGATCGGCGGCTTGGTGACCGCGAGTGCGATAGGCGTTAATCAACCGCAAAACCGCAGCTTGTTTTTCAATCGCGACCGGATCGAGTTCGGCGACGGATTTTTGAATGACGGTGACGGGTTGGCGCGCCTGCCGAGCAAACGATTCGCGGATGGGCGTGTGAGCTACATCGCGACCGCCCCCAGCGTTCTGCATTTGCTCGAAGTATTGCCGCCAATTGGGGCCAACTGCCTCGGGATCGCTGAGATATTTTTCGTAGATTTCTTCGAGGAAGTCGGCATTACCGCCGTACAGCGACGAGGCGAGGCGTTGGTTTTCCACTAGACTCATGGGTGGTCGGACTCCGCAGGGTGGGTGAAATGGCCGTTAATCAGCGCAATTTTTGTGGGGGGCGATTTTAGGAGTCCATCACATTTATTGCCAGAGACACTCCATCGGTTGCGGGTGAAAAATGCGAACACGACGGCCTCAGAAAAGCCACGTATTTGGTAAATCTTTTTCACGATGTGAAATTATGGATTGAAAATAAAGTTTTTAGCCCGCGATACGGGGTTTAGATTTCCGACGACAACGGAATTTAGCGTGCTAGACGGCTTTATGTCGGGAGAAAATTTCCCCTTAAGCACAGCAAGGGCTTGACTTTTGATGACGACATTATTTCGTGCGGCTACTCGATAAAATTGACAATCTCCTTGTTTTATCACCGTAAAAATCCAATTTCACCGTTCGGCGTCCCCAAAAGCGTGCTCATTGCACTGCAAAATTGACTTGTGAAATGTTGCACTGCCCCCTAATATCGCAAGCGTTTTCCAATACGCATTGCGTTTCACAATACGGAATGCTTTTCCTACCCATGAGGAGCTGCGAATGACCAGCGAAATTGCCGGCTTGACGATCACGGGGCCGATGAATGACGCCTACGCCACGGTACTCACCCCAGCGGCGCTCACATTTTTGGCCGAACTCCATCGCGAATTTAACGGGCAACGTTTAGCGTTGTTACAAGCGCGGCAAGTCGAACAGGTCGCCATCAGTCAGGGGAAAACGCTCGATTTTTTGCCCGAAACTGCCGACATTCGCGCCGGAGATTGGACGGTTGCCCCCATTCCCGAAGCCCTTCTCGATCGTCGGGTCGAAATCACCGGGCCGGTCGATCGCAAAATGATCATCAATGCCCTTAATTCGGGGGCCAAAGTGTTCATGGCCGATTTTGAGGACGCGACCAGCCCCACATGGGACGCCCTCGTCGAAGGTCAGATGAATGTGCGCGATGCCATTCAAGGCACGATTGACTACACCGCGCCCGATGGCCGTCAGTACAAAGTGAACGAAAATCCCGCCACCCTTTTAGTTCGGCCACGAGGCTGGCATCTCCCCGAAAAACATGTTCTCGTCGATGGAGAACCGATGTCGGGGTCGTTATTCGATTTTGGGCTGTATTTTTTCCACAACGGCCAACATCCCAAGGGACGGTTTTTCTATATTCCTAAGCTCGAGCATTATTTAGAAGCGCGTTTGTGGAACGAGGTATTTAATTTCGCCCAAGACAAAATCGGGGTTCCGCGGGGGTCGATTAAAGCCACGATTCTGATCGAGACCATTCACGCCGCTTTCCAGATGGATGAGATTCTGTACGAATTGCGCGACCACATCGTGGGACTTAATTGTGGCCGTTGGGACTACATTTTTAGCTTCATCAAAAAACATCACGCACGTCCCGAATTCGTCCTGCCCGACCGCACCCAAGTGACCATGACGACCCACTTTTTGCGCAGCTACTCCCAACGGTTGATTCAGACCTGTCACCGTCGCAAAGCCTATGCAATGGGCGGTATGGCGGCACAGATCCCCATTAAGCACGATGCCGACGCCAATGAAGCGGCGATGCAGAAGGTGCGGGCCGACAAGCAACGGGAAGCGGGGGACGGTCACGATGGGACTTGGGTTGCGCATCCGGGCTTAGTGCCGATTGCCATTGAAGCCTTTGATGCCCACATGCCGAATCTGAATCAACTCGAAAAGTTGCGCGAAGATGTGAAAGTGACCGCTGCGGATCTGCTTCAGGTTGCACAGGGCACCATCACCGAGGGCGGTTTGCGCAATAACATCAATGTGGCGGTGCAGTACACCGAAGCGTGGTTGGGCGGTTTGGGCTGCGTTCCCCTTCACAACTTGATGGAAGACGCCGCTACAGCAGAAATTTCTCGGGCACAGTTGTGGCAGTGGATTCGTCACAACGCCCAGCTCGACGACGGACGCGCCATTACGGCGGAACTGTTTCGCGATTATCTGAAAGTCGAAATGGATCTGATTCGTCAGCAACTCGGCAACGAACGGTTTGAGCAGGGTCACTTTGTACGGGCGGCCCAGCTCATCGACCAACTTTCCACGGCGGAACACTTCGCCGACTTCCTCACCTCGGTCGCTTACGACGACCTCGCGTAACTTTAGCGTCATTTAGGAGCGCTCTATGCCTCATTTAACCGCAGAACAACTCCAACAAGATTGGCAGACCAACCCCCGTTGGGCGGGCATCACCCGTCCGTACAGTGCTGAAGAAGTCGTGCGCTTGCGCGGTTCGTTGCCCATTGAATACTCGATTGCCCAGTACGGCGCCCAAAAGCTTTGGACCCTGATGACCACTCAACCCTACGTAAATGCCTTGGGGGCGTTGACGGGTAACCAGGCCATGCAACAGGTCAAAGCGGGGTTGAAGGCGATTTATTTATCGGGCTGGCAGGTCGCGGGTGATGCGAACTTGGCGGCGGAAATGTACCCCGACCAATCGCTCTATCCGGCCAACTCGGTACCGATGGTGGTGCGTCGCATCAACAACACCTTCCAGCGTTGCGATCAAATCCAGGTTTCGGAAGGTAAGCGCTCGGGCGATGAGGGGTATATCGACTTTTTTGCCCCCATCATGGCCGATGCCGAAGCGGGTTTTGGCGGGGTGTTGAATGCGTTTGAGCTGATGAAGGGGATGGTCGAAGCGGGGGCCGCTGGTGTTCACTTTGAAGATCAATTGGCCAGCGTGAAAAAGTGCGGTCACATGGGGGGCAAGGTGTTAGTTCCTACCCGTGAAGCGGTTGCCAAACTCGTTGCGGCCCGTTTAGCAACGGATGTGATGGGGGTTCCGACGATCATCGTCGCCCGTACCGATGCCGAAGCTGCCGATCTGTTGACCTCGGATGTGGACGAGAACGATAAGGCGTTCTGCACGGGTGAACGGACCTTAGAAGGGTTTTACCGTACCAAGCCGGGGTTGGATCAGGCCATCAGCCGCGGATTAGCCTATGCGCCGTACGCAGATTTAGTGTGGTGCGAGACGGGCAAGCCCGATTTGGACTATGCGCGCAAGTTTGCGGAAGCGATGCACGCCAAGTTCCCGGGCAAGATGTTGGCCTATAACTGTTCGCCGTCGTTCAACTGGAAAAAGAATCTGGATGACGCGACGATTGCGAAATTCCAGAACGAGCTGGGCGCAATGGGGTACAAATTCCAGTTCATCACGTTGGCGGGGTTCCACAGCCTGAACTACGGCATGTTCAATTTGGCCTACGGGTATGCGCGTGAACAGATGAAGGCGTTTGTTGAACTTCAGGAAGCGGAGTTTGCGGCGGCGGATCGGGGCTTTACGGCGGTGAAGCATCAGCGCGAGGTAGGGACGGGTTACTTCGACGCCGTGACCCAGGTCATCGAAGGGGGCAAATCCTCGACGACCGCCTTAACGGGTTCGACGGAAGAAGAACAGTTCCACTAATCGAGAGCTACACCGCCTGTCTTGACATCCTCCCCGCCCTGAAGGACGGGGATTTCGGCGTTGTTTAAGCTGTACTTGCGGACTTTGCCAAAACCGTTCGGCGGGTTCCTGTTGCCGACGGCACCACTTCACCGTTCGCTTGGCAGGCTAACTGGGCCTGTCCCACCCTTAACACATTCGAGGCCCCGACAAAATCGGCGTTCTCCTTGAATCCGCATTCAGTACAAGAAAAGTGTGATTGCGTCTTGCGATTCTCTGCCGAGATATGTCCACATTCAGGACAGGTTCGACT
>CAZTIH010000070.1:0-1479 GCA_964613675.1 uncultured Candidatus Competibacteraceae bacterium
TCACGCCAAGACATCCTCGGCAGAGGCCGATCAACTTGCCGCTGACCTCGATGCTCGGATTTGGCGTGTTTTTGGTTTAGCTGCTAAAGAAGTTTTGAGGTAAAGGAATTTGGATTTTCCCGTTTGTCACCTTGCCTTCAAAGCGTCTGAATCGTTTGAAAAAATCAGCACCAGTTGTGAGGAACAGATGGGTAAGCGTAACTTGCTTACCATTCGTTTTCGCGAAAAACATTGCATAACGGGTATCGCAATGTCGAGGGTGATAGTCGCCAAGCTGCCGAATGTAGAGCTGCTCTTCACTGCTTGGCAACACCAGTCCTAGATCGATGGTAGGCGATGTTTGCAGCTTTACTTCCAACAATTGGTGGCGAATGTCAGGGAACTGTCCCTTGTCTTCGTGGCGGCTATATCCCAAGCATTCGCAAATCAAGCGATGCAGTGCCGCACCGCGATTGCGTTCTTGATCAATGCCAGGGTCAGCAAACGATAAGCCTACCAGCGCTGATAACCGATCAAAGATTTCCTGAATAGGCAGTAAGGCACCACACTCTGGTTCATCAATAGGACTGACCGACGCGGAAAATGCCGTACCAAATTGTACATACGGCAACATAGGTGAAGTGTCTTGCGCTGAAACCAATTCGTGAGAATCAGCGCCAGTGACAAGCCCTGCTTGGTATTTTGTTGTGATCGTCCCTGTCGTGTTTAACAGCGCAAGCTCTTGGCCAATCACTACTTTGATTTTCAAAACAATGTCTTGATCCGATATCTGGATGATTGCGTAACGTCGAGTGGGGGAAAGTTCTTCATTCCAGATTTGCAGATTGCTTGATTTTTGGGTGTATGTATCGAGTTGTTGCCCAAAAAATCGAGGTTGTGTTTTTTTGAAGGATTTTGGAACAGGGTAGCCAAGGGCTTCGCAAATGGCCGTCTTGACAACTTTCGAGCGCGTTCGCAGTGCTAACCCACTCAGATCAAGGCCTGTTAGCGCTTGGTTGAGCAGTATTTCTAGGTATGGCGTTGGTATCCAAAAATTGGCGTCTCCAACTTCAATTGGAGAATAAATATCGAAGCCAGATGATTGAAGGGCATTTTTATAATCAAGGAGTGTCTTTTGGGCCATGCTCAGCTCTTGGTGTCAGCAGTTCCGCGACGCTGACTCCGAGAGCCTGAGAAAGAACTTCGAGAGTGCTTAAAGAAACATTTCGCTCCTCACGCTCCACCGATCCTATATATGTACGGTGAAGTTCACAACGATCGGCCAGTTCCTCTTGCGAAAGGCCGTGATCTTTTCGAAAAGCACGGACATTTTCAGCAAGGATGGCTCGCATTGAAGAGCTAGGGATTCTCGGCATCACCAGAACAATTTTGAAAAATGTATTGTTCTTGAATGATGACTATGGTGCTACATACTATGAGTAGCACATAAGATTTTGGCCACATGCGTTTGGCTGGGATGTGGACGCCCAACATTAGCAA
>CAZTIH010000070.1:1489-9466 GCA_964613675.1 uncultured Candidatus Competibacteraceae bacterium
ACTCGCGCCAAGTTTTGGTTCAACAAGCAGATTGACATCCCCCCGCTCTGAGGGACGGGGCTTGTCGCGCATTTCGGTCACATTCATTCCTAAAGTCTGGGACGATTTCTCATCAACGGTGATCATCCCTCCAAGCCTTTCTGAAATCGTCTGCACGTCACGACACGGCGGGATCGTCGAAGAATGTGGTCAGTGGCGGTAACCAAAGTCCCGTCATAGCGGGCGTAAGTTCGTGTCCCACCCCCTTCAAGCGATGTAACTGACTGTGAGGCAACTGTGCCGCTGTCTCGATAGCCGCCTGAAACGGTACCAGGGGATCGGCGTCCCCATGAATCACACAGGTGGGGATTGGGAGGCGGTCGAGGGCGATGGGGGGACTGGCCAGAACCGCTGCAAAGTGTCGCGCCGCCCCCGCACCGTAAGCCCACGCTTCATAGGTCGCTTCGAGCTGTTGTCGTAGGGCGAGTTGGTTGTAACGCCCAGGGGCCCCCGCAATACGGTCAAACCATCGGGCCAGCCGAGCCACTTTGGCCGCTTTTCCCGACGAACGCGGTTCCAGAAAATGCCACGCCAATCGCATCTGAGGCCAATAGCGTCGGGGGCGCAAATCCACACCGCTGCTCATCACCAACGCCAGTTGGGTGACCTGCTGAGGCCGTTTCATCGCCAGTCTCAACCCAATCATGCCCCCCATCGACATGCCGACCACGCCCACCTGGGTCCAATTCTCCTCGTCCATCAGCTGATCGAGAAGATACGCCGCATCGTCGGCCATGTGATCGAGGGTGTAGGCCGCTGCTAAGGGCCGTTTTAACAGACCGGTGGCGAGAATCTCCCGCATCGACGGTACTTTGGCCTCGTCTAATCGGGTGGAATGACCGATGTCGCGATTATCAAACACCACGACCGGGTGGCCCACAGCCACCAATCCTTCGACGAATCCCGAGGGCCAGAAACTCAGTGGAGCGCCCATGCCGATGATGAGCAGTAAGGGAAGTTTAGTTCCTTCGCCGTGGCGTTGGTAATGCAGTTGAATTCCGTTGGGGAGGGCTGCAATGGGCATGAAATCGGGGTTCCTGTCGCTGAAAAGGGGGGCAATCATAAAGTTTAGAACGATCACCTCCCTCGATGAGTTGCATGGGCGATCGGGGTGCGACCGCCTCTGCGTTCACCGAACGAGTTGAGGAACCCGCCCAATCGCCGACACCCCCAGCGCAAATCGAATCACGGGGCCTTTGGCAACGCCTAAGCGGTTTGCCATCCCCAGTCCCAGACCCCGCAAGGTTTTCAAGGGGGCAAATTCGTTGCTAAACACGCGATAAAACAGATCGATGACGGTTTGCATGGCTAAATTATCGGTCTTGCGCCAGCGTTCGTACTCGGTCAACAAGTCGACATCTCCCAAATCGCGTCCCCGATGCAACGCCGATTGCAAAATTTCCGCTAAGGCCGCTGCGTCGAGGAATCCCAGATTGACGCCTTGTCCCGCGAGGGGGTGAACGGTGTGGGCGGCGTCGCCGATGAGCGCCACTCGCTCCACGACATAGCGTTGGGCGTGACTGCGGCGCAGTGGGAAACTCAATCGTTGGGTCAATCCGCTGACCCCCCCAAGTTCATGGGGAAAGTGCGCTTCGAGAGTTCGTAAGAAGGTGTCGTCGTCGAGGTCGAGGAGTTCGCGACATCTTTGCGCCGATTCGTACCACACTAAGGCCGCATGGTGACCTGGAAAGGGTAAGAAAGCCTGGGGGCCTCGTGGTGTAAACCGTTGCCAAGTCAGGTCTTGTTGGGGCAACTGGGTAATGGCACTGGTGACCAAGGCGTGATGCCCATAATCCCAGCTATGGCTACCGATGCCTGCGGCAGCCCGTACCACGGAATTCGCCCCATCTGCGCCTACAACTAACTTAGCTTGTAATTGCTGATCGTCTTGGGTGGTGATTTCCACGTAGGCGTCGGTGATGCGGATTTTGTGAGGGGCCGTCCGAAATAAGGTCGCGTTTTCGAGGGTTTCGAGATGATCCAACGCAGCCCGTTGTACGAGTTGGTTTTCGGCAAAGTCGCCCAAGCGGTCAACGCCTACTTGATCCGCATGAAAGTAAGTTTCTCCGCCCCCGTCCTCCCACACGCGCATTTGCCGATAAGGGCAAGCCCGTTGGGTTTCTAGGACGCGTGGCCACACGCCAATATTCGTCAAAAATTTAACCGTTCCCAAACTAAACGCCGACATCCGCACTTCAAATGGGGCGTCGGGAGGGCGGACCGATGGGGGATTGGGTTCGAGAACGGCAATGCGGTAGGGCGTGGTTTGGGCCAGTGCACAGGCGAGGGCGCTTCCGACCATCCCTCCCCCATTAATCACAATATCAAAGGATTCCACAGAAAAAGCTCCACAAGAAAAGGGCATTCTTTGGAACGGGGTTAGAGAGGGTTGTTCGTTTTGGAGGTACAAAAAAAGCGACTGAATGTCGCTAGAAAAATTCGAGGCTTGAATGAAGTGGCTCCCGAGGCCGGATTCGAACCAGCGACCAAGCGGTTAACAGCCGCTTGCTCTACCGCTGAGCTACTCGGGAACGGTGAAGGCCGCGAACCTTAATGAGGAACTTTTGGCTTGTCAACCCCAAAGAGACGGTGCCCGCAGAGATGAGTCACGAGCCTACCGCCTTTATTCTGAGCACTGTCGGTACGATCTTGGGCAGCACAAACCCCTTTACTTCAAAGCGTTCATTTTCAATGCAATCTCGGGCGCGACGTCCTTTATTTCAGCGCGTTGCCGATGCGATCCATCGCTTTTTCTAAGTTCGTTTGGCTGGTGGCAAACGAAATCCGCATACACCCCTCGATACCAAACGCCGATCCCGGTACCACCGCCACATTCGCGTTATCGAGGAGGTGTGCCGCAAACTCCAGGTCGGTTTTCATCCCCAGCCGATCCATCGCGCCCAAAACACAGGGGAAACTGTAAAAGGTACCGTCCGCACTCACCGCTTCTACGCCGTCCATTTGGTTGAGTTGGCTAAACACAAAGTCGTGTCGTTCCTTGAATGCCTTCAACATGGGTTGAATACAGCTTTGGTCCCCTTCAAGCGCCGCTTGGGCCGCGACCTGCGAAATCGACGTGGGATTCGAGGTGCTTTGAGACTGGATGTCCGCCATCGCCGTAATAATTTTGGCGGGGCCTGCACAGTAGCCAATCCGCCAACCCGTCATCGAATAGGCCTTAGATACCCCGTTCATCACCATGGTGCGTTCGTAGAGTTCGGGGGCAACGTTGAGCACATTGCAGAACGGTTCGTCCACCCAAAGGATGTGTTCATACATGTCGTCCGTCGCAATCAGCACCTGGGGATGGCGCTTCAACACCTCCGCTAAGGCTGTCAACTCAGCACGGGTGTAAGCAACCCCCGTCGGATTGGAGGGACTGTTGAGCACCACGATCTTGGTTTGAGGCGTGATGGCGGCGTCGAGCTGTTCGGGGGTAATTTTGTAACGCTGGTGGGCCGGGGCCACGACAAATTTCGGCGTTGCCCCCGCCAAAATCGCCATGTCCGGATAAGACACCCAGTAAGGGGCCGGGATGAGCACCTCGTCTCCCGGATTGAGCACGGCTTGGAAGAGATTGTAAAAACTCTGCTTGCCCCCTACCGAGACTAGAACCTGATTGGGTTGATAATCTAAGCCATTGTCGCGCTTGAATTTATCGACAATCGCTTTTTTGAGTTGGGGGGTCCCGCCGACCGCCGTGTACTTAGTAAAACCGTTATTAATGGCGGTGATGGCGGCCTGCTTGATGAATTCGGGCGTATCAAAATCCGGTTCACCGGCCCCTAATCCCACGACATCGCGCCCGGCGGCCTTCAGTTCAGCGGCTTTGGTCGTCACGGCGATGGTCGGAGAGGGTTTAATTTGTTGTACGCGGTCGGATAAGAAAGAAGTCACGATCAAGGTTCCCCTGTTTGCGTTGTGGATAAAGCGGCGCAGTTGCCAAAAAACGGCCGTCCGCGATGACGGCTCGGTCGTCCGTTCGAGACAGTTTACTTGACTTCCATGCCGCCCTGAAGGACGGGGATTTCGGCACTGTTTAAGCTGAGTCTATTGGTGGCTCGGCGAAAGCTTGACGCATAACCGCAAAATACAACCTAGAAGAGGACTTGTACGATGAGTTTTCAACTCCACGCCGATTACGCCCCCGCCGGCGATCAACCCGAAGCGATCAGAACGCTCGTCGAAGGCCTTCAAGCGGGGTTGTCATTTCAGACCTTATTAGGGGTGACTGGGAGCGGCAAAACCTTCACCGTGGCGAAGGTCATCGAAGCAGTACAGCGGCCGGCCCTCATTTTTGCGCCCAATAAAACCCTTGCGGCACAGCTTTACAGCGAAATGAAGGCTTTTTTTCCAAAGAACGCAGTGGAGTATTTCGTCTCGTACTACGACTTTTACCAACCCGAAGCCTATGTGCCGTCTAAAGATGCCTACATCGAGAAGTCAGCAGCGATTAACGAACACATCGAACAGATGCGTTTATCGGCAACGAAAGCCACTTTGGAGCGGAAAGATACGATTATTGTCGCTTCGGTGTCGGCGATTTACGGGCTAGGCGATCCGCAGATGTACATGTCCATGCTGTTGCATCTGCAACGGGGCGAACGGATTGCACAACGCCAGATTTTGGCCCGCCTCGCCGATATGCAGTACACACGCAATGAGATCGACCTAACTCGGGGGCAATTTCGGGTACGCGGGGACACCATTGACATTTTTCCCGCTGAAGCCGATAGCGAAGCCGTCCGCATTACGCTGTTTGACGATGAAATTGAGTCGTTGAGCTATTTCGATCCGTTGACGGGGAAGGTCAATGCGCAAGTACCGCGGCTCACCCTGTATCCGAAAACCCACTATGTGACGCCGCGAGAAATTCTATTGCAGTCGATTAAGAAGATCGAAGCCGAACTGGCCGAGCGGCTGGGGCAATTTCGGTCGCTTAACAAACTCATCGAGGAACAGCGGATTGGGGAACGAACGCGCTACGACTTGGAGATGTTGCAGGAGATGGGGTATTGCAATGGCATTGAGAATTACTCTCGACATTTATCGGGGCGCCAACCCGGAGAACCGCCACCCACCCTCCTGGACTATCTTCCTCCGAACGCCTTGATTTTCATCGACGAGTCCCACGTGACGATTCCCCAACTAGGGGGGATGTATCGCGGGGATCGGTCGCGCAAACAAACGCTGGTGGATTATGGATTTCGGTTGCCGTCGGCATTGGATAATCGGCCGCTTACGTTTGAAGAATTGGAACATCGTTGGGGACAGACGATTTTTGTGTCGGCAACGCCCAGTCCCTATGAATTAGAGAAGTCGAGCCAGATTGCAGAACAGTTGGTTCGTCCCACGGGGCTGGTGGATCCGGCCATTGAAGTCAAACCGGCATCAACTCAAGTCGATGATTTACTTTCAGAAATTCATCTGCGCGTGGCGGTGGACGAACGGGTTTTAGTCACCACTCTGACCAAACGCCTCGCCGAAGATCTCACGCATTATCTGGAAGAACACGACGTGCGCGTACGTTATCTCCATTCAGACATCGACACCGTTGAGCGAGTGGAGATTATCCGCGACTTGCGATTGGGCCAATTCGACGTTTTGGTGGGGATTAATTTATTGCGAGAAGGGTTAGATATGCCGGAAGTGTCCCTCGTGGCGATTCTGGACGCCGATAAAGAGGGGTTTTTACGGTCTGAACGCAGTCTGATCCAGACCATTGGACGCGCCGCCCGTCATGTGAACGGCAAAGCGATTTTGTATGCCGATACGGTCACGCATTCGATGCGAAGGGCGATTGATGAAACCCAAAGACGTCGCCATAAACAATTACAGTTCAATCGGTTACACGGCATTACCCCCCAATCTGTCCGCAAGCCGATTCCCGATCTCATCGACGTAGGTCGCAGTTCGGAAGCATCGACCCCGCGTAAAAAAGCGGTCAAAGGCGTGGACACGACCCCGAGTTATGCCGCATTGACACCGGCCCTCTTCGCCAAACAGCTCAAGCAGTTGGAACAAAAGATGTTTCGCCATGCCCAGCAACTGGAGTTTGAGGCGGCGGCCCAGATTCGCGATCAAATTAAGGGGTTACAGCAGAAAGCACTGGAATTTGGGTGGCCGACATAGTTGACATCCGCCCCGCCCGTCAGTCCGGGGTTTGCCGCACATCTGGATCAGCGGACGGGGGAAAAATGGTGCAGATAACGCTTCTCGGGTTTCGATCCGCTCTGACCTGAATGCGCGATAAGCCTTGCCCTTCATTCAGGGCGGGGCGGATGTCAGGTGAGGTATTTTGTCCTTCAGCAGATCCGATTCTCTCCATTGAGCCGTAGATACCGTTGCGCCATCAACGCCATCGCTAACGCAGACTCAGGCGTCGGACCCGGTCAGCCGTAGATACCGTTGCGCAATTAACGCCATCAACGCCATCGCCAACACAGACTTAGGCGTCGGACCCGGTCAGCCGTAGATACCGTTGCGCAATTAACGCCATCAACGCCATCGCCAATACAGACTTAGGCGCCGGACCCAGCGACCATTCCTCATCCGCCGCGTAAACCTGCAATTGGTTGTCGTTCACTTCAAACCCCCGTTGCGCCCCCACCCAGTTCGCCGCAATCAGATCAAGTTGCTTAACCCGCCGTTTTTCCTGGGCATAAACCGCCAGGTCATGGGTTTCCGCCGCAAACCCCACCGTAAACGGACGACGAGGCCATTGGGCTACCTGGGCAATGATGTCGGGATTTTTCACCAGTTGAAGCGTCAATTCGTCCGTTGCTCCCTCGGATTTTTTGATTTTACGGGGCTGCGGTGCGACAACCCGATAGTCCGATACGGCCGCACAGCCAATAAAAATCTGACAGTGATCTTGTTGGGCCTGTACGCATTCGTACATCTCCAGCGCAGTTTCCACCGACCACACCAAAATTCGATCGGGGGGAGACAACGCGACCGGACCACTAATCAACGTGACCGTTGCCCCGAGCTGCTGCGCCGCTACTGCCAACGCATACCCCATTTTACCGCTACTGCGATTGCTCAAAAAACGCACCGGATCAAGGGGTTCCCGCGTGGGACCCGCCGTAATCACTACCGAAATCCCCTGCAATGGCAACGAGGTATCGGATTGAGTCTCGGTGGGAAGAGGGGGCGTGACATCTTCAGATTCTCTGCCTACCGCTTGGGTGTCCGTCACTGTTGGGAGAGAACGTGCGCTATTTTCGGCGATACCCGTTTCCGCGCCCCCTCGCTCGGACGCCCATTTCAGTAAACGATCCCGTAACTCGGAGGGTTCCAATAGACGTCCTGCACCGATTTCCCCACACGCCTGTTCTCCGTGCGCTGGCCCCCAGATCGTCACGGCGCGTTGTTGCAAAATCGCGAGATTGTGTTGGGTCGCTGGGTGTTGCCACATCCCCCGATTCATGGCCGGCGCGAGGATGAGCGGCTTTTCGGTCGCAAGACACAGCGTCGTCAACAAATCGTCAGCCAATCCCACCGCCAGCCGCGCCATCAAATCGGCCGTCGCCGGCGCAATTAAAATCACATCGGGCCAACGGGCAAGTTCGATGTGTCCCATCGCTGCTTCTGCCTGTTCGTCGAGGAGTTGGGTACTGACGGGCAGTCCCGATAACGCCTGAAAAGTGAGCGGCGACACAAACTGCGTCGCGGCCGCCGTCATCACGACGCGCACTTGCCAATCTCGTTCCTTAAGCCGACGAATGAGTTCCCCCATTTTATAAGCGGCAATTCCCCCGCCAATGCCGAGGAGTAACCGTTGCGGTCGCGAAATCGACGGAGAAGATGCGGTCATGAAGGGCGTCTCTGGTGAGGAATGGAAGGACGGAGTTTGTCGCGCATTCAGGTCAAAAGACGGAGTTTGTCGCGCATTCAGGTCAAAAGACGGGGTTTGTCGCGCATTCAGGTCAAAGG
>CAZTIH010000070.1:9566-13443 GCA_964613675.1 uncultured Candidatus Competibacteraceae bacterium
GTTTGTCGCGCATTCAGGTCAAAAGACGGGGTTTGTCGCGCATTCAGGTCAAAGGAAATCGAAGTCGCGTCATCGGCATGTCGATTGGCTTAACAACGATCTACAATTTTACAGATACGCCCTTCCCGAAACGAGAAGGTCGAGCTTCCCTGCACTTCGATCACGGTTCCCGCAGTCGGTCCCTCCGGCACATCGACGGCGAGTTGACCCCGATACGCAATTTGGGCAACGGCGGTTTGCGCATCGGGGATTTGTAGGGCGGTCACTCGCTGCTCGCGTGTAGAAAACAACGATTTAGACTGTTCCGCGAGCTTGCGTAGAGCATCGAGACCCTCGGTTGCCGTTGTTAAGGTCTCGCCGGTGTAATGCTCGAAACGCACATCAGTCGTCAACACCGACAGCATGGCGTCCACATCAAAGCGATTGTAAGCGGCTAAGTACTGGTCGATTAATGCGCTTGGATCGAAGGCCGTCATGGGATTTTCCTTGGGGAGGTTTAGGAAACGGAGGATAAGAGACTAAGGTCACCTAGTGCGATGAAAAATGGGTTACGCAAATCCGTACCGGGATCATAACGCAACCGTTGACCGTTCAAATCCACCACGGCCCCCCCCGCCGCCTCCACTACGCATTGCGCTGCGGCAGTATCCCAAAAACAGGTCGTGCCTAAACGCGGATAGAGATCGGCGCTCCCCTCAGCGACGGCGCAAAATTTGAGCGAACTCCCCGCGTTTGTGAGTTGGTACGGGCCCCATTTCGCCAAATACGCCCCCATATCCTGGCTCGCATGAGAGCGGCTCCCCATAACGCGCAAGGGCCGCAGTGCGGGAACGGTGACCTGGAGTTTGAGCGGCTCATCGCTATTGTCCTGTCGCCACGCCCCCTGCGTCACGCTGCCCCAGTAACGGCGATCGCGTGCGGGTAAATGCACTACCCCCAGAACGGGAAACCCGTTGTCAATCAACGCGATGTTAACCGTAAATTCGCCATTTTTCTGGACAAATTCTTTTGTACCGTCCAGGGGATCGACCAGCCAGTAACGCGACCACTGACGGCGTTGAGCCACATCGGCGTGTTCCGAGTTTTCCTCAGAAAGCACGGGAAGGTCGGGGGTGAGGCTGTACAGCCCTTGAGTAATGATCTCATGGGCACGGCGATCGGCTTCGGTAATGGGACTCGAATCGTCTTTGTAATCCACCACGTAACCGCCGTCGTACACCGTCATGATGCGGAGGGCAGCCTCGTGGGCGAGGGCGTTGAGGGGCAAAAGCAGTTCATTGAAATTGGTCATGGTC
The DNA here is from genome assembly GCA_964613675.1 of uncultured Candidatus Competibacteraceae bacterium. Classification (GTDB taxonomy): domain Bacteria; phylum Pseudomonadota; class Gammaproteobacteria; order Competibacterales; family Competibacteraceae; genus DAIUCA01. The sequence continues at coordinate 10,862 of CAZTIH010000070.1, forward strand.
TTATCGAAATGATTTGACGCCGTTGTTAACCCAAACCAACGGCGTCAACAGGTGGCACACAGTTAGAGTTTTTCGCGAATACGGGCCGCTTTGCCTTCCAAATCGCGGAGATAGTAGAGCTTGGCACGCCGCACTGCCCCACGACGTTTCACCGTGATGCCCGCAACGTTGGGACTGTAGGTGGGGAACACGCGCTCCACCCCTTCACCGTGGGAAATTTTCCGCACCGTAAACGAGGAGTTGTAACCGCGATTCCGTTTGGCAATGACCACCCCTTCGTAGGCCTGTAACCGTTCCCGATTCCCCTCCTTGACGCGCACTTGCACAATCACGGTATCGCCGGGATTAAAAGGGGGGATTTCTTTCGTCATCAGCTCTTGTTCGAGCTTCTCAATGATGTTCATGGCATTTAACCTCCTGATTGAATTGAAAAAAGTAGAAAATTAAGACGGTTCGCAATGACGGCGAACATAGTCGAGGAACAAGCGTCGTTGTTGGGGCGTTAGCGAGAGCTGGTTAAACAAATCCGGTCGTTTCCGCCAAGTGCAGACGAGGGCCTGTTGTTCGCGCCAACGCGCAATTGCGGCATGGTTACCGGTCAGCAGTACCTCGGGCACTCGCAATCCATCAACCTGCACGGGACGAGTGTAGTGGGGATGGTCAAGCAGTTTTCCCTGGCCTCCGAAAGAATCCTGTAATGCCGACCGTTCGTCCCCCAGCACGCCGGGGATGAGCCGCGCCAGGACATCCACAATCATCATGGCCGCTAACTCGCCGCCGCTTAATACAAAATCGCCAATCGACCATTCATCGTCGAGGTCTTGTTGTAAGAGCCGTTCGTCAATGCCCTCGTAACGGCCTGCTAGTAAAATCAAGGGCTTACCGACGAAATTCTGTAAAAATCGCTGATTGACCCGCTGACCTTGAGGACTCAAAAAAATCGCGGGGCCACCGGTGGTTTGTTTAGCGTGTTGAAGGGCCTGTCGTAACGGCGGAACGGTCATCACCATGCCCGGCCCCCCCCCAAAGGGACGATCGTCCACGGTGCGATGGCGATCTTGCGTGAAATCGCGGGGGTTGATGAGATCGAGGATGAGTTGACCGCGTCGAATGGCCCGTCCCACCACCCCTTCCTGGGTTAAGGCCGTGAACATGTTGGGAAAAATACTGATGACGGCAATGCGCATGGTTAAAAATCCGCGTCCCAATCGACGAGAATGCGCCCTTCAACCAGATCGACTTGTTGTACAAACTGCCCTTGCACAAAGGGGATCAGTCGTTCCCGCTCGCCCTTCACCACTAAAACGGCATTTGCCCCCGTGTGAAATAGGTGGGATACCTGCCCAAATACGATGTTTTCCGTGTTAATCACCGTAAGCCCTTCCAAATCCGCCCAGTAAAACTCGCCCGCCGGTAGGGGGGGCAATTGTTGACGTGCAATGCCCAGTTCGGCCCCGATGAGGGCAGCGGCCTGGTCGCGATCCTCGAAGTCGTGAAACTTGAGAATCACGCCCTTTCCCTGCGCCCGCCCAGATTCGATGCGCCAAGGTTGCCAGTCGGGCGTGAGCGTGGAGATCCGTTCCTCGGCGACGGGGGCGAACACTGTCCCCGATTCGGGCCGCAACTTCCGCAAAAACAAGGGTTTGTAGTCCAAAATTGCCGTACGCGGTTCGGTGTACGAGAACACCTTGACCCACCCCAGGACGCCGTAAAGTCCTGTGATGCGTCCGAGTACAATCCAGGGGTTCGCCATGAGCGCAACGCAGTCGGGTCAATGGGGGTTAGTTGACGGTGACCTCTGAAGCAGTCGCTTCTTTGGCTTTTTTATTCCACTCCTTAATCAGCGAACGCACGCGATCAGAGGTTTGAGCGCCCGTACCGACCCAATAATCGACGCGGGCTTTGTCGAGTTTGAGCCGTTCCGCTTGACCGCTTGCGAGCGGATCGAAAAACCCCAAGCGCTCGATATAACGGCCATCGCGCGCACTGCGGCTATCCGTCACGACAACATGGTAGAAGGGCCGTTTTTTGGCACCGCCTCGGCTCAATCGAATCGTCACCATGGAAAAAACTCCTGCAAAATCAGTTAATTGAGATGAAAAAAGCAAACGACCCGCAAGAGGGGTCGTTCGGGAAACCGCGCATGTTAACGAAATTGGGGTTAAGGCAACAGTCCGCAGTCGAATAATTTGCGCGTTATTACAGGTGCCACGAGGGCGATCATTCTTTCCCGCTGTCGAGGCCGCTCATTCAGACGGGTCACCACATCCCACCGCTCGTTACCAAGCTGCAAGCGCGCCGCCGTTGCCTCACAGCTTTCGGTGGCAATTTGCCTGGTCAACCGCATCGTAAAGGTGTGCAAACGGGGGGGCAGTCGAGAAATATCCGAGTCATCCGCAATCAGCGACGGCGTTCTCACAGGGTTGCTGGCCTCGGGGTCAGTCACCATCACATCGGCCTCCGTCTCAACCGTCGAATCGTTTGCCGGACGTCGACGCCGACGGGGACGTTCCATAGGGATCGCATCGGCCTCGGGGTCAGTCACCATCACATCGGCCTCCGTCTCAACCGTCGAATCGTTT
>CAZTIH010000071.1:0-12957 GCA_964613675.1 uncultured Candidatus Competibacteraceae bacterium
GCGGGGTGAAATAGCCCCTTATCGTTAGGGCTGATGTTGAGTTCCCCAAAATCGACACCCTCTATTCAATTCGACCGACCGAGATTAGCGCACGAAAATCAGGGGCTGTGGCGCAATCAATCCAGTCACATAAGCCAAGGACAATAGGGCAAAGAGCCCCAAGGATAAGCCGACGCGAAAGGTCAGGGCTTTGGCGAGTTTGCGACGATCTTGTGCGTCGCGTTGTGGTTTCAAAAGGTAGAACAGACCCGATCCAAGACTCGCCAAAATCGCAATCAGAATGCACACCACAAAGAATTTAACCAACACAAATAGGCTCCCAAAATGATGTGGGGGGGACATGGCATAGCGACGTTAGCATTTGTCGTCGTGTGGCCCTGCTTATTAGCACTGGGCGTTTGGCAATTACAACGCGCCGAGGAAAAACAGCATTTGATTCAGCAGTTTGCGCAACACACGACACAGCTACCTACCGAGGTGACGTGGGTGGATTTGGCGGATGAAACGAATCTGTACCGCCCCGTGTTTGCGGTGGGCCACTTTGGGCATCGTCAGCTCTTGCTCGACAACCAAATTCACGAAAAAACCGTGGGGTATCACCTCTACACGCCCTTTTTTCTACGCGACGCCCCCCTCGTGTTGTGGGTGAATCGAGGGTGGTTACCGGCCGATCCGCGTCGCGAAAATTTACCGACGATCTCATGGCCTGAGGGCGAGTTAACGCTTTATGGTCGCTTGGCCCGTCCCGCAAATCCCGCCCTCAAGCTCGGTCAACTGCAACCCGAGCCGTGGCCGTGGCCACAAGTCGTACAACATCTCGATTTTGCGGCCCTCAGCGAGGCATTTCAGATCACCGCGATGCCCCTAGTCCTCCTTCTCGATGCCGACCAACCCCACGGATTTACGCGCAGTTGGTCTCCTACGTTTGGGGGAATGAAGCCAGCGCGTCACTACGGGTACGCCGTGCAGTGGTTTGGATTAGCGACGGCGTTACTCATTCTATTTCTGATTCATGGACAGCCTTGGAGGGCTCGATGGCCCTCGAATCCCGCTGGAGTTGATAATTGATGACTGTTCTTGCGAACTCGATGACGAATCGTAACCGTTTGATTCTAATGGTATTAGTTGCCATTTTTGTGTTGCCAATTGCGGCAGCGACCACGGTATTTTATCTCGCTCCCCCGACGCCCTCCGCCCATCACGGCGAGTTATTGTCACCGCCGCTCGCCTTGCAATCACGGGCGTTTGTAACCCTTCACGGCGAGACGGCGCAGTTCCGCGATTTGCGTACGGACTGGCAACTCGTGTTTGTCCTGGAAAGCTGCGAAGACCGCTGTGGTGCCGAAGTCGATTTGCTTCAACGGATGCAGCAGGCTTTGGGCAAAGACGCGCATCGAGTGACCCCCCTATTGGTGACCTCTATCCCCCCGGAAACCTGGCCCAGTCCCGTGAAATTATGGGTAGGGGCGTTGGATGTGGGGATTTATCTCGTGGATGAACAAGGGTTTGCGGCGCTGCGCTACCCCTTGACGACCTCGCCGCAGGGCGTGCTCAAAGATTTACGCCGTTTACTGAAATACGCCAAAGGTTGAGGAGTGACGATGTCGAGACATTATTTAATGTGGGTTCTTTTAGGGGTGGGGTTAACGTTTTGCGTCGCCAGCTTTGGGGCGTATGTGCGGTTGACCGATGCGGGTTTGGGGTGTCCGGACTGGCCGGGGTGTTATGGCCACCTCGTGATTCCTTTGAACGATCACTGGATGACCCAAGCCAATGAAGCGTTTCCCGAACGGCCCGTCGAATTGTTTAAGGCCTGGGTTGAAATGATTCACCGTCATCTCGCCAAGCTCTTGGGACTGCTCATGATTGGGTTGGCGATTTGGGCGTGGCGGCGACGGCATATTCCCGAACAGCCCGTGATTCTGCCGTGGGTATTACTGGGCGCAGTATTGTTTCAGGGGATGTTGGGCGCGTGGACCGTGACCTGGCAACTCAAACCTTTAGTGGTGATGGCACACCTATTGGGCGGACTGACGATTTTGAGTCTTTTATGGTACTTGGCGTTGCACGGGTTATTGCAAAAACAACCAACCGATTTAGGGATTCGACGGTGGGCCGTGGGGGGGCTTGTGGTCGTTGCAGTGCAGGTGGCACTTGGGGGCTGGACAAGTGCTAACTACGCGGCGTTGGCGTGTGGTGATGCGTTTCCTACCTGTCAGGGGCAATGGTGGCCCGCGCATCAAAATTTCGCGGAAGGCTTTGTGATGTGGCGCGGCATAGGGGTGAATTATGAATTTGGTGTCTTGGACGGCGCGGCGCGAACGGCAATTCACATGGCCCATCGGGTGGGGGCATTGATTGTGACGGCGGGGCTTTTGGGACTGGCTTGGGCGTTGTGGCGCGGTCGGCGGCGCGGATTAGCTTTGATGGTGATTGGCGGATTGGTTTTGCAGCTCGCGATTGGGGCTGGGCTGGTGTGGATGCTCGCGCCATTATGGCTTGCGGTGGCACACCACGCGGGGGGCGCAATCCTGTTACTGATTTTGGTGACGGTCAATTTCGTCGTCCATCCAAACGGCTTGTATCATTCACAAACCCTTGAATGGAAAGGACAAACGCTATGATCGCATTGACATTAATTCCCACGGTGAGTTGGCGGGATTATTTCGAGTTGACCAAACCTAAAGTCGTTACCCTAATCGTCTTTACGGCGATGGTGGGGATGTTATTGGCGTCACAAGAGGGGGTGGCGGCCCTGCCTTTTGTGGGGGGATCGCTGGGCATTGCCTTGATGGCAGCGGCGGCGGCGGCCCTCAATCATTTGCTCGACCGCCATCTTGACCAAGCCATGACACGTACCCGTCACCGTCCCCTACCGCAAGGGCGGTTGAGTGCAGCCCAAGTGGTCACTTTTTCGATAGCGCTTGCCGTGACGGGATTTTTGGCCCTGTGGTGGTTAGCGAATCCCTTAGCGGCGTGGTTGACCTTGGCATCACTGGTGGGATACGCGGTGATTTACACGGCATTTTTGAAGCGTGCGACCCCCCAAAACATCGTCATTGGCGGTGCGGCGGGGGCAGCTCCACCGTTGTTGGGATGGGTCGCCATGACGGGACAAATTGACCCACCGGCCATTGTGTTATTTCTCATTATTTTCATTTGGACGCCGCCCCACTTCTGGCCTTTAGCGATTCACCGACGGGACGAATACGCCAAAGCAGAGGTGCCTATGCTCTCGGTGACACATGGTAATGCGTTCACAAGATTACAGATTTTGCTTTACACCTGTCTGCTATTCCCGATCTCTCTACTCCCCTATTTAATTGGAATGAGCAGTACGCTTTATTTTGTAACAGCGGTGATTTTAGGGGGGCAATTCTTGTTTCATGCGGGAAAAATGTATTGGCAACAAGACGACACTCTCGCGATGCCCATTTTTGGATTTTCCATCTTCTATTTATTTGGGCTATTTACGGCGCTATTAGTTGACCACTTTTGGCGTCTATTTTGGCGCTAAAGTAGCGGCTAAGTCCAAGTAAAGACTGATTATTTTAATCTGCTAGGGATGAGTACTGCTGATTGAATTAGCCGTTTTCGGTCAGCTATGATGCGAGTCGATCTGGTGTTCACACAAAAATCACATTGCCAATGGACGCCTGATTTCACAGGAGAACGCCAGTTTTTCTTTAATTCACCCAATTAGGGGGATCTCTACCCATGGCTCATAGCGCCACCCTAGCGAGTGCCGATTACTCGGCCGTCTCTGTAGAACAGCAATATAATTACGCCATTGTCCGCAAATTCACGATTGCCGCCCTTATTTTTGGACTCTGCGGCATGAGTGCGGGATTATGGGTCGCTTTGCAGCTCGCCTTCCCCTTTTTCAATTTCGATAGTGAGTATGTTTCCTTTGGCCGTTTGCGCCCTGTCCATACTTCATTGGTCATTTTTGGCTTTGGCGGCAGCGCTTTATTCGCCACTTCGTATTATGTGGTGCAAAGAACTTGTCAGGTTCGACTCGCCTTCCCTTTACTCGCCGAATTCACCTTTTGGGGCTGGACGGGCGGTGTTGCACTGGGCGCGATTACCTACATGTTGGGTTACACCCAGGGGCGTGAATATGCCGAGTTTATTTGGCCTTTAGACGTCGCGATTACCGTGGTTTGGGTCGCCTACTTGCTGGTTTTCGTCCGTACGCTCCAGCTTCGCAAGCAACCCCATATCTATGTCGCCAACTGGTTTTACCTAGCCTTCATTTTAGCGACGGCCATCCTGCATATCTTCAATAATTTGGCCGTTCCTTACAGCCTCATGGGTTCTTACAGCCTATTCTCCGGGGTACAGGACGCCATGACACAATGGTGGTATGGCCACAATGCGGTGGGATTCTTTCTAACAGCCGCATTTTTGGGAATGATGTACTATTTTGTGCCCAAACAAGCCGGTCGCCCTATTTATTCCTACCGACTGTCGATCATTCACTTTTGGGCGCTTATTTTCCTCTACATGTGGGTAGGTGCCCACCACTTGCATTGGACGGCCTTACCTGACTGGGTTTCTACTTTAGCAGCGACTTTCTCCATTATCTTGTTGATGCCGTCTTGGGGCGGAATGATCAACGGTATTATGACTTTATCGGGTTCGTGGCATAAACTCCGCACCGATCCAATTATGCTGTTCTTCATTACTTCCCTCTCGTTCTACGGAATGTCCACTTTTGAAGGCCCTTTGATGTCACTGAAAAGTGTAAATGCGTTATCGCATTACACCGACTGGACTGTTGGACATGTTCACTCTGGCGCATTGGGTTGGGTTGCGATGATCAGTTTTGGAGCATTTTACCATTTGGTACCCCGTTTGTGGCATACCAAGGAAATGTACAGCACGAACCTGATTTTCGTTCACTTCTGGCTTGCAACCATTGGAATCGTACTTTACATCTCGTCATTGTGGGTAGCGGGGATTGGACAGGGGTTAATGTTGCGTGGCTTTGATGAGTATGGAAATTTAGCCTATACCTTCATTGAATCGGTGCAATTCTTACATGTGCCGTATGTATGGCGTGCATTAGGGGGCGCTTTCTTTGTCACGGGCATGGCATTGATGATTTACAACTGTTTCATGACCATTCTGGCTGCACCTAAAGAAGCGCCCGAAATGGTTAATCTACAGCCTGCGCATTAATTCCATTACCGACCACCAGCGAGAGCATAAATTCCGATGCGTCACGAAACGATTGAAGTTAATTCCAGTATTATGATTTTGTTCATCATGGCCGTCATTAGTATTGGCGGTTTGGTGGAGATTGTTCCGCTTTTCTACATCAGCGAAACGATTGAGAAGGTAGAAGGGGTTCGTCCTTACACGCCTTTAGAACAACGCGGTCGTGATATTTATATCCGAGAAGGTTGTTACAACTGTCATTCTCAAATGATCCGTCCTTTCCGCGATGAATGGCTGCGTTATGGTCACTATTCCTTAGCCGCAGAATCGAAGTACGACCATCCTTTCCAGTGGGGATCAAAAAGAACAGGCCCTGATTTAGCGCGCATTGGCGGAAAATACTCGAACGAATGGCATGCGCAGCATTTAGTTGCGCCGCGTTCCGTCGTTCCCGAATCCATCATGCCGAACTATCCCTGGTTGCTTGAACGCGACTTAGATCTCTCGGATTTGGAAGCTCGCCTGCGCGCACTCAAAATCGTTGGGGTTCCTTACTCGATTTCGACGGAAGAGTATGAAGCCAATGTTGCCGAATTTGGCGAAGAAATTGCTAAACAGCTTCATATTCCCGATGCCCAAGCAAACTTACAGGCCCAAGAGGAAGCCAACAATTTCGATGGTATCCCAGGGCGCGTCACGGAAATGGCGGCGCTTGTTGCTTACTTGCAGGTGTTGGGAACCATGGTTGACTTTAGTAAGTACGACGAAGGCTATTTCGCCGAATTCCGCTAACACTTAATTCACCACTCAATTTTAAGGCAATAACGATGTTTGATTGGCTCGCCTGGCTAGGGCAATTTGAAAACAGCAAGACATTAGCACTGTTGATTTTTATGTCTTTCTTTATCGGGGTACTGCTTTACGTTTACGGGGGCAGCCGACAACGACGAGAAGAATTGGAATCGCATCGTTACATCCCCCTGCTAGACGAGTCGTCAGATCGTGCCCAAGAGGATCATCATGAAACACTCGCAAAAGACCGTTGAAACAACGGGACATATCTGGGACAACGACCTTCAAGAGTACAACAATCCGTTGCCCCAATGGTGGCTGTGGACCTTCTACTTCACGCTCGTCTTTGCCTTGATTTATTGGTTTATTTATCCCGCTTGGCCCGTGGGTAGTGGTTGGACGAAAGGGACAAAAACCGTCTCTTACACCAGTGCCGACGGGGGAACCGAGCAAATGCGTTGGAATACCCGCTCTCAATTGCTCTGGGATCTCAACGACAGTAGCGCCGCTCGCAGCCAACGCGCCATGTTCGAGCGGGTCGCTAACACCGAATTTGAGAGCATCGTCAACGATCCTTCCATGTTGGCATTCGTTCGGGCCTCGGGACAGGCGTTGTTTGGCGACAACTGTGCGGCATGTCACGGCCGGGGGGGACAGGGTGTTGCAGGTTTGTATCCTAATCTCGCTGATGATGATTGGCTGTGGGGCGGTACCATGGAATCCATCCAGGAAACGCTCTACCACGGCCGCATGGGTTACATGCCTGCCTACAATGAAGTCCTCACGGAACAGCAGCTCGATGATGTTAGCCGCTATGTGCTGACCCTTTCGGGCAACCTTCCGGTCAGTGAGGCTAGTCAACGAGGGGAAGCCATCTTTCAAGGTCACCTCGGCGGGTGTCACCAATGTCATGGGCGTGATGGAAAGGGATTAGTCTCCCAAGGTTCCGCCAATCTCACCGACCAAATCTGGACCATCGCTAAAGTTCCCGAAGCGCGTAACCCCGAGGCGCGAGTCGCGGTCGTCAAGCGATTGGTGACCAATGGTGTGATGAACATCCGCAACATGCCCGCGTGGCGAGAAACGGCGTTGGCGGAAGTCGCCCTCAGTGACGGCACGATGGCCTCAACCACCAACGGTGCCCAAAATCGACTCTCCGACGAAGAAATCAAAATCCTCGCGGTGTATGTGCATCAATTAGGCGGTGGCCAATAAGCGTTCTAACGCTTTGAAGTGTTAATTTTTTTGCAAACTTGCAACGGCGTGACATGAGTCAATTCATGCACGCCGTTATTTGTTTATAACTATACAAAATCCTTCCCGCTCACTTCATCTTCCCGAGGCCACTTCCATGTCTGAAGAAGTTCTCTATCAAAAACGAATTCCCATCCATACCCGTTCTGTAAAAGGGGCCTTTCGCAACTTCAAAACGGCGGTTTTACTCACCGCTTTTTCCGTGTACTTCCTGCTCCCCTGGTTGCCTTGGGATCGCGGCCCAAATGCCCCAAATCAGGCCGTGATTTACGATATTCCCGGACGTCACTTTTACATCCTCGGCTTGACCGTCCAAGTGCAGGACATCTTCTGGTTAGCGGGCTTTTTGATGATTGCCGCGTGGCTACTTTTTATGGTGACGAGCATGTTTGGTCGCGTTTTCTGTGGCTATTTCTGCTTTCAGACCCTCTGGACGGATACCTTCATCTTCGTAGAACACTTCATACAAGGCGACCGTAACGCACGAATGAAGCTCGAAAAATCCCCTTGGAATCAGGAAAAAGCCCTCAAAATGGGATTGACTTATCTCGTTTGGCTCCTCATTGCGTTTTGGACGGGCCTCACCTTTACGCTTTATTGGGGGGAGTCCTCGAAAATGGTCTGGGAGATGTTGACCTTCAGCGCCCCCTTCGCCGCCTACGCCACCACGGGATTATTGACCGTCACGACCTTTGTGATGGCCGGATTAGCGCGTGAACAGGTCTGCACTTACATGTGTCCCTATGCGCGGTTTCAAAGCGCCATGTTCGATCGCGACACCTTAATTGTGTCCTACGATGTCCAGCGCGGGGAAGGCAGTAGCGGTCGTGCGCGGGCGGCCAAAGGGGTGCAGCGTCAAGACGAACGACGAGTTCAAGGAAACGGCGATTGTGTGGACTGTGGCTATTGTGTACAGGTCTGTCCGGCCGGCATCGACATCCGTAATGGACTGCAATATCAATGTATTTCGTGCGGACTCTGCATCGACGCCTGTAACACCATCATGGACAAGCTACATTGGCCTCGGGGATTGATTCGGTACACCTCCCTCAAGCAGCTTGAAGGCGGCCAAACCCATCTCATCAAACCCAAAACCATTGGTTACGGCCTCGTGTTGTTGGCGGCGGTCAGCGTGTTGACCTGGAGCATTCTCAATCAGGCGCCGTACTCTCTCGTGGTCGCACAGATTCGTCAGCCGTTATCGGTCATGATGTCGGATGGCAGCATTCAGAATAGCTATGAGTTGAAGTTCAATAATAAATTGACGCAAGACGCTGAGTTTCAAATCACAATTGAGGGATTGCGCAACGGGGAACTCGATCTGGGCAACTTAGAAACGCTGCAAATTGATTCCCAAAAAACGATGCGTTTATTGGCTCGTGTACGAGTGCAGCCCACGAGTAATCCTCCTCGGCGCGTCGAATTTGATTTTGTCGCGACGCCTGTAAACGGTTCACCTGGCCAGCCCATTCGCCGAACTGCCGCCTTCCACATGCCCTAAAGGGCCTTGTATTTTAAGGACTTGGACGGGAAGGATGCCCTAAAAAATGACGCGCTCCAGACTTAAGGTTTTGGGGCGCGTTGGTTGTGTACGAATCCCGTCCCGAAGGGCACTTGCGATGCTACTTTACCCCCTCGCCCACGACTTTTAATGCCATCAGAGCTTCCGTGCGGATCGCGTTCAGAACAACCCTTTGACAGGTCGTAACCTTCAAAAGATTGATTTACGGGCATTTTGTTTAGTGAATTCCCGTTTCCCATCAAATCGTTATGAATTAAATAAGAGGTATCTATGCTCGTTACACTGGGTTTTGGATCGTTATTCATCGTGTTGCTCATCAGCGTAATGGTGCTTTTGGGGATGTCGGCGCTCCAAGCCACCCTCATCGTTATGGCGTTGTCCATGGCGATTTACTTGCCCGCCGCCACCATTTTTTGGCCTGGCGCCGATGTGCTCGCCATGCACATTGCGATGTACATCATGAGTGCCTTTGTGTGCGGAATCATCTTCCATCACCGCCAAAAAGCCATTGCCGAAGGGCGGAGTACGCAGCTCCACCGCGAACCTGCGATCATCCTAGGCTTTTTCGCCGTACTGGTCGTGGTAAACGCCATTTTTGTGACCGTCGCACAGGGAGGATTGTCTGCCGTGGGGTGGGTCTTGCCGGAAGGACGCATGGCACGAGGCGACATTTCCCATCGCTTCCCCGGTACCGTCTCCCATGATTTTCACAAGAAAGAGTCGCTGTACAACGAATACCTACAACAGGTCATCGCGCAACGGGAACGGGGTTGGCAGATTCGTCGCGGTTTTTTAAGTGACGCCATCGCTAATCAACCCATCGTCTTTCGCGTCGAGGCCCGAGATCGCGACGACGCCTTGATTGCCGACGCCACGGTGAACGCGCAATTTTTACGGTCGGCCAATGCGGAAGACGACCAAGAATTTGCACTCTCGCAGGTATCGCCAGGCGTGTACGAGGTCACCCTAACGCTGCCCTATCCGGGGCGTTGGGACTTAGTGTTGACTGTGGAGAAAGAAAAGGAATCAGAGGTTGCCCGCCATGAAGTGCGAGGCCATACGATTGTTGCTTCGCGTTAGTCCTCATTTCGCTTGATCGCCCAACCCGTAACCCCTTCATCAGGTAGCTATTTTCACTGTGACCGACTGTTTCCATTGTGGTCTTCCTGTTCCTCCCCACGAGTCCCGCACCACCCTCATCGACGGCAGTCCGCGCCCCATGTGTTGCCTGGGCTGCCAGACCGTTTCTCAAGCGATTGTCGATGCGGGTTTGACGGATTTTTATCAACACCGCGACGGCCCCAGTTTACGGCCTGCGGATCTCATTCCCGAAGCCCTACAGCTCTACGACCGCGATGAAGTGCAACGCAGTTTTGTGCGTCAGGACGGGGAAATTTCGGAAGCTGCCCTGGTGTTGGAAGGGATCAGCTGTGCCGCGTGTGCCTGGTTGAACGAACGCCATGTTGGGGGGCTACCTGGCGTGGAGCGTTTTCAGGTGAACTACGCCACCCACCGCGCATTACTGCGTTGGCAACCGACGGTCACGCCGTTAAGTGACATTTTGGCGGCCATCCATGCCATTGGTTATCGCGCCCACCCTTACGATCCCCAACGTAGCCAGTCCCTTCAGGATCGAGAACGGTCGATTTTGCTGCGACGCATTGCCCTAGCGGCGGCGGCGGGGATGCAGGTGATGATGTTGTCGGCGGCGCTCTATGTGGGTTACGACATCGCGCCTCATCACTGGGAACTGTTGCGATGGATTTGTTTATGGTTAACGACTCCTGTCCTGCTCTATTCGTCTTATCCCTTCTTCGAGAATGCGTTCCGCGACCTCCAGAACCATCGGTTAGGCATGGATGTTTCCGTGGCGTTGGGGTTGGGCATTGCGTACATCGCGAGTGCTTATCACACCGTCATCGGCGCGGGGGACATTTACTACGATTCGGTGAATATGTTTGCGCTCTTTTTGTTGACCAGTCGCTTTCTCGAAATGAATGCGCGTCACCAAGCGGGACGGCTGTCGGAGGCGTTATTGCGACTGCTCCCCCTCACGGCCCATCGCCTGAACGATGACGAGACCCTCGAAACCGTGTCCGCGACGGATTTGCAGTGTGGTGATCGAGTGCGCGTGCTTCCGGGAGAAACCGTCCCGACCGATGGCATCGTCGTCGCGGGGGAAAGTGGGGTCGATACCTCGCTGTTGAGCGGGGAGAGTTTGCCTTGGCCACGACGGGTGGGGGACGAGGTGATTGGCGGTGCAATTAATGTGGATAGCCCGTTGACGGTGCGCGTGACGGCGGTGGGGGCGGACACGACCGTTTCGGCGTTAAGTCGGCTGTTGCACCGTGCCCAGAGCGATAAACCCAAATTGGCCCTCTTTGTCGATCAACTGTCGGCGTATTTCATTGGGGTCGTGATTGGGGCGGCGGCTTTGGCGGCACTATTTTGGGGATGGTTCATGCCCGCGATGGCGTTACCCGTGGCGGTCGCCGTATTGGTGGTGACCTGTCCCTGTGCGCTGTCCTTGGCCACCCCCACAGCCCTCACCGCGACCACCTCCGTGTTGACCCAACGGGGGTTGTTACTCACGCGGGGCCATGCCTTAGAGACCCTAGCGAAGGTCACTCACCTCATCCTCGACAAGACAGGGACCTTGACGATGGGACGGTTGCAGTTGAGTTCGGTCACGCCGCTAGCGGAAGCCGACGAGGTGACCTGTACCCAATGGGCCGCTGCTTTGGAAACCGGCTCCAGTCACCCCATTGCGCGGGCGATTTTGCAAACCACGACGCCGCAAGTGATGGCCAGTGCGTTGACCTATCGGGCGGGAGACGGCATTGAAGGCGTGATTGAGGGGACAACCTATCGTCTTGGCACGGCGTCCTTTATCGGTGAACTCATCGGGGAAACCCCGCAAGACGATGGGGGGATTGGGCTTCGCATTTGGTTGGCGACTGCGGGGAAGGGATTAGCCCGCTTCGAGTTTACCGACGCCCTTCGGAAGGACAGCGCTGAGACGGTCGCTGCATTGCGACAGCGCGGAATCAAAGTGTGGCTTCTAAGTGGAGACCGGGGCGCGACGGTGGCGCATGTCGCGTCGCAGGTCGGCATCGAACACGCTTTAGGCGACCTATCTCCTCAAGATAAACTCAATCAAGTCAAAGAGTTACAAGATAAAGGGGCGGTGGTGGCGATGGTGGGCGATGGCATTAACGATGCCCCAGTTCTGGCGGCGGCGGCGGTGTCGTTGGCGATGGGCAACGGCACTCAACTCGCGCAGGCGGCCGCTGACGGCATTGTGTTGGGCGAAAAACTGGGGTTATTGGTGAATGCTATTGATTTTGCGCGACAAACAGAGCGCGTGATTCATCAAAACTTCTGTTGGGCCTTGAGCTACAACATAATTGCGATTCCAGTGACGGTGGCGGGGTTCGTGCAGCCCTGGATTGCGGCTTTGTGCATGTCGCTCAGTTCGTTATTCGTAGTGGTTAACGCGGCGAGGTTGCGACAACTCTGATGGATATTGTTTATTTTTTAATTCTTATGGCGGTCGTCGTGATGGCATTTGCCTTTTGGGGATTTTTATGGGCGTTGAAGAGTGGTCAATTTGAGGATTTAGAAGGCCCAGCACATCGCATTTTGATGGACGACGACGATCATCTCATTCCCAAGCCGAAAAGTTCCGATAAATCGTTGGATGAAACTGAGCGCTAGGCTAAACTAGCGGCGATTTACAACAACACCGTTTGGGGAGAATGTCATGTCACCATTTAGTTTTGAGGGGTTCCCGCTCGTGCTGGTAATTGTTTTGTTAGCACTGGCGTGGTTGAGCTTCTTTTCCGTGATTTTGTTTTAACGCGATTGGCGCCTCGCATTTAAAGCTTTCAAGCGCGGGTTTTTATTAGGCAACTCAAATGAATGGGTTGCCTAATTTTTTGCCGATTGCCCCGCGCATCTGCATTCGATTTAGAGAAGTTCTCGGGAGACAACTTTAGGGTTCACAAACGATACTTTTTTGCTCACAACTGTTACCAGCTGCGAACGAATGCACAATCATTTCTGAGTGAGGGAGGGGGTATCTCCCAAGGCCCGTAGGAAAATCCCACGAGCGCCGTTGATGTTGCGATCCACGGTCACGCCTTGCGATGTGATCGTCTTTGCGCCACCCATCTTTTTAATTTCACCCGTCCAACTGGCCGTTTTCGAGGTGTAGGCTTCGTTGC
>CAZTIH010000072.1:0-12953 GCA_964613675.1 uncultured Candidatus Competibacteraceae bacterium
TCATGGTTGGAAATGGTATTGCGTTTACATTAACGAAGGCGCATGGCAACCCGCGCAGATGTGGCGCGAAGGCGATAATCTCTACACTTACTTCACCTTAATTAGCGAAGTTTTGACCAGCGAGGGCTAGGGAAATGTTCAAAACAAGCATTCGCTTTCCGCAGGGATGGTTTCAGGAGATGCGGGGCCAGTTGCTCGAAGACCTGTCGTGTGAGGCGTTTGCGGTGCTTTTTGCGAAGCGCGAACAGGTCGAAGGTTCCACGATTCTGAACGTCAAAGCGATTCGCTATCCGCGTCTTCAAGACTATCAGAGCCAAGGATTGGCCCATCTTCGTCTGCAACCCAAATATATCCATGATGTGTTGAGCGAACTTCAGAATCGTTCTGATGTGGACACCATTATTGATGTTCACACGCATCCATTTTGCGAGCGTTTCGTGCATTTTTCGGGGATTGATGATCGGGACGAGCGGAATTTCTACCAATGGCTAAGAGAAACCTTCGACGACACGCATTACGCCAGCATTGTATTGTCGCAAAGTGACTATTCGGCGCGGGAGTGGGTGTGGCAGCGGGGGCAACCGCGTGTCCAATTGGCCGAAATTCGGACGCAGACCCTAGGTGAAAATTGGGCCAATTCAGAAGTCTCTAAAAAAAATGGTAACGACGCCTTTCAACGGTTAGTCGATCCTCAGAAGGGATTTTTGGCCCGTAGCGCCCTTGCAGTCGGATTAGATAATTTGCGAAATATCGCTATAAATCAATCGATTGCAGTTATTGGCGTAGGCGGTTTAGGTTCGGTGATTGCGGAAAATCTGATACACAGCGGGTTCCAGCAGATTCATCTGATCGACCCCGATGTGGTGGAGGTAACAAATCTGAATCGCATTGTGGGGGCTTATTACGAGGATGCGAAAAAGGGGCGTCTGAAGGTGGATGTGGTACGGGATCATCTGTTGCGGATCAATCCTCATGCAGAAGTCGTGTCCCATCCTATGGGGATCGAATCGGATAAATTGAATCCGATATTAGCAGAAGTCGATTGGTTGATTGTGGGAACGGACAACCACTTGAGCCGTTTCAAGGCGCAAGAAATTTCGATGCGTTATTTCGTGCCACTGATCTCGGCGGGGGTCAATATCACGGTGGATCAAGGACATATCAAAGACATGAGTGGTGAAGTCATTATTGCAAGGGTGGGGGATAATCTTTGTCTTCATTGTTTGAAGCGTCTGAGTCCCACGCGCATTGCGGCAGATCAGAATTTGGATAATTACTATGGAAAGGAGCTTCAGAAGCGCGGTTATGTAAATGATCCGACGGTAAAAGAACCCGCCGTTAAGACGTTAAATGCAATTGTGGGAGCGATGGCCGTCGACATGCTGCTCAACCAGTACACTCAACGACAGCCTCATGTGCCAATTTGGGTGTATGAAAACAATGCAGTACCGCGTTTCTACGAAGATCGCGAAAGTGTTGCTCAACGCAATCTGAATTGTTTTATATGTCATCTGTAGCGGGTCAATTTTGAGAATGTATGCTCATCAATAATCTCATCAAACTCATTCCGCCCTATCCAGAAGAGGGTTTGGGCGGTCACCCGATTAGTAAACAGCACCTTAAAAAGGGTTTGGTGCAAGATATGGGCAATGGAGAACTTGAAAGTGAGCTGACAATTCGTTGGGTAGAAGTGATTTTTACGCGACTTTCTCTATTAGACGAAGCTGAGTTAGCGGGGGGAAACTGGCATTTTGTCTCATTTGCTGCGTATTTATGTGGGTTATCCCTGTTGAATAGCTTTGCAGACAGTCATCAACGTCTATTACCGATCAATTTTTGGCATACGAACAACGCGACTGCGGAAGTTAAGGAAAATCAGCGAAAAGTTTTGAAATGGTTGGAAAATAATCGAGTTGCTCACCACCGATCTCACCAGGCGAAGCCGATTCGGCAGGTGTTCGTCGCGTGGGGAATTCTGAAGTGGCAGGATAAGATTCTGTTTCACCGTCGAGAAGAGCCGAAAGAGCGTAATGATGAGAAAAAAGCGGGCAATTACGGATTAATTGGTGGCAAGGCAAATGTAGATGATCTATCGCGCATCGCATCTTCTGATATGTCCACACATCAGCTATTGATGACGCTCCAACAGCCCGACTCTCCTTTAATTTTCAAGGCGTTAGATGTGACCTTGCACCGAGAAGTCGCTGAAGAAACTGGATTGAGTTACGAATTAGGCCACTATCAGACAAAGATATGGCGTGATTTACAGCCATTTATCGACAGCCAAGGCACCGCACCGATCTATGCGTTAACGCGCTATTTTTTCCGTTTGTATCAGATTGAGTTGAGCGAATTGGGTTATTTCGCGCTGACAGAACAGTTAAAACAGCGTCCAGAGCTTATCTGGTGTAACGAAACTGAGATCGCACAACGCAAAACCGTCGATGGAAAAACCCTTTATATTTCAGCGTTAGTGCGTGATTTTGGCGATGATCCATTAGAATTGGCTCGGCAACTTTTATCGTTGCCCGACGCATTTACAGACAATTATCGGTTCCGCGATTCATCGCTCAGTCTGTCGCTATCTCCCGAAAAAATCGCTTTTATCAAAAGCCATCAGACAAAAGAAGGGTTAGTAGATGATTCGCTATCATCTGAACAGCGGCATCTACTGGTGGCGTTGGGGGCGCATAGTCGAGGCATATTGAGTACGCCTGCCGAGTTTTGCGAATTACACCCCTTTGGTTGGATCGCGGTGAACGATGAATACTGGTTATCAGAACTCAAGCAGTTGGCGCGTCAACTCAAACATCTGGATTTGCCGCTGATTGAGAATCTGGAAGATCGTTATTTTCGCTTATCGCTCTCATCAGAAAAGATTTTTTTCGATGCGGATTTGTTCGGTTATCGCTTAAAGAGCGAAGCAAAAAAATCGAAATTAGTGCTGATTCGGTTGGCGATTGAAACGCCTTTAGGGAGTGTTTTCGAGTGCAAAGAAATTATTGATTTACCTAATAATTTGGCTCAGGACTTGAGGCAGCTTGAGAGCAAAAACATTTCTCAACACGACAATCCAGACCTCGCAAGACGGGTGAGATCTGCTTTGCAGAAGTACTACAGCGCGATGGGACTGCTTCGTTTGCTTGTTATTCAGAATAAAATGTATGGCCTCACCATTTCGCCATTTGGCAAATAGAAACCCAACTTTTCCGTAAACCATGAGGATTATTGCGATATGTCACGACGTTTAGTGAGTTTTTTGGGGACGGGCAAATACGAGCCAACCCATTATTTCTTAGCAGATACCGCTGAAGCTGTAGAAAGTCGGTATGTCTGCTGCGCATTGACCAAGTTGTTGGAAATGGACGAAGTGATCATCTTGAGCACTTCTGAAGCGGATGCGGCGCATAAATCAACTCTAATCACTGAATTTGAAAATTATCATCTGAAATCGCCTTACTTTGAGCGCATCAAAAGCGGTAAAACCGAAGAAGAAGTTTGGGAAAATTTCAATATTCTTCAAGGCATTTTAAGAAAATTGGGGGCTGATAAAATCGTTCTCGACATCACACATGGATTCCGTTCACAGCCATTTTTTGCGGCAGCAGTGATTTCTTATGTGCGCAATCTTCAGCGTGCAGATTCACCGATTGACATTCAGGTTCTGTATGGCGCTTTTGAATCCCAAATCGACAATAGAACGCCGATTTGGGATTTAACAGCTTTTACAGAACTTCTGGATTGGACGACTGCCATTCGCCAGTTCACCAGAACGGGAGATGGATTGTTGTTGGCGGCTTTAGCAGAAAATGTAGGTAAGCAGATTACTGCTGAGCATAGTGCTCGACCATCTGCAACGGGGCGAAGAGGACCGCCAACGGGTTCGGCTTTGCGGACTTTTGCCAAATCGCTTGGAACTTTTAGTGATGCGTTAACAACCGTGCGCGTGAGCAAGCTGTTGCTCCCTGATGGCAATAAGTCTTCTGCAACGCAGATGTTGGCCCAATCTTTAGAAACGGCTCGCGGCGAACTTTCAGAATATATTCCGCCACTCAAGTTCACGCTCGATGAAATCAATGAAACGCTCTTAAAACCGCTCGAATTTTCTGAAAATCACTTGTCAGGTGAAACAGGAAAGCAAGTCATGGCCAATTTAGCGCGTCTCTATCTCAATTTTGGGCGTTATGCAGAAGCGGCGACAACTTTACGAGAAGGTTGGGTATGTCTCTACAGTGAAGAAGCGGGTTGCAGACCGGGTTCGGGGTATTGCAAAGACGCACGTGAAACCGCAGAAAAACGATGGCAGCAAGAAAATCCAAAGGCTGTTCAAGATGTTGCGGATATTCGCAACGACATCAATCATGCCGGATTTCGGAAAGACCCAAAGCCTGCACAAACGATCCGCGATCAATTAAATAAACTAATCGAAGATTTTAAGAACACCAAAACACCTGATTTATCTTGAGTTTTCGGAATCGCGATGTGGTAGGAGTTCTCGTTGTCTCAGATGAATAAACTTCGCGTGCCACTGCCAAGCCGTTTCCACGATATTCTCTAATTGAGAATGTCGTGGCTGCCAGTGAAGTGTTTGCCGAATTTTAGTGGCGTCAGCGACGAGTTCTGGGGCATCTCCTGCGCGTCGTTCTGCAAGTTCTCGTGGAACGGGGCGACCACTTGTTTTTTCAATTACATCAATCACTTGCTTGACAGAGTAACCTGCTCCTGTGCCTACATTAAACACATCGCTTGCCCCTCCATCTAATAGATAGCGTAGAGCGCAGACATGCGCATGAGCTAAGTCGGTGACATGAATATAGTCTCGAATTGGGGTGCCATCAGAAGTTGGATAATCCTCGCCAAAAATTTTAAGCGGCGGATGTTTTTGCAATGTGGCTTCGATGGCGAGCGGAATTAAATGAGTCTCGGGGTCATGCAGCTCGCCAGTGTGACCGTCAGCATCGGCCCCTGCGGCGTTGAAGTAACGCAAAATCACACTTTTGAGGCCCGCAGAGCGCTCAAAATCCGAAAGCATGAGTTCAACAAAGCGCTTTGATTGCGCATAGGGATTGATGGGGTTGATGGGGTGTTGTTCGTCGATGAAGTGAAAATGCGTAATTCCGTAAACACTACAAGTACTTGAAAATACAATGTTTTTTACATTGGTTTGCCGTAAAACTTCTAGCAGATTCAATGCACCAAAACTATTGTTGGCATAGTATTTGGCAGGCCATTGCACGGACTCACCGACTAAGCTGAAGGCCGCAAAGTGAATTACGGCAACGGGTTGATAATGCTCGATAACCGCACGCAACGAGTGAGCATCGGCAATATCGCCAGTGATTAGCGGTCCCCATTGCACGGCCCATCGGTGTCCTAGAGAGAGGTTGTCAAAGGTAATCGGCAAAAAACCGTTTTCCGACAAGATTTTACAGGTATGCGAACCGATATAACCCGCACCACCCGTCACAAGAATAGGAAGAGGATCCACCACTAGAGGACTCGTTATGTGAAGTTGAATTTACGAGAAATCCTCAGAAATGTGTCGAGATTTTGCAACTGATTTCAGAAAGGCATTTTTTTGAAAAGGCTTAAGTTTGAGCATGCCGTAAAATACGCTGTAGCATTAAAGATAAGGAGAAGGTCAGTAAGCGAATTATTTTCCCGTTCTGGCATTAACAGAACGGTTTCTATCCCATGGAGATGCAGAATTGATGAGATCTCTGTATATATCTATAAAATAATTTGCCACATGAGGCGATGCACTTGACGAATGATATTGGTGATCAAGCTACTCAGGGGAAATTGTGGGAATTTATTCCGTTATCGGACTATGTGACACCCGATCTACCCGTTCAAGGCGCATTGAAGCGACGTTGGTTGCGTTACCAGCAAGTGTTTAAAAAACCAGCCAATAAAAGCCAGTTGTTTGAACCGAAGTCGGCATTGAAAATTTTTGATGAAGAGGATCTCTCCAGATTTCTGAAAAACGTGGATTGGCAAGCTCCCGCAGCTGCGCTCAGTCACATCCTTCAGAAGTGGCTAGACGATGCTAAACCGAATAATTTTGTACAGTTTATTGTTGGGCCACCTCATGCAAATTTAGCAGAAATTGTCGAATTTTGGGCTGAAAATTTTGGTTTTCAGCGGGTTTTATGCCCTAAAGAGGATGAAATTCTCAGGGGGGGTAAACGGTGGTTGGAACAACTTTCCGAAGTACCCAATTTATGGGTATTGCTACATTTAGAGC
This sequence comes from uncultured Candidatus Competibacteraceae bacterium, assembly GCA_964613675.1. GTDB lineage: Bacteria > Pseudomonadota > Gammaproteobacteria > Competibacterales > Competibacteraceae > DAIUCA01. The sequence goes on from CAZTIH010000072.1 coordinate 6,248, forward strand.
ATTGTTTTTTGCGTCATGCAGAAGGGTTGCATCTCGTTCGTCAATTTTTAGCAAGCGCCTTGACGGGTAATTTTGGTAAAGGAGTCGTGGTTTGTGACAGTTGGGCATGGGCGTATTTGCAGCGCGTGTGGCCCATTCCCGAGGGGGAGGTGCTGACCTTGCGTGCCTTTGAAGGCCCTCATCTAGCGGAATTTTTAACTTCTCTGACCCTCGTAACAACAGCTGAAACTATTTATTACCGTCATGCCGTACGAGGAACCAATATTCTGCAAATCCCTAAATTAGATGAATCGACGCATACAGAAATAATGCAGCTTGCCGCATATAGTCGAGGTAATTTTGGGGTGGCATTACACGAATGGCGAGCTAGATTGCGCCATGAACCCGAAGAAAATCAAAAGGTTAAACCCTATAATATGAGCGAGTTAGTGATATGGGTTGCTGATGAAGTTATCGACTTAACCACCATGTTAGAAAATAAAGATGACATTCTCTTGGTTCTGCATGCACTGTTATTGCATGGAGGATTATCTGAAAATGCACTTGCTCATGTCCTTCCATTCTCGCCGAGTGAGTGCGCTTTGGTACTGAATCCATTATGGAATGGGAAATGGATAAAAAAAGGAGCAGATAGATGGTATGTATCGGAGTTGAGATATATCGCCATTCGACAATTACTCAAGGAACGGGATTATCTCGTCGATCGGTTCTGAAAATTTTAATATGTCTAACGAAACAGAAATAGTTCGTCTCTTTAAGATTCCCGATAGTGAAACGATGGTTGAGTTGGCGATCATCATTATCTTTGCTACGGGAGTGATCTATGTCATTCAAGAATTTTTGCCGAGACTTGCTAACCAGTCGCACGGTAAACAGCGACTCAATCTACTAGCGACCGCGCCTCTGTTAAGACTTCTGATCATTATGATCGCTTTGAGTCTTGCTATTCCCAAAATCGTCGATCCGTCGATGCAGAATATGATCGCGTTACTCGGAACGGTGGGATTAGCTTTAGGGTTTGCGCTGAAAGACTATGTCAGTAGCTTGATTGCAGGGATTGTAGCAATTGGCGAAAAACCCTATCGGAATGGCGATTGGATTGAAATTGCAGGCGTTTATGGTGAGGTACGTCACATCGGAATGCGAACCCTGCATCTGGTCACACCCGATGACAATCGAGTGGTCATTCCTCATGCGCTGTTGTGGACGGAAAAGGTGGTGAATGCGAATGATGGCGCCCCGCGTCTCCAATGTGTCGCTGAATTTTATCTCCATCCACAACACGACCCCCAACAGGTAAAACAGATTCTGTATGACGTCGCTCTCACCAGCGCTTATCTGTACATTCAGAAGCCAATTGGAGTAGTAGTACGGGAAATTGCCGGAGCAACACATTATCGAATACGCGCCTATCCTGTTGATATTTCACAGCAATCTCGGTTTATTAGTGATTTAACTATACGGGGAAAAATAGCATTGCAGCGGTGTGGCATTGCAGCGATCCACTGGCCAATTTTATCTGAAGTGGCTTCAGAATCTTCATTTGCAGAATAATTTACGAACTGTAAATCTGATCAAATGTTCCGCCGTCATTAAAATGTGTCGCCTGTGCGCTTGCCCAACCGCCAAACACATCTTCTATGTTGAATAATCTGATGGCTGGAAATTGGCTTGAAAATTCTTGTAAAATCAATGGATTACGCGGGCGATAATAATGACGGGCGGCTATTTTTTGCCCTTCATCACTGTACAGATACTCCAGATAAGCCGTCGCCACTGCCCGCGTATTTCTTTGATCAACTATGCGGTCAACTACGCTCACAGGAGGTTCGGCCAGAATTGAGGTCGGGGGCGTGACGATCTCGAATTGACCCGTTCCCAACTCCTCCTTGGCTAAATAAGCTTCGTTTTCCCAAGTAATCAGCACATCACCAATTTGACGCTGCGTAAATGTGGTGAGGCTGGCACGGGCAGCAGCGTCCAGCACGCGGGTATTGCCATAGATGGCGCGAACAGAATTTTTAGCGACCTCTTCATCTCCATCAGCGTTCAGCAGAGCCGCTCCCCAAGCCGCTAGGTAATTCCACCTTGCCCCCCCCGATGTTTTTGGGTTAGGCGTGACGACTTCGATATTGGGTTGAGCTAAGTCATTCCAATTATTGATATTTTTCGGATTGCCATGCCGAACGAGAAACACAATTGTTGAGGTAAATGGGGATGAATTGTGAGGTAGACGCGACTGCCAATCTTCGGGAATCAGATTTCCACGACGATGCAATGCATCTATATCGAAGGCTAACGCTAAAGTGACAATATCTGCACGCAATCCGTCGATCACTGCCCGTGCTTGCCGACCAGAACCGCCATGTGCTTGATAAACATGGACAATTTGGCCTGTCTTCTCTTGCCAGTATTGTCTAAATGCAGTGTTAAAATCTCGGTAAAGCTCGCGGGTTGGATCATAAGAGACATTAAGAAGTGTGATCTGATTGCGTGTCGCTGTTTCAGAGGTGCATCCCAATAGATTCGCGCCAGCTACAGCCAAACTACTGTGTAGTAATTGCCGTCTAATAGAACTAAAAAACATGCTCAACCGCCTTTATGTGAAAAAAAGTTTGTTCAAGTTAGCGGTAGCGTCAATATTTGCCAATAACAATGCTTTCTGAAGTGTCTTAAATGATACTAATTTTTTGCCGAAAGAATTCTATTGTTCTTAATAACCCCGTTTCCAGATCGACAGTCGGTTCCCAATTTAACTTCTCTTTGGCTAACGAGATGTCTGGACGACGTTGACGGGGGTCATCTGCGGGCAACGGATGATAGCTAATTTTGGATTTGCTTTCGGTTAATTGCACCACTTTCTCGGCTAATTCGGCAACCGTAAATTCACAGGGATTTCCCAAATTAATTGGCCCAATAAAATCGGGAGGGGAGTCCATTAATTTTCGCAAGCCACGAATTAGGTCATCAACAAAACAAAATGAGCGAGTCTGTTGCCCATCGCCATAAATCGTAATCGGACGATTGTGTAAGGCTTGAACGATGAAATTAGAGACCACTCGTCCGTCATCCGGACGCATTCTTGGGCCATAAGTATTAAAAATTCGCGCAACTTTAATTTGCAATTTGTGCTGGCGATGGTAGTCAAAAAACAAAGTCTCAGCGCAACGCTTTCCCTCGTCATAACAAGCTCTTGGGCCGATGGGGTTTACGTATCCCCAATAACTTTCGGTTTGCGGATGAACTTGAGGATCGCCGTAAACCTCACTGGTCGAAGCCTGCAAGATCTTGGCTTTTAAGCGCTTTGCTAACCCCAACATGTTGATTGCGCCCAACACGCTGGTTTTGACGGTCTGTACGGGATCATTTTGGTAATGGATCGGACTCGCCGGGCAGGCAAAATTAAAAACTTCGTCCACTTCGATGTAAATTGGTAGCCCAACATCATGGCGTTGCCATTCGAAATAGGGATGCCTAGTTAGGGGTAAAATGTTGTCCTTATTTCCGGTAATAAAGTTGTCAATGCACAGGACTTCGTAATTATCATTAAGTAGGCTCTCACATAAGTGCGAACCTAAAAATCCGGCGCCACCGGCGACTAATGCGCGTTTTCGGGAAGACATGATGAAATGCTCTACTGTTTTGCTTGAAAACATCAATCGGCGAACTCTGATCAATCTTAAACTAACTTTTGAAATTATATTGTGAACTTCTTATCGCAATTTCACTGGAGAATTTGATGGATTACGAACCCGCGAGTCTGATTCGCCGAGTAGCTGCAATGATTTACGACGGATTATTGTGGGTGGCGGTGTTATTTCTGGCCACTGCCATCGCAATGGGATTAGTCGTTGTGGTTTACGGCAGCGAAATTTTTTCGGACGGCAATCCGCTCACGTACAATCCGTTGTTTCGCGCTTATTTGGTTTGCGTGTCATTTTTGTTTTTCGGCAGCTTTTGGGTCGTGAGCGGACAAACTTTGGGGATGATGGCGTGGCGCTTGCGCGTGCAAACCTTTGAAGGAAAAAAGATTTCTTGGGGACAAGCACTTAAGCGGTTTCTGAGCACGATTGTGGCAATTATTCCTTTCGGATTAGGTTATTTCTGGATTTCGATTGATCCGCAACGGCGCAGTTGGCCAGATTTGTGGTCGGGAACACAGGTGGTTTATTTGCCTAAAACCCTCTCAATGGCCCAACCCAAATCATCTACTAAATTAAATGAGCCAAAGCCATCAACCCGCCGTTAATTTTACGAATAAAAGATTTAACCATTTGTTTCCCAAGGCAAATTCGACTTCTGCACGTTTGCGATCTCCTTCTCCTTCGATTTGGCGCACAACCCCCAATCCGTACTGCGGATGTCGTACCGTGCGGCCAGTCTGTATTTCTTCAGAAGCTAGTGTTTTTTCTGAAGACGATGAGATTTCAGAGGCATTTGAATGCGGCCCCTTTGCCAAAGTCTGCTTTTTAATCGGAGAACTTGTCGGCTTTATTTCAGACGTTTGGGAGGAAGTTGGTCTTTTAACCGAAGTAATTGGGCGTTGGGTTTGTAAGCGTTGAACCAGCGAACCCCCTAGAGGTTTAGTAGGCGTTCCATGAGAATTACGGTTTACAGAATGATCTTTAGCGGGGGCACTGAACAATGATTTTGGGGAAAGGCGGCTTAACAGCCCTAAACTTCGTTTTTCTGAGCCAGAGGATTTAAAGTTCAGCGGAATTCCCTGCCATTCGACACTTTCTGTCGGTAATTCAGATAAAAACCGCGAAGGTTCGTTGGATGAATACTCGCCAAACCGCAAGCGACGAACGGCAAAGCTGAGTTGCAACTCTTCGCGGGCGCGGGTGATGCCCACATAAGCCAGGCGACGTTCTTCTTCTAATGCAGATGCGTCAGACAATGCTTTGATAGTCGGAAAAATCCCCTCTTCCCACCCCACGATAGCGACGAAGGGAAATTCTAATCCCTTTGCGCCATGCAGCGTCATGAGTTGAATCCCCTGATCAGATTCTGAATGGTCACTCTGACTCCCCAACGCAGCCTGTTCGACGAAGACGGTTAACGGCATACGCTCTTCTTCACTCTCTAAAATAAACTGTTGAGCGGCACGAAATAACTCCTTCAAATTTTCACGGCGTTCATCTTCGGTATAATAGTTCCATAGACCGCTTTCATTCGTTGTTTTAACGACTTGGTCGCTTAATGAAAGACCTTGAATACTTTGATCGAGTTGCTCAATAAGTTGTAGGAACTGTTGTAGTCCTTGGGCAGCTCGTGGAGAAGGTAATTTTTGTTGGATAAAATGTTGTGCCGTTCGCCAAAGGCTCATCTGTTGTTCTGAAGCGATGTTTTGTAAGGCTTCAATGGTTTTATCTCCCAAGCCGCGAGCGGGTAAATTGACCACGCGCAGAAAGGCTAAGTCATTGTCTCGACTCACAATTAGCTGTAGATAGGCCATTACGCTTTTGACTTCTGCACGATCGAGAAAACGAAGGCCGCCCCGCATCTGATAAGGCAGTTTTGCAGCAATCAAGGCTTCTTCAAGTACCCGCGACTGGCTGTTGGTGCGGAATAGCACCGCAGCTTCATGAGAAGAACGTCCCCTTGACAAAAAACGACGAATTGCCTCCACCGTGATGCGGGCTTCTTCACGATCATCTTGACAGCCCACAACGACAAGGAATTTGCCAATCACTTGATTAGTAAACAATTTTTTGCCGATCCGCGCTGGGTTTTGCGCAATCACTGCATTTGCAGCAGCGAGAATATGCCCTGTTGAACGGTAGTTTTGCTCTAGTTTAATCGTCTTAGCAGATGCAAAATCCTGCTCAAATTGGCGAATGAAGCGAATATCAGCGCCTCGCCACCCATAAATGGCTTGATCGTCATCTCCCACGACAAAAACATGGCCTTGCCCTTGGGTGAGTTCGCGAACCCAGCGATATTGCACGGCATTCGTGTCTTGAAACTCATCGACAAGTACATGAGGGAAGCGCGCACGGTATTGATCGCGTAAATCGGGGTTTTCCCGCCATAAATCCGCCGCTCTTATCAATAATTCACCAAAATCCACCCATCCTTGTTGCTGACAACGTTGTTCGTACAGCGAATAAAGTTTGATTTGTTGGGGAGAAAAAGGCTGTTTTGCGTCAAAAGAGATTTCCCTTGCGCGAATTCCTTCATCTTTGAGGCCATTTAGCCAAGTAATCGCCGTGCGGGGAGGCCATTTTTCCTCATCAATGTTTAGTTCTTTAAGTAATTGTTTGACAAGCCTAAGTTGATCGCTTTCATCAATGACCGTAAACCGTTCGGGTAAGGAAGCTATACGGGCATGGCGTCGTAAAATGCGGTGAGCGAGCCCATGAAAAGTTCCTAACCAAATTCCCTTACCTGCCTCACCGATAAGACTAATTAACCGATGTTGCATCTCCGCCGCCGCTTTATTTGTAAAAGTTACTGCAAGCATTTGATTTGCCCGTGATCCCTTACCAATAAGATAGGCAATGCGACCAATAAGGACTCGGGTTTTTCCGCTTCCTGCGCCAGCGAGCACGCGGATAGGGCACAGCGGCGCGGTGACCGCCTCATGTTGAGCAGAATTGAAGCTATGGAGATCAAGCACGGGAGGATTCCTACAAAACGGATAAACGCGACATTGTGCGCCAACGCTCAGTAAAAGCTAAATTTGGGGCACTTCAATTAGCGT
>CAZTIH010000073.1:0-12850 GCA_964613675.1 uncultured Candidatus Competibacteraceae bacterium
CTGCTTGAGGTGGGATTGGTTGCGGATGTGCTGCATCACCTCAAAGCCGTCCATTCGCGGCATCTCGATGTCGAGGAAGGCAATATCGGGGACGCGCTCTTCGAGTTTCGCCACTGCATCCATCCCATCTTTTGCGGTAATGACATCGAAATTCTGACGTTCTAAAAATCGCGCCAACACCTTGCGCATCGTAATGGAGTCGTCGATGACCATGGCGGTCAGTTTCTGACGCAATTTTTGCGTAGTGGTCTGCGCCATTCGGGTAGCACGACGGTGTTCTTGAACCGCTAAGTTACGCACCAACGGCGCAATCTCGAGCACCAGTACCACGCGACCATCCGCCAACACCGTCGCCCCAGAGATCCCGGGAACCCCCAGCAATTGCGGACAGACGGGTTTTACGATGATTTCCTGGCTACCAATCATGCCGTCCACCTGAAGCGCCGCACTCGCCTCCGCGCTTCGGAATAACAGTGCAGGCAGACGATTTTCCACCTGTTGTCCGTAGCGCTGCAAACTATCGGCATCCCCAAACAACACCCCCATATTGTGAATTGGGTAACGGTGTTCGTTGTAAGTATGTTCGGCGCGTTTTCCAGACAAATACCCCGTCATCTCTTCCGGTGCTAATCGCGTAATGGCTTCGACGCTCAGCAACGGCACCGCATAAGTATCACCGTTGAGTTCGATAAGTAACGCCTGTGTGACCGCCAACGAGTACGGCAAACGAATCGTGAAGACCGTCCCCTTGTGTCGCGTGGACTGCACAAACAACGCGCCCCGCAACGAACGAATCGTATCGTTCAGAACGTCCATCCCCACGCCGCGCCCCGCAACTTGACTGACCTGTTCCGCCGTCGAAAACCCAGGCTGCATCATGAAGTTAATGAGCTCTGACTCAGAAACCTCTTGGTCAGGAGCCATCATGCCCTTGCTGATCGCTTTTTTGCGAATTGCATCAAAGTTAATGCCAGCGCCGTCATCCGTGAGGGTCAACACTAATTCCGCCCCTTCACGCCGTACCTCCAGACGAATCATTCCTTGAGGCGGCTTGCCTTTTTGCTCGCGTTCCTCTGGCGGTTCGATGCCGTGGGCGATGGAGTTTCGCAACATATGTTCGAGCGGTGCCGTCATATTCTCCAACACCGTGCGGTCCACTTCAGATTCTGAACCGCTCAACACAAACTCTGCCCGTTTGTACAGCTCGCCCGCAACCTGGCGCACCAGACGGCTTAAACGCGGCACGATGGTCTCAAAACTCACCATCCGCGTACGCATAAGCCCCTGTTGGATTTCTTTGTTGACCTTTGCCTGTTGGTCGAGCAGAAAACTCATGTCTTGAGCTTGCTCGCCAAGGGAGTTCTGCACGTTGGTCAAGTCATCGACGATCTCCATCAACGACCGCGAAAGCTGTTGTAATTCCGAGAAACGGTCGAGTTCCAGCGGATCAAACTCGTCATCCTGTTGTTCCAGATTAAATGATGTCGCGCTGTCCTCATAACGGAACGTGATTTGTCCCTCGATCTCGATCTCCAAACGTCGCAACTGCTGTCGTAAACGACTCACCGTCTGGCCCAACTCGTTCAAGTTGAATCGCAGTGCCAACACGCCTTGATCAATGCGCGAACGGAAAATACTGCTTTCCCCCATTTGGTTGATGAGATTGTTTAACAGCGCGGCACTCACCCGAATCGTTTCCCCCTCAGCCACTTTGGGCTTGGCTTTGACGGGCTGCATGGGGATGGGCGTCGGAATCGCGGGGGCGCTCGCCAACGGTTTCTCTTCACGCATGAGCGGGACAACAGGCGCTTTTTCGAGGGGCGCTTTCTCAAGTACCGACGGCGGCAGCGGTGCAACCACGAGCGCTTCACCGTGTAACACGCGATTCAGGTTTTCGATGAGGTCCGTCGCTGGTTTAGGTCGCCGATTCTCGCGCACGATGTTCAACATATTGTTGAGTTGATCGAGGGTGTCTTGCAGCAATGACACGGGAACCGAGCGCCCCGTAATCTCCCCCTTGCCAATCGCCTCCATGACCGATTCCATCGCATGGGCCAAATCGCCCATCTCCATAATGCCGGTCAGTCGTGCGCCCCCCTTGAGGGTGTGCATTTCCCGCCGTAAATCGTTCAACAAAGCGCGATTATCGGGATCTTCCGCCCACGATAAGAGATGTTTGTCGCCCGCATCCAGAATCTCCAGCGACTCCAACAGAAAACCTTCGAGCAATTCGGGATCGATGTCATTGAGGGTCGTTTCAGCAATGGCCGCAGAACGCTCCATACTGGGAGGAACCGCCGTTGCAATCGCCTCTCGGATTTCAGCGACGAGATTGTCTTCAGGGGGCGGAAACTGTTGTGCCCGCACCTTCTCGACCATCGTACTCAACTTATCGAGGGTCACCTGCAACAAATCGAGATGCCGCATTTCGGGTTCGATTTCGCCCTTTGAGAGGCCGTCCATGAGCGACTCCATCGCATGAGCGACGTGCCCCACCGTCGGGAACCCCACCATTCGCGAGCTTCCCTTCAAGGTGTGCATATCGCGGCGCAGATCGGCAAGAAACTCTTGGCTATACAAATCCTGTCGCCAACGGCTCAGTAAACTATCGCTAGCGTTGAGAATTTCATCTGCTTCGTCGAGAAAAATGCTCACCATCTCTTCGTCGGGGAACGGCTCGGTGGCGACGGGTTCTTGGACGACTTTGGGCGTTAATGCGGGCAGCGTGACCGGGGCCAAACTGACAGGCGTTTTGACGATCGGCTCGGGTCGAATCGGCGTCTTTTCCTCGATGGTCGGTTCGGGATTGGCGATGGGCACCACTTCTGCGACTTCATCGACCCCCGATGCCGCCCCTGCATGAGCACTTTCGGCAAAAATGGGGGTAGGCTGATTTTCCCGCAACGCATCGGCAGTCGCGATGAGCTGTGCCAATCGACGCATTTTGTCATCGGGAACGCTGCATCCTTCGGCAACGATCTGTTCAACGAAGGTTTTGCTTTCGCTGATTGCATCGAGAATAGCCGCACTAATCTGAACTTGCCCCTCGATAACGCGATTTAACAGATTTTCGTAAATCCACGCCAATTCCCCCAGACGCTTGGCCCCCACCATTCGACCGCTCCCCTTCAGGGTGTGAAAGGCGCGGCGGATGTTCACCAAAATCTCGCGATCCTGTAAGTCAGCGTACCAGTTAGGGAGCTGTTCACCGATTTCTGCCAACATGCCCTGCGACTCTTCGAGGAAAATCTCCTCCATTTCCGGATCGTCGAGGTTGTCATCGGGAATTTTGCCGTTTAACCAGGTCTCGACAGCCGCTTCGGCGGCAGCGATGGCAGCGGCATCCACGGGCGCCGAGGCGGTCTGCTCGGTTTTCTGCGAAGGGGGCGAACTGACCGTGGGGAGATTGCCAAAGGGCGATAACATCGACGGTTGCCCCACATTGGGCGCATTCCCCAAATTTAACATCGGAAACAAACCGTTACCCGAAAGCAAATTGGGCGTTGGTGGAGACATCGCTGGGTGATCTGAAACTTCATGATCAAAAGCCATTTCTTCCGACGACAACTGGGTGAAATCGAGTTTTTTCTTAATTAAATCAAGCTGTTGTGCCGCATGAGAAAGTACATCTTCATCTTGATGAGAAGATTCTTGTAACAAATCCAAGTGGTATTCCAGATGCACGAGAATGTCGAGCAATGCCCGTTGCCCCCACTCGACTTCTGTTAATACCGCCCCACGATGGAGCAACCAACAAACCTGGGTAATGTCGCGAGCGATGGTCGGTGCTGCCAACACGCTGTCGAGCATCACCATAACCCCCCTCACGCCATCCAGTGCCGTCGCTAAATCGCCCCAATTGGGCATTGCTCCCGTCGCTAACTGGCGTCTTGCTCGTGAAAGCGGCTGAACGGCCTCACGTACGGCAATGGCCCGCGCCCGCTGCGTTACGAGCTTTTGGAGATACTGAATACGGACGTGGTGTTCACTCGTTGGCACAATCAACAACTGATTACCCGCTAAATCGTCCGCGCTCTCCAACAAATCCTCGATGAGCGACAGCTCCCCCGCAAACGCAAACAATTCGGTGGGCAAAAGTTCGCGTTCTTGCGTCAACCACTCTGCGACCTGGGCTTCCTGGTGACGAACGACTTGCGCTGGCACCAATAAATCGAGCATTAACAAGACGTTTGCCAGTTCATGTAACGGCTCTTGATGCCATCGCAACAACGAGGTTTGGTATTCACGGCTTCTCGACATACGGTCAATGCCATCGTGAATAAGGGTAACGGTCTCGCACAATAGGCTTGCGACTTGAGACAGCGTTTCCGAATCCAACAGTACCGGGCGCGATTCACTCGCAGGCAACAGACGCGGTGGATGATAATTCGTGCGTTGAACGAAGTAGTCTTTTCCTTCCAACAGCTCCCGCAAGCGGGTCTCGATGAGCGAGCGCGCCGGATCACTTGCGATAGGCAAATCATCACAGCGAGACAAAAACTCAAGCTGCATGTCCAGTGCCTCAAGCAGGCTGTCGATTTCTCCTACATCTAAGGGGTGACCGGTGGTGGGCAAGTTGAGTACCCCCACGACAAGCCACCAAAATTCGTACAAATGGGGATTAGGCGATGATTCCTTAAGCTCAAGCGCAATTCGCGACGCTAATTCAAAACTGGCATCCCGCGAAACAGCGCGACTAACTCCCAATCGCGCCCGTTGCCAAGCAGGTCGTCTTTTAGCCGCCAACATGCGCAGATCTTGGGTTTGTTTTGCCGACGGTAACTGCCCTGAAGTAAGGGGTGCCCCGCCCCGCGCCGAACGCAATTGATTGGTCAAAGGCAGTAAATCGAAAGCGGGTTTGGGGTCATCATGGTCGAGCCAATCCAAGTAGCGCGGCGCCTGAATAGACGCTTGCAACAACATTTCATGGCCCTTTTCCCGCTCATCGGTATGAGTTGCCGCCAAATGACGTGCTAATGCCGCGAATTCTGTCATAAAGACGGCGGCACCCGGCAATTCGAGCATGACGAACACACCACGCATCTGTTCAGCCAATTGAGCGACTAAGGCCAGCTGCGCGGTATCCGTCACTTCCTCCAGATATAACTTCAACGTTTGTTGAATGCGTTGCAGCGTGATGGACGACTCCCCCTTCAACAGCTGCAAGGGCGTTTCGTCGGCATAGGCGTTCATAGCGCCAATTCCCCCAGTTGGTTAAGCAACATGCTCCATTTCTTCGGACAGACTTTGGTCGGGCAGACGAAACCCCGCCACCGATTGTTGTAATTCTTGAGCCAGTTGGTTGAGCGTACCGATGGACGATGCGGTTGCCACACTGCTTTCAGCGGTTTGCCCCGTGATTTCGTTAATGGACGCCATCGCAGACGACACTTTTGCCGCCATCTCGGTCACCTGAGCCGACGCGGCTGAAATCTCGTTAATCAATTCGGCCAAGCGTGCCGACACCTGTTCGATTTCTTCAAGCGCTTCACCGGCTTTTTCCGCCAGACCCGCTCCCGCCACCACCTCAGTCGTACTTTTCTCCATGGAAATCACCGCCTCGTTCGTATCCGCCTGAATGGTTTTCACGAGCGCTTCGATTCGTTTAGTCGCATTGGAGGAACGTTCGGCGAGGCGCTGAACTTCGTCGGCAACCACCGCAAACCCGCGACCCGCCTCCCCGGCTGACGAGGCTTGAATGGCTGCGTTCAACGCAAGGATGTTGGTTTGGTCGGCAATGTCGTTGATGAGCGCCACGATGTCGCCAATCTCCTGGGAAGACTCCCCTAAACGCTTAATCCGTTTGGAGGTTTCTTGAATATGCTCGCGAATGGCGTCCATCCCCTGAATCGTGCGCCGCACACGATCCCCCCCTTCGTGAGCGATCCCCACCGAACGTTCGGCCACTTCCGCCGAGGACGCAGTCTTTTCAGCCACTTCGTCCATAAACTTTGCCATCTGCATCACCGTTTTACTCGATGATTCGATCTGACGCGCTTGTACTTCAGAGGCACGCGCCAACCGATCTGCAACGGAACGGGTTTCTTGGGCTGCGGAGGCCATTTGTTCAGCGGTACGGTTGATGGTGGACACCAAGTCTCGCAAGGCTTCAATAGCGTAGTTTACCGAATCGGCAATTGCTCCGGTGATGTCCTCGGTAACGCTGGCTTGCACGGTTAAATCGCCTTCGGCTAAGTCCCCTAACTCGTCGAGCAATCGTAAAATCGCTTCTTGGTTACGACGGTTCTGTTCCTCGGTTTCGTGCTTACGTTTTTCACTGTCATCCAAGCGCGTCCACGAGTCACGGCGCTGTAGCAACACAAACATGATGAGCATCGCTAAAGCCGAAAACCCAAATAGGTAAGCTAACTGGGTCGTGACCGTCACGCCAAAGACAGTGACCCCCGCGACATTCTCGCGCTCATAAGCCTCGGATAGGTTGAGCGATTCTGTGATGAAATTATCAATGCGATTGACCAAGGAACGTGTGGATTCTTGGGCTTGGATGATCCGTTGTGCTTCATTAATTCCCCGTACTGCCTCACCGCGAATCGTGTTGAATAGCGAAGCAACTCGTTCAATTCCACTTTGAGGGGCTTGCTCTGTGAGCACCCGTAATGTGTTGTTAAATTCGGTTAAATCCTGTTGCAGGCTACGAATTGCTGCCACAGTGTCTGCGTTAAATACCAGTAAACGGGAAACCTGTGCGTCGATCCCCTGCAAACGACGTAACTGCAATGCAGCCTGCTGGATTTGTGCGGCGGCGGCATTACGTCGAACTAGAAAATTCACCACCTCATCGGACGCGGCCATCAAATCGGGCAAGGTACGGTTAAGCGAAATCCGCAGCACATTGAACGCCTGTAAAGCCGGCGCACTCCCCAACAAAGCCTCCACGCTGGGTCGGACTTGGCGCCATTGATCTTCCGCGTTAACAAGCTGGTTCATGATACTATTGGGCGCGGGCAACAATCCGCGTTCACTATCGCCTTCTTTCTGCCACAAGATAATTTGGTCGATGCGATCCCGCACACGCTGTAAATTTTCAAATCCCCCTACTTCACCGCGCGAAGCCTCTAAAGCATGGGTAATTAAGCTACGGGCGAGGATCTGTTGTTCGGTGGCGATTTGGAGATGACGGCTCTGTGTCCCTCCAGCCCGCTCGATCAATACCAGCGTGGTCACCATTAGCAAAATACAAAGCACTAATAGCGTCAGCAGCAAAGCATAGACCGATGAGGAAGTGCCAAGCTGTGCCGCGTTTTCACTACGAGGTTCATTCATGGAAAGGCTCCTCGACCTTGGGGACAGGGGTTACCCGTGCTGTCAAATGAAAGAATAGGGGTAAATGAGAAGCTATATGGCAACCGCTTGGAAAGCATCGGCGCGGAGTAGCTGCGGAATGTCTAAAATCAACCATTGTTTGCGTTCCACTTCGTAAGCACTGTTTTCGAGATAGGGACGAAGTTCGGCAGGGAGCGAAGCAGGCAAATTGATGCGGAGGTCATCGTTAAAGTGGCGCATCCCCGACACCTCATCGACCAACAAACCATAAAGCCATTCTTCTTCTCGAACGACCACGATTCGACTCATTTTGTTGTTGATCGTGCTGCGATTTTGGCTAATGAGGAAATGATGTAAGTCGATGACCGATAGGATGGTGCCTCGCAAATTGGTGATGCCAATCACCCAAGATTTAACGCCTGGCACCCGCGTCAGACGGGTATTAGAGATGTGTAAGATTTCGGAAATCGACTCCATGGGAACGAGCATGGGATAGCTCCCAACCCGAACCGCTAAACTCCCCATCACGAGCTTGGGTTGAACCTGCTGGGAGACATTCTGCGCCCGCTGTTTGAGGCGTAAATCTAAATCCAATAGCAGGTCAAAGGGATGGCGACTGTCTGATTTCACGACGGTTAACTCGCTTCACTCAGGATCGCACGGATTTTCGCCAAAAACTCACTCGCCACAGGGGGCTTCACCACATAGTCGCGGGCCCCCTGACGCATCGCCCAAATTCGATCGGTTTCCTGATCTTTTGTCGTAATCATGATGACGGGAATATGCGCAGTTGCTGGATCCTTAGCAATTTTGCGCGTGGCTTGAAAGCCATTCATTCCGGGCATCACAACGTCCATGAGCACCAAATTAGGAAGCTCTTGTTTTGCCATCGTTACCCCATCTTCAGCGTTGTTAGCGCTGATGACTTCGTAACCTTGTTCTTCAAGCATCCGCTTAAAAGCGAAAATTTCGGTAGGTGAATCGTCAACAATTAGGACACGGGCCATGGGAGCGTTCTCAACTGAAGCGCAAAGGGTCAAAGATACGGTGACGCACAGGTCGCCATAGCTCAAGACGTGACGCGCACGTGTTGTTGGATAACATCGAGCAGATCCTCCTTGGTGAAGGGTTTAGTAACATATTGCTCAGAGCCCACCAGCTTGCCGCGAGCTTTGTCAAAAATACCATCCTTGCTCGACAACATGATGACGGGAATTTCTTTAAATAAACTGTTGTTTTTAATCACGGAACAGGTTTGGTAGCCATCTAAACGCGGCATCATGATGTCAAGAAAAATAATATCGGGTTGGTGATCGACAATTTTTGGCAGGGCCTCAAAACCGTCGTCGGCAGTGATGACTTCATAACCCTCACGGCGCAGAAACGTCTCAGCCGCACGACGAATCGTTACGCTGTCGTCCACAATCATCACTTTGATGGGGGGTGGGGAGGAAGGGTGGGCGTCGGTCACAACTGTCTCCGTAATAAAGGGAAAACTCGTGGGAGAGGGCGCGAAACGGCTGATCAATACACAACATAACGCGGCATTTAATCTCGCAAATGGCAGATGTTTAACACATTCTCAACCCCGTCACCATGCGCCCGCTCTCTGACAAAATGTCGAGGGAAAATGTCTGCTCTCTCAAACCCCGTCTGCTAACCATCTTTTATTCTCTAAAAATAAAGTGAGCAATTTTATGTCTCGATCTCTCGCCGTTCTCATGGACCCCATCGCCCATATCACCCCCTACAAAGATACAACCCTCGCTTTGCTACTTGCGGCACAAGCCGAAAATTGGTCGCTGCACTACCTCGAACGTTCTGATTTGTGCTGGCAACAGGGGGCATTGTGGAGCCGTGTCCGTCCGTTACAGGTGCGAGATGATCCCCAAAACTGGTTCACATTGGGCGAAGCGCAGTACCTTCCCTTGCAAACCCTAGATGTTTTTCTTATCCGCAGTGATCCGCCGTTTGACCAAGAGTATCTCTACGCGACCCAACTGCTCGAACTGCTCGAACATCAGTCTCAAGGCCAAACCTTAGTGGTCAATCGCCCCCGTTCTCTGCGGGATGTCAACGAAAAACTCTTCACGCTCTGGTTTAGCCACTGTTGCCCACCAACGCTGGTGGCTCGCGATCGAACGCGCTTACGGGAATTTGTGGCGCAAGAACGGGATTGCATTATCAAACCCCTCGATGCCATGGGCGGTCAGTCGATTTTCCGACTACGCCATGATGATCCTAACCTCAACACCATTCTCGAATTGATGACCCAAATGGATCACCGCACCGTGATGATTCAGCGCTATCTTCCCGAAATTGTGAACGGCGACAAACGCATTTTGATGATCGACGGCGAACCTGTATCCCACGCCCTCGCTCGACTGCCCGCTGTAGGCGAAACCCGAGCCAATTTAGCGGCAGGCGGTCGCGGAGAAGCACGGCAACTCACCGACCGCGACCGCTGGTTATGCAGCCAAATCGGCCCAACATTGCGAGAAAAGGGCTTGTTATTCGTGGGATTAGATGTGATTGGCGATTTTGTAACAGAAATTAATGTCACCAGCCCCACCTGTGCCCGCGAACTCAAAGCCCAAGTCGGTCTCGATGTCGCGGCCCAATTCATCAGCACCCTCGAAATGCGCTTACAACAACGCCCCAAACTCCCCCAAGGATCACACCCATGACATCGTGGCTGAATAACCCGCGATTTTTGTTCGGACTGTTCGTCGCAATAGCCGTGCATCTGGGGCTGATTTTTGGCATTGGTCTTCAGTTGCAACGCCCTAAACCCCCCCTAACCCAGGTACGCAGTCTCAATATCGACTTTTTCAACACCCAAGCCCCCGCTCCCCTTGACGATCAATTCGGTGAACGCCCGCCGCTCCCCACCCCTCCAGGTCAACCTCAACCTGTTTTCACCAATAGCCTTGAGGATTGGGGCCCCAACACGGTGCCCACTGCCCCCGCGCCCTTGACCACAGGAGACACGTTCGCCGTACTTGACCCAGGGGGCATACGCGAAAAACGCATTGATTTACGTTCGATGAGCCGACTCGAACAGCTTTATGTCGAACAGTGGGTGCAACGCATCGAACGGCTGGCTAACGAACAATTGTTAAACGATCTCCGACGTTTAAGCCGTAACCAACAGGGCCCCATTCTCGATGTGGCGATCAATGCCGAGGGGGGAGTCCACCGCATCACCGTCACCCGTTCATCGGGACGCCCACAGCTCGATCAAGCCATGATTCGGTTGGTCGAAAATGCCGCGCCGTTTGACGCATTTCCGCCTGCACTTCGACATCATTACGATGTACTGACCATCCCCCGGGAATGGCAACTCAAGTTCGATTAACTGTGTGTGGGGAGCCAAAAACATGATCGAAACCAGTTATTTACGGCATCAGTTTCTGATTGCCATGCCCTCTCTAGTCGATAGCCACTTTCATCACACGGTGACCTATCTCTGCGAGCACAATGATGATGGCGCGATGGGATTGGTAATTAATCGTCCCTTGGGGCTTTCGCTCTCTGATTTACTGGATCATTTGGCGATTCCCAATCGTTCCGAGCAAACGGCGCAGATTCCGCTCTACGCCGGTGGGCCAGTAGAACGGGAACGGGGCTTTGTCATTCACCGTCCCCTAGGCAATTGGGACGCGACCTTGCCTATTCAGGATGACATCGGCGTCACGACCTCTAAGGACATTCTGCAAGCCATTGCGTGTGATCAAGGCCCCGAACAGAAACTCATCACCTTGGGGTATGCGGGTTGGGGGAGCGGACAACTCGAACGAGAAATGGCCGAAAATGCTTGGCTCTCCGGCCCCATGACTCCCGAAATCCTCTTTGACATGGCTTATCGCGACCGCTGGACCGCCGCTGCAAAACTCATAGGGGTCGATTTACGACTGCTCTCAAGTGATGCGGGTCATGCCTAAGCTATTGATGGGCTTCGATTTTGGTCACAAAAGGTTGGGGATTGCGGTCGGCGATAGTCACACTTATACCGCTCGTCCCCTTAAAACCGTGTCCCCTCAAGATTGGCGCGCCATTCAACGACTGATTGCGGACTGGCAACCGACCGAGTTTGTCGTTGGGCTGTCCCGTCACCAAGATGGCAGCGACGGAACCAATACTCGACCGACCCTCGAATTTGCGGACGCGCTTCGAGAACGGTTTCAACGCCCTGTCGTGCTGATTGACGAACATCTCTCATCGTGGGCCGCCGATGAATGGCAACTTGAACGGTTGGCCGCCGGGCAGCGAACGACGGGTCGCAACCTCCCCGGACGAGATGCCATCGCTGCCGCCGTTATTCTTGAGACTTATTTGAAACAACTTTTAGCGGCGACGAAGGCATAATCCATTGCCCGAACGTGCCAATATCCTGTGCCACCGCCACAATAGCCGGGAGTACCCACAGCGTTCCGATTGCTGCGGCCAGCAATCCAAAGACGAGCGCCACCGCCATCGAGTGCATTAACGGGGCTTCTGCGCCCGTCAACACCACCGGTAACAGTCCCAGTACGGTAGTCCCAGTCGTCAACAAAATGGCGCGTAACCGCCCTGCCGACGCCTGTGCCAAGGAAGCCTCGTGGTTTTCCGCCTCAAGACGGGTCAGCTCGTCAAACCACATAATCGCTTCGTTCACCACCATGCCCCCTAAACCAATTAACGCGGCGTAGGTTTGCAAATTCATCGGCACACTCAACAGTCCGTGACCCGCAATCGCCCCCGCCAGCGCTAACGGCATCACCGACATCACCAGCAACGGTCGGTCGTAACGCCCAAATGTCAACGCCAACAGTCCGTAAATCAGCACCGACGCAATTAGCGCCGCCTTCAATGCCTCATTTAACGCGGCTTGTCGCTCCAACAGCTCCCCGCCCCACTCGCTGTTCAGGCCAAAACGATTGCGAATATCGTCGAGTCCATCGGCTTCAAGGGCCCCACGCAACGCACGAGGGCTGGTCAAAGTACTGTCGTATTCGATGCGCACATCCGCAAACAACAAACCGTTGCGGCGATACAACAAACCCGCCCCCGGGGCCAGGTCGATGGTGGCAATATCACTGACCGCCACAAAATTTCCCGTCGCCGTTTGCACATAAAAATCCCGCCAATCCAAGACGTTACGGGGCAATCGCACCCGTATTTTCACGATGTCCTCATCGTCGGGAAACTCGCGCACGACAATCCCCTGTAAACCCGCTCGTAACTGTTGCCCCAACGATTCCGGCGTAAATCCCAATCGACGACCCCGTTCGTTGAGGGTCACGGCGGCCTCCAAATTACCGCTCCGCAAACTGGTAGTCACACTGGTGACGCCTCCATAACCCGTGACCAACGACATGATCTCTGCTGACGCGGCCTGCAATGCGGCTAGATCCCCTCCACTTAGGTCCACGCGCAAAATCGGTCGGCGACTGTCTGCAAATCGCGACGGCGCAAACACCTCAAATTGCGTCACGGTGGGGGGCAACACGCGGCGTAATTCCGCTAACCACACCCGCTGCAACGCATTGGCGTCCACATCGGCCCCCAACTCAACGGCCACACT
>CAZTIH010000074.1:0-12436 GCA_964613675.1 uncultured Candidatus Competibacteraceae bacterium
GAGTGTGGCGCAAACGGCGGTATTTATGAGTCTCCTCGTCTTGGGCGGTGCGCTTATGCAGTGGCCCTTGGGACGGCTCTCCGATTTATTTGACCGTCGCGGGTTACTGTTGGTGATTTGCGGATTATCGTCGTTTTTCGCTTTAATTCTCGTCGTCATCGAAGCGGGTTCCTTTCGGGGGGACTCGCATTTTTGTTTGGCGCATTTACGCTCCCTGCCTACGCCATTGCCGCCGCGCACACCTTCGATCATGCGGATCGTGCGGACTATGTAGAGGTATCGGCGGGACTGTTATTGGCCAATAACGTCGGGGCAGCAATCGGCCCGTTGGTGGCCAGCACTCTCATGATGTATGGAGGCCCTGCGGGGCTATTCGAGTTTGTATTGGGGATGCAGCTCCTATTGGGGGGATTTTTGCTCTCGCGGCTGTGGCAACGCGAATCGCCAACGGCGGTGGAAAAAGATCACTTCGATTTGGTGAATACCGCACCTGTCTTAGCGGTTGCGGACAATGAAGCGATTGAGATCGCGTTAACGAGCGAGTTAACCCCACCGAGTTAATCCAAGATACGCAATGTAGTGACCCGAATGCGCCACAATCCCCGTCCGTCTCTTAGGGCGGGGAGAATGTCAAAGAGAAAGTCCCCGATTTCCCGAAATTTCGTATTACGCTGAAATAAACTGTTTTGGATTATTTTTTGACAGATGCTACCGCCCATGAATACCCCCCCTCTGGTCGTCGATTTGGATGACACCCTCCTAAAAACGGATCTGTTGTTTGAAGCGCTTCTTTGCCTCTTGCGACAACAGCCTTGGTGCGTGTTTTGGCTATTGCCGTGGTACTGGCGGGGGCGCGCTTATCTCAAGGCCCAGATCGCGGCCCGCGTCGTAATTGACCCCAAGGAGTTGCCCTATCGAACGGAATTGTTAACCGCATTGCAGGCAGAGCGTGCCCAGGGTCGTTCACTGATTTTGGCAACGGCGTCCCCACGGACATGGGCGATGGCGATTGCCGATCATTTGCAACTCTTCGATGACGTGATGGCCAGTGACGCCCAAACCTCGCTCAAAGGGCCCCAAAAAGCGACGGCTTTGGTTCAGCGTTTTGGGCGCGGGGGATTTGATTATGTGGGGGACAGTCGTGCGGATTTAGCGGTGTGGGCGGTGGCCGCGCGGGCTTGGGTCGTCGGTACGCAACAACCCGAAGTGACGGTGGTTCGGCGATTTTTACCCACTGAGTCGCGGTGGCGAATGGTCTTACGGGCGATGCGATTACACCAATGGACGAAAAATGCGTTGTTATTTGTCCCGCTATTTACATCACACCAATTTTTCCATCTCGATGCGGTTGTCTCCACGGGATTGGCGCTTATCGCCTTCAGTTTGTGTGCGTCGAGCGTGTATTTATTGAACGACCTATGGGATTTAGGGGCGGATCGCCAGCATTCGCGCAAATGTCACCGTCCCTTTGCGGCGGGCCATCTGAAGATTTTAGAGGGACTGTTGTTAATTCCAATTCTCTTGATACTGGCGTTCACCTTGGCCATTTCCCTGTTGAGTTGGAAATTCGTAGCCGTTCTGTTGTTTTACTACGGCTGCACGCTGTTTTACTCGTTCTGTGGCAAGGCGATTCCCATCATCGACGTCTTATTTCTTGCGGGGCTGTACACCTTGCGAATCCTGGCCGGGGATGCGGCGCTCAACCAGTTCACCTCATTTTGGCTGTTGGCCTTCTCGATTTTCTTCTTTTTGAGTTTAGCGATGGTAAAGCGCTACGCAGAACTCGCGGCCTTGCCCCCCGATGCAGGACAGGTGGTTGGGCGCGGCTATGCCAAAGGTGACGAAGCGTTATTACGAGAACTAGGTGCGGTATCGGGTTACTGCGCGGTATTGGTCTTGGCGTTGTACATTAAGAGTCCGGAAGTTTTGGCTCTATATCGCTATCCCTGGTTGTTGTGGAGCCTATGCCCCCTGCTGCTCTACTGGATCACACGGGTGTGGTTCATTACCCATCGGGGGGAAATGCACGACGATCCCATTGTATTTGCGATTCAAGACCGCTTGAGCCACCTCATGGGGTTAGCCACCCTCATCATCGTGTTGATTGCCTCTCATGGGCGATGAAACCGACGGCCCCGACGCTGGGTTTCTAATCGAATCGGCGCCATCGCCATCATAGAAACGCCCGTGGGATTTTCCTTTGGGCGCCAAAATATCAAGCGGATTTGGATTTGGACTTCGATTTTTTGGGTGGACTTGGGGGGTCTTCAGACAAGCCCAGTTCTTTTTCCAGATGCAGACACACGGTTTGCAACACTTGTAAACGCGCAAACCGCTTGTCATTCCCCGAGACCAAAATCCAAGGGGCAAATTCGGTACTCGTTCGGGCGACCATATCGTCAATCGCCATCACATAATCCTCCCACCGATCCCGATTGCGCCAATCTTCTTCGGTAATTTTATGGCGTTTGTAAGGGATGGTTTCTCGCTCTTGAAACCGTTTTAACTGCTCATCGGGGTCGATGTGTAACCAGAATTTGAGGACAATCACGCCGTGTTTCGCCAGATTTTCTTCAAAACTGTTAATTTCTAAATACGCACGCTTCCATTCCATTTCCGTCGCAAATTCTTCTACTCGCTCGACCAAAACCCGCCCATACCATGAACGATCATAAATCGTCACGCGGCCGGCACGCGGAACATGTCGCCAGAAACGCCATAAATAGTGATGGTTGCGCTCTTCATCCGTCGGGGCCGCAGTGGAAATGACCTGATACAAACGGGCATCCATCGCTTGGGTCATCCGCCGAATACAGCCCCCTTTTCCCGCCGCATCCCACCCCTCCAAGACCAGCAGCGTAGAACGCGCTTGCCGATGAGCTTCCCATACGAGACGGTGGAGTTGCCCTTGATAGCGTTTAAGTTGCTTTTCGTAGTCTTTTTCAGAAATCGTTTGGTTGAGATCGACCCTGTCTAACACGGTACGGGTTTTTTCACCGGCATTGAAATTACTGATAGCTGCGGTGGGCGGTCGATTTTTCCGTGAAAATTCATCCGCTTGTTGTTGGGCTAGGACTTGATTGAGATTCGCCAACACGCTTTGGGCAACGGTTAGGTCTCGATAGCGGGCATTCGTGGATTCAACCATTTGCCAAGGTGCATTCCCCGAGTCGGTGTGACGAATCGCTCGTTCCGCCGCGTGCATAAATGCTTCGTACAAGTTGACATGTTTCCAATCCCGTTCAGAAACACTGCGTCGCGTGTCGGGATCGTCGGCCAATTTTTGTAAACGGCGCTGTTGCTCGTTTTTCGGTAAATGTAGCCAGTATTTTAAAATTAAGGCGCCGTCTTCTACTAACAGCGTTTCAAAACGACGAATCTGAATAAGCATTTCGTCCATTTGCGTGGGTTCAATATCGCCGTACGCCAGCGATTGAATGGGATCGACGTACCACCCGCCAAAAAAAATCCCAATCCGTCCCCGAGCGGGCAGCTGTCGCCAATAGCGCCAAAAGTAAGGCCGTGACCGTTCTTCATCTGTAGGCGTGTCGATGGCGATGGTTTCGATTCCTCGCGGGTCGAGCCATTCATTGAGGGCGTTGACCACATCGCCGCGTCCCGCCCCATCCACGCCCGAAATAATGATGATGACCGGGGTTTTGGTTTGACTGAGCGCGAATTGTGCTTGTAACAACTGGGCCCGTAATTCGGGGACTTGGGTTTTGTAAAGCGCTTTACTGATCTTGCGACCCACTTCGGCGGCTTCAAACATATCGTTATCCTTATTTTTATCTGTAAGACGGGGTTATTTTTAGGATTAACCTATCGTGTGAGCAGGGTTTATAGCGTAATAGGTCGCTACAAAGTAAGGCGTCGGTGATGGGAAATTCGCCTATCAAACCGGTTCACGACCGATAAATTTCAGTCGCTTCTCGTGAACAATGGGTGTCCTGAAAACAGCTTACAACTCAATGATTCAGGCATTGAAGCGCAGAGAGTGGAGGTTGTGATCCAGATTGCGCGGCAAACCCCGCCGTTCGTTCAGGGAGGGGAAGGCTGCACCATTCGTTACGACAATCTGCGGTGGGACAATTGCCGCCCTGAGTTCTGCTTAAGATTTACTCAGCGCCCGGTAAGCTTTGTAGCCGCCATACACAAGCAACCCCCCCGCAACGACGATGCCCGCCACAGGAAGCGCCACTGTTGCCACTGTCGTTGTGGTGGTTGTACATCCCAGCCAGCCCATAATGCCTGTGGCAGTCGTCGTTGTGGTCGTTGTGGTCGTTGTGGTGGTGGTTGCCACAATCACGGTTTGCCCAAATTGCGTAGTAGCGGCTCTAGCGGCTCCACCAATTGCGGCGAGTACTATCTGAGTCTCAGCCGTTTTGCGGATCAAACGATTGGCAGATCCGATGAGGCCTTTGTTGTTCATAAGCTTTGCAACCCCTCTAATGCGTGGTTCAGATCGCCAAAAGTTAGCGACTCCTCTTAACCTCGTGGGTCGCCACAAGTTTGTGGTGTTTTTACCCTAACTATTTGCGCTATCAATATTCCCAGTCACGCGCTCCTTCCCCGTGCTCAGAAACGGGGCTTGTCGCGCATTTAAGTCAAGAACCCATCGCCTCATCGGCCCGCGATACCCCTCATTCTTGGTTAATTTCTGCGTTACCCTTGCGGTTCTCGTCTCTTACGGACCCTCACACCATGCGCTACCAGTCTTGGGGCCGTTATCCGCGCCTATCCCAAACGTCCCATCGCCTTACTTCTCGCCACATCCCTCTGCCGCCGTTACAACCCGCCTTGCCGTTTGGGAACGGTCGGAGTTACGGCGACAGTTGTTTAGCGCCAAACGCGGGTTACTTACTCGATGCACGACCCCTCAATCGGTTTATTGCGTTTGATCGCACGACAGGTCGGTTACGGGCAGAGGCCGGGGTATTGCTGTCGGAGGTGATCGACTTGGCGTTGCCTCAAGGATTTTTTCTGCCGGTCACGCCCGGTTCGCGGTTTGTGACCCTTGGCGGGGCGATTGCGAATGATGTCCACGGTAAAAATCACCATCGCGCCGGGAGCTTCGGCCACCACATACGGCAATTTGAATTGTTGCGTTCCGATGGACAGCGTTTGGTGTGCAGCCCCAGGTCGAACGCGGATTGGTTTGCGGCCACCGTGGGCGGGTTAGGGTTGACGGGCTTGATCACGTGGGTCGAACTGGATTTGAAGCCGGTGGGCAGTCCGTCGATGCAGGTAGAGACGACGCGGTTTCGCGAATTGGGCGAATTTCACGACCTATGTCAGGCGTCAGATGCGCGATTTGAGTACACGGTGGCGTGGATTGACTGTCTAGCGACGGGGCGGCAGGTGGGACGTGGCTTGTTTATGGCGGGCAATCATGGAAGTGCGTTACGGCGTCCGTTGGCGCAGCCGCCGCGCTGGACTCTCTCCATGCCAATGACACCCCCTATGTCGCTCGTCAATTCACTCAGTTTACGGGCGTTCAACGCGGCGTATTACCGCAAGCAGTGGGCCGATGTCACTCGAACGACGCAACACGTTCTGCCCTTTTTCTACCCGCTCGACGAGATTTTGCATTGGAACCGGTTGTACGGCCCCAAAGGATTTTTGCAGTACCAAAGTGTGGTGCCGTGGGAGCATTGGCGGTCGGCGGTGAGCGAACAACTCGCCCGCATTGCCCAATCCGGTGCAGGTTCATTTTTGGCCGTCTTGAAGGCATTTGGGGCGCATCCCAGCGTCGGGGCACTGTCCTTTCCGCGTCCAGGGGTGACATTAGCCTTGGATTTTCCCTTTCAGGGCCAACGTACCTTGGATTTACTCGATCAGTTAGACGAGGTCGTGGCACAGGCAGGGGGAGCCATTTACCCGGCAAAGGATGCGCGGTGGTCAGGGACACGATTTAAGGCAGCGTATCCCCAATGGGAACAGGTGGAAGCCAAACGCGATCCGCAATTCATGTCCCACTTTTGGCAACGGGTGATGGCAACATAAGCGGTTCCGATTTGGGGAAGATAAAGGCTAATTCGGGGGTTAACTCCAATGCCACCTGTTGGCCCACTTGCAACAAACTGTTCCCAAAAACGCGGGCATGTAAGTGGCAATCAAAGCCCGTCGTGTCTGGCAAAGTTCTCAAATGCAATAAACTGTTACGGCCCAACTGACGGACGGTCTTAATTTCCGCTTGAGGCAAACTTCCCCCTTCCTCATGCGGCATTCTTAAGCGCGGTTGAATGGCCTCCGAACGCACTAAAATCTCCACTTCTCCCTCAAGGGGCGTGGGTAGTCGCCCAAACGGACTCTTTGCAAAGCCCCCCGCTGCGGTGCTCTCTATGAGGTTGGTTTCCCCAAAAAATGATGCCACTAAGCGATTTTTCGGTTGCCGATACAGCGTTAGGGCGGCCCCTTCCTGCAAAATTTGTCCGTGATCCATTAACGCAATTCGGTCCCCCATAAACAGCGCTTCCTCTGGATCATGGGTCACCATGAGCGCCGAGGCCCCGATTTCCTTCAAGACATGCAATACCTCGTCTCTCACTTGATGACGCCGTTGGGTGTCCAAATTGGAAAACGGCTCGTCTAACAACAAAATGGCGGGTTCGGGGGCCAAGGCCCGTGCCAACGCCACCCGCTGTTGTTCTCCCCCCGAGAGCTGATGGGGATAACCTTGTTTCTTGTGCGCCAACCCAACCCGCGCTAACCACTGATCGACGCGCTTTTGACGCATCGCCGAGGGCAACGCATGAAGCCCAAACGCCACATTTTCGCCAATCGTCAGGTGGGGGAATAGCGCGAAATCCTGAAATAACAGGCCCGTGCGACGCTTTTCGGGCGGGACAAATAGCCCCTCTCCAGACACCTGCTGACCGCCCAAGAAAATCTGGCCTTGTTGAGGTCGTTCAAGCCCGGCGGCAATACGTAATGCCGTCGTTTTCCCACAGCCCGACGGTCCCAATAAACACATGATTTCCCCTTGATTGACCTGTAACGACACATTATTCAATGCCGTCAACGCGCCAAATTGCTGGGTGACGCCTAAAAACATGAGCGCACTCATTCACAGGGATCCTGAGTGAGGTGCGTTTCCGTCGTTCGAGATCGCGACATCGCTCGACACAACAAAATCACCGGGATCAAGCCCGCCAGTACGATGACGAGGGACGGGCCTGCCGCGCCATCTAACCGTTCATCCGACGCCATTTGGTACGCAAACACGGCTAACGTATCAAAATTGAACGGGCGCAAAATCATCGTGACCGGCAGTTCTTTCATGACATCCACAAATACCAAAAGCGCTGCACTTAAAACGCTTCCCCGCATCAACGGCCAGTGAATTTTGCGGGCAATGCGGTCGGGGGTCGCCCCTAAACTGCGGGCCGCATCCTCGTAATGGGGCCGTACCTTCTTAAACCCGGCTTCCAATGGGCCATACGCCACCGCAAAAAAGCGCACCGTACAGCCATAAACCACCGCAAAAATGGACCCTGACAGCAAAATTCCCCAACCACTCAAAAAGTGATCCGCTGTTCCCAAGGTAATCAGCAGCCCTACCGCAATCACAATCCCTGGGGTGGCATAACCCAACATACCCACCCGCAATAGGTTCCGACGTACCGCATAGCCCCCCCGTCGCACGCTGTACACCGCACCACTCGCCACCCCCAACACGATGAGGGTCGTCACCAAACTCAAAATCGCGGTGTTAACGCTCAATTGCCACAGTCGCCAAGCGCTAATGCCGTGTTCTGCGGTCCAGAACATCGCTAATAGAACGGCGCCAGGCAATAGAAAGCCCAAAGTAACGGGTAACAAACAGCACAGGGTCGCAATCCACTGTTTTCCCCCCGTCAAGGTGACCGGCGGCAAGGGGTGATAGCGCGTGGTGGTGTCTGCAAAACGGCGTTGTCCCTCGGTGTAGCGTTCGAGCACCAACAGCCCGTACACAAATAACAACAATACCGAAGCCAATTGTGCGGCGGCGGCGGGATTCCCGAAGGCGTACCACGTGCGATAGATGCCCGTTGTGAAGGTGTGAACCTCAAAGTGAGCCACTGCCCCAAAATCCGCCAGACTCTCCATGATCACAAATAAGGTTCCCGCTAAAATTGCGGGGCGCGCCAAAGGTAAACCGGTTCGCCAAAAGGTTCCCCACGGGGAATATCCCAACGAACGGCTGACCTCTAATAAACACCGCGATTGACTGATAAACGCCGCCCGCGCCGCGACATAAACGTAGGGATAAAGCGCCATGGACAGCACAAAAATCGCCCCTTCCACCGAACGAATGCGCGGAAACCAATAGTCGCGCACGCCCCACCCCGTGACCTCGCGAAGCAGGGTCTGGAGCGGGCCGGTCACTTGAAGAAAATCGGTATAGGTGTACGCCAAGACATAAGCCGGCATCGCGAGGGGCAGTACGAGAAGCCACTGGAAAATCGAACGCCCTGGAAAGCGGTACATCGTCACTAACCAGGCGGTCAGGGTGCCAACCACGAGGGTGGTTCCGCCCACCCCCACGGTCAACCACACCGTATTGGTCACATATTCGCGCAGACGGGTCTCAAAAAGGTGTCCCCACACGCCCTCGGCGGACATGAGGACATAGCTCAGAATTGCAATGAGCGGCAGGGTCACGCAAAAAACGAGGCCCAGCGCCAAGCTCAGTCCCCATGAAAAGCGATTTTTTATAACGGAAAAACCCCCGAGAACGGGGGCAGTCAGGGTCGAAGTATTCAACTTAAACTCATCTCATAAAAATTATTAGATTTAGGGGAGGACTTTATTTCCATCCGGCACGGTCGGCAATTTTCATCGCTTCAACGGCGTTGGCGGCATAAGTGGCGGCGTTCAAGCGATCTTGCGCAAATTCACCAAAGGCTTGTAGGACGGGGTGGGGTGCGACGGTGGGGTTGACGGGATATTCAAAGTTAACATCAGCAAGATACCGCTGGCCTTCAGTCACTAAATATTCCATCAATTTCAACGCATTTTCGGGGTTGCGGGCGTGCCGTGTCATGCCAACGCCCGAGATATTGACATGCGTGCCGCGGTCGCCTTGGTTGGGAAAGAACACCGCGACTTTCGCCGCCACTTCTTGATCTTCGGGTTTATCGGAACCCACTAAGCGGCCTAAATAATAGGTGTTGGAGATGGCGATGTCGCCGACGCCCGCCGCGACGGCCCGAATCTGATCCGTATCCCCACCTTCAGGGGGACGAGCAAAGTTCGCTACAAAATTGCGGGTCCACGCTTCTACCCCTTCCGCGCCATGAACATTCAACAGCGATCCCAACAGACTTTGGCTGTACACATTGCTACTGCTACGGGTCAGGATACGGCCGCGAAACTGAGGTTCGGCGAGGGCTTCGTAGGTGCTTAATTCGCTAGGATCGACCCGATCTTTGGCGTAAATCAACACGCGAGCACGCATCGAAATCCCGTACCACAAGCCCCCCGGATCGCGGAGATGTTCAGGCACAGATTCGCGAAGAACTTGTGAGGTGACGGGGCGGAGTAAATCTTGCGAGGCGGCTAAGGCTAATCTGGCGGCATCCACCGTAATCAGAATGTCGGCTTGGGTATTTTCGCCTTCGGAGGCAAGTCGCTGAATCAACGCATCATGGCTGCCTTCCACGACATTCACTTGAATGCCCGTCGCCTGCGTAAAGCCCGCGTACAGAATTTCATCCGATCCGTAGTGACGTGAGTTGTAGATATTCACCACGCCCTGTGCCTGCGCCGTGCCCGCGACGACGAACCAACTACAAATCAGCCCAACTTGCCATTTCATCAGATTATTACCTCTTGAGTTTCAGAATTAACCGACGCCGTTAACGCAATTGACTGCGTTAATTACTTAGTGAAAGTAAGTCAATTCGGCATCGCAAACGCAATTTATTCGCATAACACAAAGATTGTCAATTGCAACCCACTCGCATTTAGATCGGTTCTTGGTGAAAATGCTTTGCATTATTGAAGCACTGTTCTATTAAGAGACCTAAAATATATGCGATTTTTGAATAAAAAGTGGAAATGCTATTGCGTGGGCCTATGGCTATCGGGGGAAGTGGCCGTTGCACAACCTCCCCTTGACGCCGAAATTCTGGACTTCACCGAAGAAACCGCCGAAGTGCTGACTGTTCTCGATCAGATCACGATTACGGCGACTCGACGGGCTCAAGCCTTGCGAGATGTGCCGGGCACCGTGACTGTCACATCGCGCAGTGAACTCGACCGCACGCTGTCGCAAAACATTGCCGATGCGGTGCGTTATGAACCCGGGATTGCCGTAGATAGCGAGGGGCGTTTTGGATTGTCTGGATTCCGGATTCGTGGGATTGGAGGAAATCGAGTGTTAACGGTAATCGACGGCATCCCCATTAACGATGAGTTTTCCTTTGGCCCGTTTCAGAACACCAACCGAGATTTTATCGACCTGGATGTTATTGAGACCCTCGAAATTGTGCGTGGCCCTGGATCGGCGCTCTACGGCAGCGATGCGTTAGGGGGAATCGTTGCGTTTCGCACTAAAGATCCCGATGACTACTTAGGCGTTTTTAATCAAAATTACTATCTATCGGCAAAAGCGGCCTACGCCAGTCGAAACCGAGAATGGCAAGGCACCGCAACAGTAGCGGCTCAAAATCCCACAGAAACCGTGCAAGGGATGGTGGTTTATAGCCGTCGGGACGGACAAGAAACCCAGAGTTTTGGGGGACGCGGTGGCATTGGCCCCCAACGGGAACAAGCCGACCCCCTCGACCGCCTCGATCACAATGTGCTCGGCAAAGTCGTTCTAAAACCTTCTGAAAATCAAGAAATTAAGTTTATGGTGGACTATCTTCGGGGAGAAACCTTGACGACAGCTAAATCGGCGATGGGCGTGACGGTGCGTGGGATTACTACCGACCGTCTTCGCGGTGACGACGAGCGGGAACGGACGCGGTTAAGCGTCGCCTATCGTTTACAAGCCGACACGGGCCTGTTTGATGAGTTACAAGTCCAATTGTATCGCCAACACACCGATGCGACCCAAGTCACTAAAGAGACCCGTTTGAGTACTAATCCGACAGCCAACGCATTTCGCACGCGCACTTCGGAATTTGAACAAACGGTGACTGGGGCCACCGTCCAGTTGAATCGCAATCTCACCCTTGGGGGCGTACCCCATCGAGTGACTTACGGGGGAGAGATTCGGCACACGGAAAGCGATAATTTGCGGCTTGGCGATACCGTGAACGCCAATACCGGTCAACCGATTCCCGAATTTACGCCCTTCCCCACCAAAGCTTTTCCCAAAACGACGGCGCTTAACGTCGGGGCGTTTGTGCAAAATGAGATCGGGTTTTTGAACGACGCCCTACGGATCACCCCCGCTTTGCGATTCGATTATTTCTCTCTCGATCCCCAGCAGAACGACCCAGATTATTTTGCAGGTAACCCCGGTTCGCCGCCTGTGGAAGATTTCAGTGATTCGGCGTTCTCGTTCAAGCTAGGGGCCGTTTACCAGTTTGATCCAGTTTGGGGACTGTTTGCCCAATACGCTGAGGGATTTCGGGCACCAGCTTATGATGATGTGAATGTGGGATTTGCCAACATTGCGAGTCGTTATCGAGCCATTCCAAACCCCAATCTCAAGCCCGAAACCAGTCGTGGCGTCGAATTGGGGCTTCGGGGCGCCTCCGCTTTGGGGAGCTTGAATCTCAGTATTTTCCACAATCGCTACAAGAACTTCATTGAATCCCTAGCGTTTGTGGGCATTGATCCCGAGGACGGTTTTCAAGTGTTTCAGTCGCGCAACCGAGGTCGGGTTGAGATTAGCGGAGCCGAGCTACGAGGCGATGTGAACTTGCGGCAGGTGAGCGATCCCTTAGCCAATTTTCGTCTACGTACCAGCCTGGCTTACGCCAAGGGCACCGATGAAGAACTCAACCAGCCCCTCAACAGCATTGATCCCCTCAAGGGAATTTTGGGACTGGCCTATGATCACCCGAGCCAAACCTGGGGGAGCGAACTCATTTGGACGGTGACGCGCCGTAAAACCCAGGTGGCTAGTGGCAACAATCCCCAGTTTAGAACACCGGGGTACGGCAAACTCGATTTACTCGCGTACTACCGCTTTGATCGACATACCGTTTTGAATGCGGGGGTATTTAATCTCACCGATCAGAAACATTGGTTGTGGAGCGAAACCCTGATTGGGTTATCTCCAGATAACCCCGCATTGGCCCGACTCACCGAGCCAGGGCGCCACTTTAGTCTCAGTCTCAAAACCGAGTGGTGACGGGCATTTTACCGATGATTAAGCGGCTTGACAGCGCGATGAAACGCAGCATCACGTTGACCTTCTCCCCGCCCTGAAGGACGGGGCTTGTCGCGCATTTTGGTCAATAGCTTGCGGCCTAATCGGTGTAAGTGAGCGTCA
>CAZTIH010000075.1:0-12144 GCA_964613675.1 uncultured Candidatus Competibacteraceae bacterium
AAATGATTGTGCTTTCGTTCGCAGTTGGTAACATTTGTGAGCAAAAAAGTATCGGCGGCGTTTTAATGCCGAATCCGTTCAGAAAAATAGCCATTTAACGTAAATTGGCGGCCTCCCCTCAACGCGTGAGCCTGCTATGCCCCCTTTCCGCGACCCGCCCGCGAATGATGGTCAAGAAAGTCTCGCTGACCGCATCGCGCGTGAAAAAGAAAAAATCGAAGCGCTCCACGAGGAATTAGAATCCCAACGTCAAGCCTGGCGGGACGCTGCTCAACCCCCCACCGAAACCTCTAACCCCCCAACTTCCCCCAAACCGCTGGTCGTGACGCCCCCACCCTCGTCACGCAAAAGCGAACGGCCTCGACATCAGACC
Source organism: uncultured Candidatus Competibacteraceae bacterium (assembly GCA_964613675.1). Lineage (GTDB taxonomy): Bacteria > Pseudomonadota > Gammaproteobacteria > Competibacterales > Competibacteraceae > DAIUCA01. The sequence continues at coordinate 374 of CAZTIH010000075.1, forward strand.
GTGCTCCCCAATCAATCCCCCCCCGACGTATCTCCCGAATGGGCGTTAACGGACACCGAACCCGATGAAGGCAAACAGCGGTTGTCGATCATTGTGGCAGGGGTACTTGGGGGTGTGGCCGCGATTTGGGGGGTGACTTGGCTATTTTACACGCCGCCCCATTCAGTGGATGAGATGGCGCCGTCAACCGTGACGCTTTCCGAACCCGAATCGAGTGAACGCCCCCTGAGTTCCGAAATGGCGGTGACCGAACCCGTTTCCGCACCCGAAATTGCCGTCAATGAACCCGTTTCCCGCGTGACCGAAACCGTTTCCGCGCCTGAACTGCCCCCGCCCACCTCCGAAGAACTTGCGGACCGCTACAGGAGTCGCCTAATCGAAGCCGCTGTAGAAACGCCCCCCGTCGAAGTCCCTCTACAAATCGTGGTCAGTCCGCTACCGCCCGAAGGAACGGTATTTCGAGATCGACTGACCATTGGGCAGTTTGGCCCGGAGATGGTGGTTTTGCCCGCCACGACCGCCTTTACGCTGGGATCGCCCTCGGAGGAAGCTGACCGACGGCCTAACGAAGCCCAAATCACCGTGACCCTCGATGCGTTCGCAATCGGTCGGTATGAGGTCACTTTTGATGAATACGAAACTTTTGCCCGCGACACCCAACGGGCCATCCCGAACGATCAGAATTGGGGACGCGGAACCCGTCCCGTGATTGGGGTCGATTGGCAGGACACTGCGGCCTACACCGCGTGGTTGAGCGAACAAACCGGGCATATTTACCGACTCCCAACGGAGGCCGAATGGGAGTACGCCGCCCGCGCCCACACCACCACGCGCTATTCCTGGGGCGATGAATTGCCCGCAAATGTAGCCAACTGTGTACGCAACTGTTCGGATCGTTTTGTGCACACTGCGCCCGTCGGACAGTTCGCGCCCAATGGATTTGGTTTATTTGATATGCACGGCAACGTGTGGGAATGGACCTGTTCGCTGTATCAAAACCCCTACGGCGCCGCAGCAACGACCTGTAGCCTCCCGACCGATGAGGATTTAGTCGTCATGCGTGGGGGATCGTGGTCTGTGAGCGGGGAATGGTTGCGATCGGCGGCCCGTCACCTCGATCACCCCACCCATCGGAGCAATCAAGTCGGGTTCCGCGTGGTACGTGGCGCGACGCCTTAGCGCCAAACCACTCGCCGACCGCGACAAAAGTGCGGGGTACTCCAACTGATGCCGATTTGCCAACATAGACCACGGTTTACTACACAAAGCTAACGCCATGGCCTGCGCTCCACTTTGCAAAGCCGTTAATCGCCTTGAACCACATCCAAACTCTTTGAGAAAATACGCAGATGATAACATTATTCCGTCTATCCGAACGCCAGGGGGAGCTCGACTTTTCGATGTCGATGCCTACTTGTGTGGTCGAGGAGAGCGGGCCGTAAGCTACGAGCAAAGTCGGTGCGAGCCATGTTGTCGTTCTGCCACTTCCGATTTAAGCAACGTCTGAAGTCGGCGGCGGCGATTGGCAAGACCGTCGTGGACTGCAACGAGGCCTATACCTCAAAGACGGCCAGCTGGACGGGTGAAATTAAAAAGATGGGTGGCGCGAAGACAATCACATCGCAAGGCGTTACCGTAGATCGCGACCTCAACGGCGCTCGCGGGATTTTCCTACGGGCCTTGGGAGATCCCCCCTCACTCAGAAATGATTGTGCATTCGTTTGCAGATGGTAACAAATGTGAGCAAAAAAGTATCGGCATCTCCACTCCTCAAAGAGAGACGGCTAAATGTCGGCAACTGAAGTCAATTTTGATGGTTTAGTCGGGCCAACCCACAACTATGCGGGGCTTTCGTTTGGCAACCAGGCGTCAATGCGTCACGCCCAACAGCCCTCGAATCCCAAGGCAGCGGCCAAACAGGGGCTTGAGAAAATGCGGTTTCTCATGGAGTTGGGGTTTGAACAGGCTGTGTTGCCCCCCCACGAACGGCCTGATTTAGGAACATTAGCGCGATTGGGATTTACGGGATCTGTCGAGCAGATCTTGGACAAAGCCTATAAAACGGCGCCTCAGTGGTTGGCCAATTGTTTTTCGGCGTCGGCGATGTGGACGGCGAATGCGGTGACGGTGAGTCCAAGTGCGGACACGGCGGATCAGCGGGTTCACTTCACGCCCGCCAATCTTCAGAGCAAGTTTCATCGCACTTTGGAAGTCGAACAGACCGCGTTGATTTTCCAGAAAATTTTTGCGGACAATTGTCACTTTGTGCACCACCCTCCGTTACCCCCCCACGAGTCACTTGGGGATGAAGGCGCAGCAAATCACACCCGATTTTGTCGGGAATACGGACAAGCGGGGGTGCATTTTTTCGTCTTCGGACGTCACGCAGGCACCTGGACACAAACCGCAGTTCAGCGCTATCCAGCCCGTCAAACCTTTGAGGCAAGCTGCGCGGTGGCGCGTAGCCATCTCGTTGATTCGGCACGGATTGTGTTTGCACAGCAGCACCCCGTTGCCATCGACGCGGGCGTGTTTCACAACGATGTCATCGCCGTGGGAAACCGCGATTTATTGCTGTACCACGAGGAGGCGTTCCTCGATTCGGCGGCGACGATTGAGCAGTTACAACAAGCGTTTGGGGGGACTTTGCGGTTGGCGTGCGTGCCTCGGGATCGGGTGAGCTTGACAGCCGCGGTCAACACTTATTTGTTTAATAGTCAACTCCTTAGCCGAGGGGATGGCCAGACGATTTTAGTGGCGCCGTTGGAGTGTCAGGAACACGATGAAGTATGTGGTTGGCTTGATGACTGGTTGGCAACGGGTCAAGTGGCGGCAATTCATTATTTGGATGTCCGCGAAAGTATGCGCAACGGGGGCGGTCCGGCCTGTCTGCGCAATCGAATTGTTTTAACGGAGCTTGAAATGAAAAAAATGAATAATGCGGTACGCCTTACCCCAGATCGTTATCAACAGCTCAATTCTTGGGTCGAAAAATTTTATCGCGACCGCTTGACCTTTGACGATTTACGGGATCCGCAATTAGTTGTTGAAACCCGTCAAGCCCTTGACGAACTCACTCAAGTTCTTGAAATGCCTAATCTTTATCCTTTCCAACGATGAGTTATACGGCGTTAAACCAAGAGCCGACGGTTGCCCTTGCCTGTGAGTTGGTCTCGCGGCCCTCCGTGACCCCGACCGATGCAGGTTGTCAGGGCGTGATTGCGGAACGGCTCGCGGCGTTGGGATTTGCGATTCAGGTCATCGAAGCGGGTGAAGTCGTGAATTTGTGGGCAAAGTGGGGAAATACCGCGCCATTATGGGTATTTGCGGGACATACGGATGTTGTGCCGCCAGGCCCCTTAGATCGCTGGTCTTCCTTACCCTTTGTACCCACCTTGCGCGATGGCGAATTGGTGGGGCGGGGGATTGCCGATATGAAAGGCGCTTTAGCGGCAATGGTCGTGGCCGTCGAAAATTTTTTCAAACACCATCCCAATCCCCCATTTTCCTTGGGATTCTTACTGACAAGCGATGAGGAAGGGCCTGCTATCCACGGTACGGATTACGCCCTGCGCGTGTTGCATCAGCAGGGAGAACGGATTTCTGGGGCACTGATTGGGGAACCTTCGTCAGTGGCTAAACTTGGCGATCAAATTAAGCATGGACGGCGAGGTTCCTTACACGGCCATCTAATTATTGAAGGAAAACAAGGCCATGTGGCTTATCCCCATTTGGTGCAAAATCCCATTCCTGTTTTGTCCAAAATCATTGCCCAGTGGAGTGAAACGGTTTGGGATCGAGGAAATGAGGATTTTCCGCCTACTTCCCTACAGGTGAGTAATTTCCTTGCAGGGAATGGTGCCTTGAATGTCGTCCCCGGAACGGCGGAATGTCGCTTTAATTTCCGATTTTCGCCGGCCAGCACGGTGGACATGCTCAAAACCAAAATTCATCAGATCGTCGAAACCGTTTTGCTGAATGAAGAAGTCGAACAGGGGCATGTGTTGGGGTATCGGTTGGAATGGTCGTTATCTGGGGTACCCTTTGTGACCCACGACGGCCCCTTTAGACAGGCCGTCATGCAGGCAATTTATCGGGAAACGGGAGAATTTCCCCGATTATCGACGGATGGCGGGACGTCGGACGGACGGTTTATTGCCCCTTACGGTATTCCTGTCGTGGAAATGGGTTTGCTCAATGGTACAATCCATCAAATCGACGAGCGCGTGACGGTGACGGATCTTCCCTTACTCACCCGCATTTATGAGCAATTATTAGTGCAACTCCAACGGTGCGCTTGATCCATTGTACGGCAAATGAGGTCGTAATTTCTTGCCGTTGCGCCTTGTTGGCGGAGCAATCCTTGTTCTGCTGCCATTATTCGGTCGGTATGGCAATAGGGCGTTTGCAGACATTCAATCGCAAAATCCGCCCAGTTATCCCCGTTAACCGTCCGTAGAATCCCCATTCTAAGCAAGTTTTGACAAATATCGGGGAAATTATGGCGAGATGGTCCCATTAGTAAGGGAATCCCGCAGGCTGCGCCCTCTAACGGATTTTGCCCGCCATGATCGCACAAACTCCCTCCAATCAAGGCACCGTCACTGGCAGCAAAGAAAATCGGCAGTTCTCCAATGGTATCGACCAGTAAAATCTGGGTTTCTCGATCAATTTGCCCGACCGTGCGCCGAATACATTTAATCTCGTCAGGTAAGGAATTTTTAATCAAATCAACCATTTTTACCGGATGGCGTGGGACGATAATCACAAGCAAGTCAGAAAATTTCCTAAAAAGCCGTAGTAAACCAGGGTGCAAAATTTGCCACTCTGCGGGATGAATACTGGCAAATAACCAGACTGGACGCTGATTACCCCATTTTTCGCGAAAATTCCGCCCCGCTTGGAATGGGATAGATAACCCGTCGTATTTGAGATTTCCCGTGATTTCTACATTTTTCGCTCCCAATAACCGAAATCGTCGCGCTGACGACCGATTTTGCGCACCAATCACGACATTTCGCAGCCATCCCTGCCATAACCATTTCGTATGGGCGTAACGACGCGCTGACCTCGCGGATAAACGCCCATTAATTAGGAAAATTGGGAGATTTCGCCGTTCACATTCCCGTAACCACAAAGGCCATAGCTCCGTTTCAATGAGCACCAGCCCACGCGGTCGCACGCGATCCAGAAAACGGTGAATGGCCCAATCGCTGTCGAGGGGCGCGTAACTCAGCGGAGAGTGACCTTCGGCCAAACGGCGGGCCGTCGGCGTCGTGACCGTCAAGTGAAGGGGAAAGTCGTGGGAAAGTGCGTCCAGCAGCTTCTGACTGGCGCGGTATTCGCCCACCGACACCGCATGAATCCACAAGGGATGATCGTCGCGACGGCCCGTGCCCCCAAAACGCTCCGCCCAATGACGACGATAATCGGGATCAAAACGGCTTTTCCACAGCCAATATCCCGTCAGGAGCGGCCATAGGATTAGTCCCAGGACGCGGTACGCCCCCAAACTCCCCTCACGGATCAGACATACGGTCAGCGATTCATTCACAGGTGGATTTTTCGCCATTTACGGTAAATCTTTTGCGCGTTCAATGAGTTGAGTCGTCGAGAATCCCGTCAAAAAAGGCAATACCCGCACCTCTCCCCCGTGTGCCCGCACGAAATCGCCGCCCACAATCGCTTCCACGGCGTAATCCCCTCCCTTCACCAACACGTCGGGTACCAACTGTTCGATGAGATTTTGGGGCGTGTCCTCGCTAAAAGCCGTCACCCAATCGACACAGGCCAGTCCCGCCAAAACGGCCATGCGTGCAGTTAACGGATTGATTGGTCGAGAATTTCCCTTCAAACGCGCTACTGAAGAGTCGTCATTCACCGCGACAATGAGTCGATCGCCCAACGCCTTGGCTTGTTGCAGGTACGTGACATGTCCCGCATGGAGCAAATCAAAGCAGCCATTCGTAAAAACGATCCTTTCACCCAACGCCCGCCGCTGTTGAACTGCCTTCACCAAGGCATTGACATCGAGGCACTGGCGGTGAAATGGCGCTTGGGGATGCAATATCGCTTCGAGTTCGTCACGACTGGCCGTCGCAGTTCCCCATTTGCCCACCACAACGCCCGCTGCCGCATTCGCAATCACCGTTGCGCGTTGCCAGTCCATCCCTGTCGCCAACCCAGACGCCAGCGTCGCAATCACCGTGTCGCCCGCCCCCGTCACATCGAACACCTCCCGCGCCTGAGTGGGCAGATGGAATGGTGCTTCATGGGGGCGCAATAGGGTCATGCCCCGCTCTGACCGCGTAATCAGCAGCGCCGTCAGTTGCTGTTCGCGCAACAACTGGTCGCCGCGTTGCAACAAGCTGTCGTCATTTGGACAAGGTCCCATCGCGGCCTCCAATTCCGCAACATTGGGCGTCAACACAGTCGCGCCTCGATAGCGCCCGTAATCACTGCCCGTCGGGTCGATTAAGATCGGCAACGCGTGGGACCGTGCCCAGTCGATAATGGGCGCGACCTCCGCTAGAACCCCTTTGCCGTAGTCCGATAACACGAGCGCGTTGGGACGAAAAGTCGCGTTGACTCGCGTGAGTAACGGCAACCATTGTTCCGCCAACAGGGGCTGTTTTTCCTCAAAATCCACGCGAATGAGCTGCTGTTGACGGCTGTGAATGCGTAATTTCAGGGTGGTGGGGCCGTCGATGATCCAATGATTTTCAATCCCCGCCTCGTCGCACAGTGCGCGTAGTCGTTCTCCCGCCGCGTCCGTTCCTCGTCGCCCGAGTACACAGGCGTGCGCTCCCAAATGAACGGCGTTGCGGGCCACATTTGCGCCCCCGCCTAAACGGTCCTGCTCCTGCTGAACCTGGACGATCGGCACCGGAGCTTCGGGCGAAATGCGTTGGCATGGCCCCGACCAGTAGCGATCCAACATGATGTCGCCCAATACTAAAATTCGGGCGTGCGAAAAATCAGAAAGTGGCATGGAAAACCCGCAAAATGACAGCAAAAAACGATAACGCGCGGCGTTGTACAAAAACATCTCGTCCGCAGGTTCGGTTTTGAGGGGTTAAAAACGGTCGCCAAATCAATGCCAACCGATCACCAATATCGGAAACGCAATCAGTAGCCCTAAACGCAAGCAGTCAGCGACTAAAAAGGGTAACCCGGCGCGAAAAATGGCGTACAACGGGACTTCGGGCATTTGGCGGTGAATCGCGAACACATTGAGTCCAAAAGGCGGCGTCACTAACCCCATCTCCACACAAATCAACGCCAAAATTCCAAACCAAATGCGGGTGTCGTCAAATGACATGCCAAAATCGAGTTGGGTGAGCACCGGTAGGAATAAAGGGAGCGTGAGCAGCAACATCGAGAGACTGTCCATCACACAGCCCAATAGCAGATAAATCAACAACATCAGCAATAAGATCACGAGCGGAGAGACGGGTAAATTCGCCAGTTCATCCGCTAAAACGCTTGGTAACCCGCTCAGGGCTAAAAAACTGTTGAAAAGATCAGCCCCTAACAGAATGAAATAGATAAATCCGCAAATCTGTAATGCCTCACTCAGATCATCTAACAGATAGCGTCCGCCACCTTTTCCCATCGCGAGTCCAAACGCCATGATGGCCCCGACCGCTGCGCCCTCCGTCGGCGTGAATACCCCCGCTATCAGTCCCCCAACACTCAGTCCAACTAATAAAATCAAGGATTTGAGTTGCCAAAGCGTTCGCCAGCGCGTAGCCCAATCGCTCCGTTCTAACGCGGGCATTGATGACGGATGTGCGCAGGCCCATAACCCAATGACGACCCCATAACTCAACAGGGCCAGCAGTCCCGGAAAGAGGGCCGCCGTAAATAACACCGCGATGTTCTGTTCCGCCAACAAGCCGTACACCACGAGCACCACTGACGGCGGAATCAAAATCCCCAAGGTTCCCCCAGCGGCTAACAGTCCTCCCGCTAAGGCCGGGGGGTAGCCTTGCCGTCGCAAATCGGGGAGCGCAATGCGTCCCATCGTCGCTGCCGTCGCCAAAGATGACCCGCATACCGTGGCAAATCCGCCACAGGTGCCCATCGCCGCCAAGGCAACGCCCCCTGGCCAATGTCCAAACCACGCCCGTGCGGCCCGAAATAACGCCTCTCCCAACCCCGCCCGTGCCGCAAATTGGCCCATCAACACAAACAGGGGCAGCACCGCCAAACTGCCACTGCTCAAGCGGTAAATTGGAAGGGTTTTCAAGAGGTTAAGCAGTGAATGGAGACTATCTAAGTAGAGGTAACCCGTGGCGCCCACCAAGTACAGGGCCGCGCCTATGGGGATGCGTCCAAGGACTAGGACGAATAGCGCGATAAAGCCCAACAGAGCAGTCGTCAGATCATTCATACGGAAAGAGCTGCATCAATCCCACTAAGGCAAGGAGAATTAATCCCGGGGTGGCCAGGAAAAATCCAATGTAATCGGGGATTTGCAACATCATCGACTGGCCTTGACGGTTTAACGCCTCCATCCCCCCCACCAAAACCCGCCAACTCAAGATCGTCCCAATGGTGCAAACCATCAACGCCCCCATTCGCGAGGGCCGCTGTTGTTGTTGTCCCCAGGGGAGCGCCGCACTGGCCGCAAATAAGGTGGCGAGTTCCAAAATTTCGTAGTCGCCGAGCCACGGGCGGTTGAAGAAGTAACGCCCCAAAACGCTCGTCGTCATCACGCCCGCCCCCAACAACAATGCGAGTCCCCCGAGAATCGCCCAACCATAGACCATCCCCGTTAATCCTCGGGTGGCGTGGGTCAACCCGCGTCGCAACAAGGATTAGTCCACCGTAAACTGTTGAACGAGCCGACGCGCTTCCTCAAGTAACGCCTCTCCGTCAATGCCGCGTTGAGCCATCTCTGTTTGCCACTGCTCTACGACGATCTGACTGGATTCGACAAACCCTTGAGTCTCTAAAGCGATGAGGGGATTACCGCGTTTGAGCGCTTCCTGTTTGCCAATTTCCTCGATTTCATCCCACACCTGACCGATCTCTTCGGCCAATTTCAGTCCGCTGTGGGCGTCGATAATGGCGCGCAGTTCGGGGGCCAACCCGTCGTAAGTGGGTTTGTGCATGGCAAACAAAAACACTGCGGTGTAAATACCGTCCACCGTCAAGTGATTGGGCGCCAGCTCTAAAATGCGCAAGCTGCGAGTGACTTCAAAGGGCAGTAACGCGCCCTCAATCACCCCCCGCGTGAGGGCCTCGGGCACTTGATTGGCGGGCATGTTGATTGGGGTCGCGCCAAATGCTGCCAACATTTGCGTGCTCAAACGGGTGGGTCCCCGTAAACGCAATCCGTTGAGGTCGCGTTGTCCTCTGGCGGGCCGCCGTAAGTGAAAGGCACCGGGGGCGTGTACGTGAAACAGGAGAGGGTGAATTTCGCCAAATTCTTCGGTTAAATGTTGTTTGGCAAAGTGATTCAGGGCTTGGCTGGTCGCTTTGGCTGTCGTCGCGATAAACGGCAGCTCGAAGACTTCAGCACGGGGAAATCGTCCCGCCGTGTAGCCCGGTAAAGTCCACGCGATTTCGACTACACCATCGCGGACTTGATCGAAAAGTTGGGCGGGGCCTCCGCCGAGTTGCATGGCGGGGAAAATCCGACAGCGCATTCGGCCTTGACTCGCCGTTTGAATGCGATCACACCACGGTTCGAGGAGTTGTTTTTGCACGGTGGATGTGGCGGGCAGAAAATGGTGAACCTTAAAGATCACTTCAGCGTGAACGGGAGTTGCCCCCCACACGCCCAAGACAATGAGTAGCCAACGAGACATGGTTACATCGCCAATGTTAAAAAGAGGCGCGTGTTAACACATTCGTTAAAGAGGTCACAAGGGAGCTTTTATGAAATACGCCATTCCCCCCCCCCGCCTGCCTGCGTTGCCAATTGCTCATCGGGACGAATGGTTTCCGGTGCATCGCATTTACTGTGTAGCCCGCAATTACGCCGATCACGCTAAGGAAATGGGTTTCGATCAGCCGGAACCGCCGTTTTTCTTTCACAAACCGGCCGATGCGGTGGTGACGTCGGGGGCGACGATTGATTTTCCGCTGTCCACGCAAAACCTCCATCACGAAATCGAATTGGTCGTGGCGCTGGGGGAGGGGGGGACGAAATTTGCGCCCCACGAGGCGTTCGACAAGATTTTTGGGTACGGCGTAGGCATTGATTTGACGCGCCGCGATCTCCAACAAATTGCCCGTCAACAGGGTAAGCCTTGGGATACGGCCAAGGGTTTTGACAATTCAGCGCCTTGTTCGGCGATTCACCCGGTAGAGGATGTGGGGCACCGCGAGGAAGGGCGGATTTGGTTGGCGGTCAACGATGAAGTGCGGCAAAACGGGGATTTGAACGAAATGATCTGGTCGGTTAGCGAAATCATTGCGGAGCTGTCCAATTATTATGAGTTGCAGCCCGGCGATTTAATTTTTACCGGGACGCCGGCGGGTGTAGGGCCGATTCAGCGAGGTGATGAAGTGTATGGCGGTATTGAAGGTATTGACGAAGTTAGGGTGTGGTTCGCAACTTAACCGAGGAGGTCATATGCACCTGTTCAGGGTTTTGACGCTGATTTCCTTATTTCCCTCCCCTGTTCTCGCCTGTACGGTTGCGAACTGGTCTGCCAGTGTTGGTATTACAACCGCGCATTTGGGGGGACTTGAGCAGGGATTTCGCGTGATTGAAGGGGATTGCGCATTGGCATTACCGATAGCGGATCGGGAAACGACGGCCCTGCGGTTTGTCCAGGATAATTCGCCGAGCAACGAAGCGCATTACCAAGTGGATTTTGCCCTTTTTGCCGATGAATTGGCGGCAATTGGCGACTTTACCGTGTTCATGGCCCATGATGTGGACGGTCAACCCCTTTTCAGTCTATTGACCAAAAAAGAGACCAGCGGACCGCGATTGAACTGGCGTTACTGGCAAAATGGCGTCGATGTCAGAAATCTACCCGGGCCGTTATTAAGCGGATGGGTAAGAATGGGGGCGACATTTCGTTCAGGGAATGGTAACGGCGAACTGTCCATCTCATTGAATGGTGAGACGGTGTTTACGGAAACCGCGTTAAATAGTCCGCGAGGCGTGGATTACATCCGCTTTGGGGTGGTACGGACCAGTTTTGGGGGAATTGGCGTGCGGTCCGAACCGCTCAAAAATCTGGTCGCAAGTCGATTATTTTTTGACGATTTTCGTTCATTTCGCCCGACTTCTCTCCGTTACGCGACTTCGGACATTATTCCCTTACAGCTTGCGCCAGTCATGAGATTAACCCCCTCTACTCCCCATGTTCGCGGTGAACGGGGGACATCATCCCGTGTTTATGGGGATCGCATAGGGGTATGGCGAGCCCCTAATTTGTGGTTATTTGAGGGTAAATCGCCTCAATCTTGGTCAATTACGGGAGAAAAAGTCATTCCTTTCGTGGTGGATTTTGGGGAAGAGCCACAGTTGGGTGCCTATAGAGAAGGCATCTTTCAGTTTGAGGAAGGTCAATCGCTGACTTTTGGGCAATCAGGAGATTTACCCGTTATTGGCGATTGGAACGGCGATGGTCGCGTAAATCTCGCCATTTACCGTTCTGCCACGGCGCAACTGTGCATTGATTGGAATAACGATCTCCATTTGGAGGAAGCAGTAGAATGTCAGATTGCGGGTGAAATCGGGGATTTACCGATAGTTGGCGATTTTAATGGGGATGGTCTTACGGAATGGGCCGTGTACCGAC
>CAZTIH010000076.1:0-1329 GCA_964613675.1 uncultured Candidatus Competibacteraceae bacterium
TTGCCTGAGGTAACCCTTATGACCGACGCGACTTCCCAAGTCCTCGCCACCAATACTCGTCCTGCTCTCACGGAAAGCGAGCGGCTCAACAAAGCTAACTCGATCATTAAAGATTACATGATTGGCGCGATGGTTGGCGCCTGTGTCCCCGTTCCCCTAGTAGATTTAGTCCTACTTACTAGTGTGCAACTTAAGATGGTTCACAGCCTCGCAAACCTATACGGCATCCCGTTCTCACGCCAACTCGTTAAGTCAGCAATCGGCTCGTTAGTGGGAGGTGTCGTCACGACGAACGGGGCGATCGCCATTGGCAGCAGCATGGCGAAGATGATCCCTGGATTTGGTTTATTTGCGGGGATGTTGAGCATGTCCGTATTGAGTGGTGCAACCACTTATGCGGTGGGCAAAGTCTTCGTCACCCACTTTGAATCCGGTGGCACCTTCCTCGACTTCGATCCCGAAAAAGTCCGTCAACACTTTGAGGCCGCCCTGACGGAAGGGAAAGCGAAAGCGGCTGAAGAACAACCGAAGGCCGCAGCAGCCGTAGCCACCACCGCACAATCCCTGACCGAAGGTAGTGCGCAACCGACTCCCGCTTCAAACCCGCCGGCTAAGCCCGCAACGCCTACTCCCTCTAAGCCCTAATCGGCCCATGTCTGCTACAAGATGAATCATGTCCAAAGGCCGCCCTGTGCGGCTCTTTTTTTGTTAGGAAAAGTGCGCAGTGTCTCTACTTAATGCTCCCATCACGCGATTTTTTCGCCAAGAAACTGCTGCTCCCAAAGCACAATTATTGGCGATGGCGGCGGTTTCAGGGATCGCCAATGGTTTGTTGCTGGCGGTAATCAACAGTGTGGTGGAAATGGCGAATAGCGATGAACTCCACATCCAGGCCTTTTTCTTCTACCTCATTGCACTTGCCCTGTTTATTTACGCCAAACACTTTGCCCTAACCCGTGCGACGGCGGCAGTTGAGGAAGCGATTTACAACGCCCGCACGCGCTTAACCGATAAATTGCGCCGTACCGAGCTCAGTTTTATTGAAAACACCCCGCAAGGCGCCATTTACAACAGCCTGACGCAAGATGCGAATCTCATCTCTCAATCGGCCGTCTTGCTAATTAATGCTTGTCAGGGCCTGATTGCCGTCATTTTTAGCTTCATTTACATCGCCATTTTGTCGCCCACCGGCTTTTTCATCATTCTGGGCGGCCTAATCGGCGGGGCCATGCTGTATGTGCTACACAGTCGCGCCACGGCCGAAAAACTTCGCCAAGTTGCGCAACGAGAAACGGATTTTTTTAGCTCATTGGAACATTTAGTGGCGGG